>JBAUEX010000125.1:0-6541 GCA_049678845.1 Candidatus Acidiferrales bacterium
GTGTTCGTAGTGGTCATGGGCATCACGGGGCCTTTTGGTACGCTGTGGGCACCGCTGGAAGACAGAGTCGCCGGGATGTCTCGCTGGCGAAAGTTCACGATTTGACGGGCTCGGCCGCGGACGTTTCCACAGGCTGAGCAACCGCGCCTTCGCTCTCCGGGACCTCCCAGTCGCAGCCTTCCCTGGAGCAGGCACGAAATGCGCCATGCTTGGAACGTTTGAGCACAATGAAGGGCGCGCCGCATTTGGGACACGGTTCAGCAAGCGGCTCGTGCGGCGAGGTGTAATCGCAATCGGGATAGCGGCTGCAGCCATAGAAAATTCTGCCGCGCCCGCGTCCCTTGGCCGTGCCGCGGCGGACGAATTCGCCTTCGCCGCATTTGGGACATTTGATTCCGAGAGTGATGGGCCGCGTGTATTTGCATTTCGGGTATTTCGAGCAGCCGATGAATTCGCCGAAACGGCCGTGACGCTTGAGGAGCTGTTCGCCGCAGGTGGGGCATTTCTCGTCGAGCGGAACGTCCGGCAGGCGCGCTTTTCTGGTTCCCGCGGCCAAGCGACGGGTCGTTTTGCAATCCGGATATCCGGAACACGCCAGGAAGGCGCCGAAACGGCCGCGCTTCATGACCATTTCGCGGCCGCAATTGTGGCAATACTCGATGGTGTTGTCGCCTTCGACTTCCTCGCTGCCGGTATCGGAAATGTCGCGGATGTAATCGCAATCGGGATAGCGCTCGCAGCCGAGGAAAAATCCGTGGCGGCTGATGCGTTCGAGGAGCATGCCCTTTTCGCACTTGGGACACTTCTCGTCGGTGGGGATCCCGGCCTTGTAGGACTCCATTTCGCCTTCGGCCTTCTCCAAATCGTCCTCAAAGTGCTTCCAGAATACCTTGACGGATTTTCGCCAGGGCAGTTTGCCTTCCTCGATTTCATCGAGTTCATCTTCCAGGCGCGCCGTGAAGCCCACGTCGAAAATATCCTCGAAACTTTTCACGAGCAGATCGCTTACTTTTTCGCCGAGCAGCGTGGGCGTGAAGCGGCCTTGTTCTTTGTTGACGTACTCGCGCTCGACGATCGTTGAAATAATCGATGCGTAGGTTGACGGCCGGCCGATGCCCTTGTCTTCGAGCTCTTTCACGAGTGTCGCTTCCGTGTAACGCGGCGGCGGTTCGGTGAAATGCTGGTCGGGACGGATTTTTTCGAGACGCAGGCGTTCGCCTTCGGTAACGCGGGGGAGCGTTCGGCCCTCGGCATCCGCATCTTCTTCGGCGGCGGGCGCTGCGCCGGGGAGTTGCTCGGCGGCTTCGCCTTTGTCTTCATCGTCGCGGGAAGCGGAGTAAGCGGCCAAATAGCCGTCGAACTTCATCACCGAACCGCTGGCGCGGAAAATGTAATCGGCGGCGGAAGTGTCGATCGTGGTCTGGTCGAACACCGCCGGGACCATTTGCGAGGCGACGAATCGCTGCCAGATGAGTTGGTAGAGCTTGAACATGTCTTCGTCGAGGTAGCGCTTGACTTGATCGGGCGAGCGCACGACGTCGGTGGGGCGAATGGCTTCGTGAGCTTCCTGCGCCTGCTTCTTCGACTTGAAGAAATTCGGTTTCTCGGGAACGTAGCCGGGACCATAGTTCGAGCCGACGAAATCCCGAACCTGCGCGATGGCGTCCGCCGATACGTGGACCGAATCGGTGCGCATATACGTGATCAGCGCGACGGAACCTTCCTCACCGAGTTCGACGCCTTCATAAAGGCGCTGCGCGAGCATCATGGTGCGCTTGGCGGAAAAGCGGAGGCGGTTGTAAGCGGCCTGCTGGAGCTTGGAAGTGGTGAACGGCGGCGGGGCCCAGCGGCGCTTCTCTTTTTGAGCGACGCTGGCGACTTGCCACTCGGCATTCTCGACGGCGCTGACGACTTCCTGCGCCTTCTCGGCATTGGGGACTTCGATTTCTTCGCCCTTGTAGCGCCACAACTTGGCTTCAAACGCAGGCGGCTCTCCTGCCGCGACCATCGCGTGGATGGTCCAGTATTCCTGGGGAGTGAACGCGCGAATGTCGCGTTCGCGATCCACGATCAGGCGCAACGCAACGGTTTGCACGCGGCCGGCGGAGAGGCCGCGGCGCACTTTGTCCCAGAGGAGCGGTGAAATTTTGTAGCCGACCAGGCGGTCGAGAACACGCCGCGCCTGCTGCGCGTCCACTAGATTTGTATTCAGCGCGCCGGCGTGGTCGAAAGCGGCCTTGATGGCCTTGGGCGTGATTTCGTGGAACATGACGCGGAAGATTTTCTTTCGGTCGACTTTGCTCTTCTTTTCTTTCTTCTTTTTTGGCGCGCCGTTCTTGCCGGCTTTGTCGCCGTTTTTTTCGCCTTTCGCGCCATTCTCTTCGGGCTCGACGGCGATTTGCGTACCGGTGAGGAAGTGCACCAGATGCGCGCCGATGGCTTCGCCTTCGCGGTCCGGGTCGGTCGCGACGTAGATTGCGTCAGCGTCAGCGCCCAGCTTTTTGAGCTCGTTGAGTATTTTCGATTTCCCCGGAATTACGGTGTAGGTGGGCTCGAAATCGTCCTTAATGTCTATGCCGAGTTCTTTCTTCGGCAGGTCCATCACGTGGCCGTAGGAGGCGCGCACGGTGTAATTGCGCCCGAGATACTTGTTGATCGTCTTGGCCTTGGCCGGCGATTCGACGATCACGAGAGAACGTCCCATAGCTTTTCGAGATTCCTTTCCCGCTTGAACCGCTACACCACTACTTTCAAGAATCGTTTCCCTGACAGCTGCTCAACCAGGCCTTTCCTTCAAAGAGCGACGAGAGAACTTCGGAAGAACTGAGCCCCGATTGCTCGATCAAATCGTCGACGTGCCGGGCGCTCTAGACTTCGAGCATAGCGTAGAGCGCCTTCTCCGCCGGTCCCAAACTCTGCTCCACCCACGATGCTCGCGCGGCGCCATCCGTTGTCTCGACGGGCAGCAGCTCGGCGCGAATGGGCGTCGGCAGCTCCTTTAATCCCATCTTTCCAGGACCCACGAGCTTCGCGCCCTGTTTGATCAACTGATTCGGGCCGAAGGCTATGGGCTGCGTCACGTTCCCGGGCACGGCGAAGACTTCGCGGCCCGATTCCATGGCGCCAGCCTCGGGGTGATCAACGACCCAGAATACTGCGCTCCCTCGACCACCACAACTCCGCGCGCCATCCCCGCAATCAACCGAATGCGAATGGGGAAATTCCGGGGCGCGGGAAACGCTCCCATGGGGAACTCAGATATAATCGCCCCTCGCAGCTCGATTTCCGCAAAAATCTTTCGGTCCTCCTTCGGATAGATAACATCGACGCCGCAGCCAAGAAGGCTTGTGGGTGATCGCTCGCGCCGAGCGGAGCGCTCTTTTGTGGGCGCAAGCGTCGATTCCTCGCGCCAAACCGCTGACGATTGCCAGGCCGCGATCGGCCAGATCGCGCGCCAACCGCTCTGCCATTTGATTCCCCCAAGGGGTGGGACGACGCGTCCCAACGATCGAGATTGCGTGGCGATTCAGAAAGATCTGCGTTTCCTTCTACATGGAGAAGCGGAGGAGAATCGTAACTTTCGCGCAGAAGTTGCGGATACGTCCCCGGTGACCAAGCGGCATGGGGCCCTTTCTGCCTGCGCCAACCATCCCAAGTCTTGGTCGACTCCATTGCCTATGCGCGTGAACGTAGGCAGCGCGTCGCACTGTCGTCACGTATGCCGGTGAGCGAGCGGTTACTGCCAGCCGTCGGCGCCGATGGGATCGCCGGCGGGCGGCGGGGCCGGCAGCGTCAAATGCAGCGCGGCAGGATTCTTTTCGAAACGGTCGATTTCCTGCGCCGCAAAAAAGAATTGCGCACGGCGACTTTCATCGGCGGCTGATTTCGACTGCGCCGCGAGCCAGGTCTTGAGTTGATCGAGTTTCAGCGAGGCAATCGCGCGCGTTTCTGACGCGGCATGATCGTCGGCCGCGAGGGCCATCAAATGATCGAGGACCACGGAGTCGACCGTTTGCTGGATCGCGCCGTCGTAGCCGCTTTGCGACGGGGCTTTCCATGTGGCGGTGAGCAAATCATCGAGCAATTCGGCGAAGCCCGGATCCTTCGCTTCGCGGGCGTGATATTCCACCATGCGCTCGTCGCGATTCGGCTCGAGCAGCAGGCTGGCAACGATTTCGGCGGCGGCCTCGGCGGGCGCGAGAGAATCGAACGCCGGAGAGGTGCGGCGGGCGAAATTTTCATTTGAATTTGGATACTCGGGCGGACGCGGCGGAATCATCTCCAACAACGATTCCGGGAGTGCGAGCACACGGGGCTGCAAAGTGTCGAGCACGGCGTGAATGGCCGCGCGCTGCTGCTCCGCAGAGACAATTCCCGGATTTTTTTGCGCGCCGCCGCGGACGTTAAACGAATAGTCAAGGCCGCCAATGCTCTTTGCGACGGCCGTGACTTGGTAGCGGTGGTAGAGGTAAATCGGGACGAGCACGTCTTCGAGCGTGGCCATTGGGGCGTTTTGCGGAATGGCGTCTTCCGAGAAGCGCTTGAGCGCGGCGGCGCGCACGGCCATCACCTGTTTCAATTGATCGAGGTCGTTGCTGCCGACGTCCCACAAATGAGCGACGGGGCTCGCCGAGCCGAGCGGGCGGGCTTCCTGATCGGAGAGATAAATTTGACCGTGAGAAAAGGCATCGTCGAGAATTTTATTGAGCGCCTGCCTCTCGTTTGCCCCTTCGGCAAATTGGCGGTAGCCATAATCAATGGCCACTTTGTCCCATGAGCCGATGCCGACTGCGTAGGCGTTCGAGACATCGGGCACGCCATTCGCGCCGACGGTGACAACCGGCGCGGGATAATCCATCACCGAGCTGCGGTCAACGATGCTTCCGGCAAAATTGTGCATCAGGCCGATGGTGTGGCCCGTTTCATGCGCGGAGAGTTGACGAACGCGCGCCAGAGCCATCTCGTTTGCCTGATCGAGCGCCGCCGGGTCGTTGCCAAAAGGATCGAGGAGGCCTTGCGCGATGAGGAAAACCTGGCGGATACGCAGCGCGTCCATATTAACGTGCCCGTTGATGATTTCACCCGTTCGCGGGTCAACGATCGCACTGCCGTAGGACCAACCGCGCGTCGCTCGCGGCACCCACTCGATCACGTTGTAGCGAATGTCCATGGGATCAGCGCCTTCGGGCAGCACTTTCACCTGAAACGCATCTTTGTAGCCCGCCGCGGTGAAAGCTTGATTCCACCAGCTTGCGCCTTCGACGAGCGCGGAACGGATTGGTTCGGGTACGGCACGGTCAACGTAATAAATAATCGGCTTAACGGGCTCGCTGAGTGCAGCCGAGGGATCTTTCTTCTGAAGCCGGAAATGAACGATGAAGCGTTTGTGAATGGATTCGTCGACCGGCGTGGCGAAGTCCATGTACTGGATGCCGAAGAATCCGGAGCGCGGGTCGTATTCGCGCGGATGAAAACCGGGCGGAGGCGACTGCACGAATGAAAAATGTTCGCGAACGGTCACGCTTTGCGGGTCTGGCGTTACTTCCTGCACCCAGCGTCCGGGCTCTTCAGTCGTGAACGTCAGCGTGGACTCCACGTCGGAATTTTCGGGGAAATTTTTGGTGCGGGGCAAATAGATGGCGCAGCGCGAGGGGTCCAGACGGAAGACACCCTGCTTTGTGGCTTTCAGTTTTTCTATAACGTTGTGGGCATCGTGGAGAAAAAATGGAGTGGCGTCGACGAGCACGACGTCGCCGTTTTCGGCTGCTGCATCGAATCCCCAGAGGACGGATTGCGCGAATGCCTGCTTGACCGCTTGGCGCTGCGCGGCGTCGTCGGTTACAGCGCGGTAGCGTTCGTTTTCCGCGACCAGAAGGACGCGAGGGCCGCTGCGCTCGAAATGCACGACTTGCGTTTCGCCAGGTTGGCCGCGGTCGAGGCCGATGTCATTTGAGCCGACGCCATCCGGCAGCGATTCGACGTAGAGGAATTCCGTATTCCATTTGTCGATCTGCAGCCAGATTTTTCCTTGGCGCGCGTCCCAGTAATAAGTGAAGAAGCCCGGGAGCTTTGGCATGCCCGTCGTCTTCTGGTCGATGCTGGGCAGCGGCTTTGCCTCGTCTTTTGTTTTCGTATTTTGAGCGACGGCGGGCAATACCGCGAACATAAAGAATAACGAGACAAAAATCAGAGCGCGCTTCATGAATTTCCTCCGGTGCGCCGGTTAAACCGGCGAGGTGTAGTGAATGCAAAAGTCATACGAAAGTGGTTTAGCGATCCACATCGGCCCCGAGTCATGCGGAGTCGCTCGCAAGGGCGGCGTCGAAGCGTTGACAGGGGAACGTGCGGGCCGGGTATTGAGCCGCGTAAGAAACTTACTCCGGGACGCCGACGCTGTCGGAGGAGGCGGAAGGTCCCATCGGGTGCACCGATATCGCGAGGTGCTCCAGAGTCCCGCGCGGTCAGAGACCCCGTGCACGTACGCAGACACCTCGCTCGGGAACCGGGAGATCCCGGGTTCGCCCAAGGCCGCAGTAGCTTT
>JBAUEX010000126.1:0-8717 GCA_049678845.1 Candidatus Acidiferrales bacterium
CAGGAGCAGCGCGCATCGCATCGGTATAGAGAATGCGCATGTCGAAACCTTGCGCACGCTTTGCCATAGCGCGGCCGATGCGTCCAAAGCCGATGACGCCGAGCGTCTTGCCGGAAACATCGGAGCCACACAGTTGATCGAGATTCCAGCCCGGCCAAGTGCCTGAGCGCATCCAGGCGTCGCCTTCGACAATGCGGCGCGCGATGGCCATCAGCAGCGCGAATGCGAAATCGGCGGTCGTGTCATCGAGAACACCCGGCGTATTGGTGGCGACAATTTTGCGGCGCGTGCAGGAGGAGACGTCAATGTTGTCGTAGCCGACCGAAACGGTGGCGGCAATGCGCAAGTCCGGCGCGCGGTCGAGCAAATCGTCGTTTACCTCTTCCGTCAGCAAGCAAATGAGCGCTTCCTTACCAGCGACACGGCGCAACAATTCGTCGCGAGCCGGCCGTGGCTGGCCTGTCCAATAATCCACATCGAAATGCTTTTCGAGAAGTTCTCGCGCGGGCGCGAACAGGCCAAGAGTGACGAATACTTTTGGTCTCATAATTGAGGTCCCCGATCAATACCGCGAGCGTGAGTAGCATATCGTCACGCGGTGTGTCAACGCAGCACGCATGCGCCGTATCACGATTGCACGGCAGCGAGTTCCAGTCTATATTCGCGCTCGATGCACGATCCGCTGGTCAAGTATCTCATCGGCACCTGCATTCTGAGTGTCGGATTGGTGATTCTGCTTTCCGCGACGGAAATCGCGCGTGGGTTAACACATGTCTGGAAACATTTTCTCGGGAAACCTTGGGGCGACTCGGCAGGGCCTCGCGCGGAAGCAACCGAAGAGGAGCAGTCACAATACCGCGCGCGGCTGAGGATGTGGCGGTTGATTGGGGCGCTGATTGTGATCGACGGATTCGTGTGGCTCGCCCGCGCGACCTCGGAAGTGTTTCGCGTCATGCCACACACAAAACCGTGATGCCGGGGCACCACGTTGACGACGGGAGAGACGCGCGACTATAGTGGTTTTCGCGCGTCTAACCAATCGTCCAACCAACTATGGATCGCCATCTCCTTAACGAGCTCGAGCAATTCCTGGGCAAAGACTGCGTTCTGAGCCAACCCGAGGATTTGCTGCTGTATGAATATGACGGGTCGGTGGAAATCGCGCGCCCACAAGGCATCGTTTTTCCGCAAACCGCCGCCGACGTGGTGCGAATTGTCGAACTCGCGAATCGATACAAGATCCCAATCGTCGGGCGCGGCGCGGGCACGGGCCTTTCGGGCGGAGCGCTGGCGCGAGAAGGGGGCATCATCGTTTCGTTCGCGCGGATGAATCAGATTCTCGAGATCGATGCAGAGAATCAGCGCGCGGTGGTGCAGCCTGGAGTGGTGAATTCGGATTTGAATGCGGCGGTCGCGCCCGTGGGACTGCATTTTGCGCCGGATCCGTCGAGCCAGAAGGCGTGCACAATCGGCGGAAACGTTTCCGAAAACGCGGGCGGCCCGCACACGCTCGCCTATGGCGTGACGACGAATCACATTTTGGGCCTCGAAATGGTGATGCCTACGGGCGAGCTGGTGCGTATCGGTGGAAAAGCGGTGGACGCGCCGGGCTACGATTTGTGCGGCCTGTTTGTGGGATCCGAAGGGACGCTGGCACTGGTCACGGAAGTCACCGTGCGGCTGACGCGTTTGCCGGAAGCCGTGAAAACGCTGCTGGCGATTTACGATCGCGTGGACGGCGCGACGGAGACGGTGGTTGAAATCACGGCGCGCGGAATTACGCCGGCGGCGTGCGAAATGCTCGATGGCTGGACTTTGCGCGCGGTCGAGGCGTGGGTACACGCGGGATTCCCGCTGGATAGCGCGGCTGTGTTGCTGATCGAGGTTGATGGCTTGCGCGAAGCCGTGGAACAGCACGCGAAAGACATCGGCGAAGTTTGCAAAATGCATGGAGCGCGCGAAGTCCGTGTGGCGCGCGATGCCGCCGAACGCGATTTACTGTGGAAGGGGCGCAAGAATGCGTTCGGGGCGGTCGGGCGACTGTCGCCAACGTATTACGTGCAGGACGGCGTGATTCCGCGAACGAAATTGCCGCAAACATTGCGGGAAATTGAGCGCATCGGAAAAGAAAATGGTTTCGAGATCGGCAATATTTTTCACGCGGGCGACGGCAATTTGCACCCGATTATTCTCTTCGACGCGCGCGACCCGAAACAATTCGAGCGCGCGGTTTCGACCGCGGACGCGATTATTCGCTTCTGCATCGAGATGGGCGGCACGATTACGGGCGAGCACGGCGTGGGAATGGAAAAGGACCGGTTGATGCCGCTTCTGTTCAGCGAGGCGGACCTAGCGCTGATGCGGCGCGTGCGCGATGCTTTCAATCCGGCGGGACTGCTCAATCCCGGCAAGATTTTCCCAACGGGCAAAGGCTGCGGCGAAGTACGCATTCGTCCCCTGCCGCAACGCGGCGCCGGAAATAGCGCGCCCGCTACGGGAAAAGATTTCGCATGAGTTCACCGGCCAAAGCGATGCCGTCGCGCGCCGCCGAGATTGTGGGCGCGGCAAACGTTACGGACGATCCCGCTCAGCTCGCTGCATACGAAGTCGATGGCGCGCGGCCGAGCGCTGCGGCGCGGCCTGGGGCGGCGAAGGAGGTGGCCGAGTTGGCGAAACTCGCGGCCGCGGAAAAGCTCGCGGTGATTCCCATGGGCGCGCGAACGAAACTTGGCATTGGCATGCCGCCTGCACGCTACGACCTCGCAATCGACATGACGCGGCTCGACCGCGTAATTTCGTATGATCCTGGCGACTTGACGCTGAGCGTTGAAGCAGGCATTCCTCTCGCGAAACTCGCCGAGACGCTTGCGGAGCACAAGCAATTTTTGCCGCTGGCAGTTCCCTTCTACGAGCGCGCGACGATTGGCGGGACGCTTGGGAGCGGAGTCGACTCTCCGCTGCGGCAGATGTATGGGACCGCGCGGGATTTTGTTCTTGGCATGGAATTCGTCACGGGCGACGGCGCGCTGGCGAAAAGCGGCGGCCGCGTCGTTAAAAATGTCAGCGGATACGATTTGCACAAGCTGATGCTGGGCGCGATTGGCTCGCTCGGCATCGTGACGCGCGTGAATTTAAAAACGTTTCCGCTAGCTGCAACAACGCGGGCGTGGCTCGCACAATTTACGCGCGCCGAAGAGGCATTTGCATTCGCGGACAGTCTTCGCAACTCGCCGCTCGCGCCACAGACTTTGGAAATTTTTGATGGATCGGCCGCGGCATTATTGGATGCTCAACTTCCGATGGATCAAACGGAATGGAGCGTCGCGCTTTCGGCGGCGGGAAACGCGCGCGTTCTCGAACGCAGCGCCGGCGACCTGAAAAGCATGTCGGCCAAGACAAACGCAGCAGCGTTTCGTGCTCTCGACGGAGCCGCAGTCACAGCGCTGATCACCGCAATTCGAGAATTTCCTGCGCTGACAGCGAACAAGTTGACCGATGGCGTGATCGCAAAAGTCATTACGCTGCCAACGCAAATGGCTGAGACCGTGCAATCGCTTAAAGACATTGCGACAGAGCACGATCTGCCTTGCGCCGTGTTTGCGCGCGGAGTTGGCGTGATTTATTTTGCACTGTTGCCCGCGGAACGCGAGGCAACGACGATGACGCGACTGGCGCAATGCGCTAAGGAAATCGTTTCCGGCGCGGGAAAGAATAACCGCGGATTGATTCTGCAGAGCCCTCTCGAACTGAAACGCGAGTTGAATGTCTGGCGCAAGCCGGGCGAAGATTTTCCGTTGATGCAGCGCGTGAAGCAGGCATTTGACCCGCACGGCATTTTTGCGCCGGGACGATTCCTGGGAGGACTTTAGAAATGCCGGGCGCGCCGCCGCAAACTCACGAAGAAGCGCAGCGAGAGTTCGCCGAGACGCTGAGCGGATTCACGGCGGGAGATAATCCCGAGTACGCGGATTATTCGCGCTGCATTCATTGCGGGCTGTGCTTGAACGCCTGTCCCACCTACCGGCTGTGGCACAACGAAGCGGATTCGCCGCGCGGGCGCATCCGTCAGATGGCGCTGATTGACCAGGGGCGGATGGAATTGGGCGAAGCGTTCGTCACGCACATTGACCGGTGCCTGGATTGCCGGGCGTGCGAGACGGCGTGCCCGTCGGGAGTGGAATACGGAAAGCTGGTGGAGCAGGCGCGTGCGCAAATCGAGAAGAATTACAAGAGGCCGCGCGCGTCGCGGGCGATTCGCAATTTCGTCTACCGGCGGCTGCTCGTTGAACCGCAACGCATCGCCCGAATGGCCCGAATCGTGCGGTTTTATCAGCGTTCAGGGCTGGAAACCGTTGCGCGCGGAAGTGGATTGTTGCGACTGATGGGATTGCAGCAACGGGCCGCGCTTCTGCCGCGAATCGACCGCGAGTTTTTCCATTCACGGCTGGGGCAAACGTTTCCAGCGCGCGGAGAACGGCGCGCCCGCGTGGCATTTTTTGCAGGATGCGTGGCGCAAGTGACGTTCACCGCGCTCAACGACGCGACGATTCGCGTGTTGCAGGCGAATGGCTGCGAAGTTGTGGTTCCGGCTGAGCAATCGTGCTGCGGCGCGCTTGCCGCACATGCCGGAGTGCGCGACGTGGCACGAAGCCTGGCGCGCAGGAATATGGAAATATTTTTGCGCGAGCCGTTTGACGCGATTATCACCAACGCGGCGGGATGCGGGTCGACGCTGAAAGAGTACACGCATTTATTCGCGAAGGATGCGGGCGCTGAGGGCGCGCAGGATGTTCGAGAGCGAGCGAGCACGGCGGAATCGGCGTCGCAGTTCAGGTCAAAGATGCGGGACGTTACCGAATTTCTTGCCGAGTTGGGATTATCCGCGCCGCTGCGCGAAACAAAGTTGCGCGTTACCTACCAGGATTCGTGCCACCTGCTTCACGGGCAAAAAATCCGCGAGGCGCCGCGACAATTGATTCGCGCCGTGCCTGGAGTGGAATTCGTCGAGATGCCGCTGGCCGATCAGTGCTGCGGGTCAGCAGGCGTTTACAACGTAACGGAGACGAAAACGTCGATGGAATTGCTGGCTGAAAAAATGCGGCATGCGGCGTCGACAAAGGCCTCGGCAATTGTCACAGCAAATCCGGGATGCATTTTGCAATTGCGGGCGGGCGCGAGGTTGCACGCGACAGACCAGGAAGTAATGCACGTTGTGGAGTTGCTCGACCGCGCGACAGCTCACGACTGGTGATGCGTGTCACGCGCCCGAGGCCGATGCCATCCAGCTACTGCACGAGCAAAATAGGTTTCAGCGAAAAGCGGGGGTGAAAGATGCAAGGGGCGCGCGGGGAGCGCGCCCCTTTTTTGTTTTTCCCTGACGCGCCGGGGTGACGGACACGTTTGGGACTTGTTTGCCGGCCGGATGCGCAGCCGCAATACAAGATCGAACAAAAATCACAATTCCAACCAGGATCCGCCCGCACATCGTTAGACCCGCGGAGCGGCCCGAAAGAGCGTTCACAGACCGTCAGGCGGTGGGGGCGGCGCCGGCTTTGCAAACTTGCGCTTCATCCTGCCGCCGGGCGTGACGGCGTAATCCGGCGGAACGATGAAAAGCGATTGGGGCGGCTCGCTCCGATTAATGTTCGTCAGTTGAAATGTGGTCGTCCCGAACCGCGGATCGGAGCGTGTGCTCGCAATCACCATTTGCAAATCCGGCGAGTACCATTCATCCCGCGTAATCACGATTGGCTTGTCATTGCCAATCTGGCCTACCGGAATCGTGCGTATGCGGCGCGTCCCCTGCACCATTAGACCATCCATCGTCTTTGTGCCCAGCGACACGGTTTGCACGTTAGAATCCAGTCCGGCGTTCATCTTCTGTTTCATCATCCTTCGCCCTTGCTCATTTGTCCCCGCTGGGTGGCTAATGGTCATCGCCAGCTTTATGTTCTCATTCAAAATGTAATTCTTCCCAGCCGCAGGGTCCCGGATGAACGCAATGTGCGGCACTGGCCCCGACGCCGCAAACGGCCCGATGGCCGACAAGGTGATCTCTTCCCTGGTACGGCCGACGCCATCGCGCGCGATATTACCCGTCTCCTTTCGGTCCACTCGTGTCCCGTCGGAAAGCACTTGAACCGTCTCGCGCATCACTTGCGCGGAGAATGGTGCGTTTGTCACCACCTTCCCGCCAAAGGCGCCGACGATTCGCTCGAACGCAAAGCTCCCCGGCCCCATTTCTGCCGGGTGAGGCTCTGGCATTCCCTGCCCAAGAACATGTCCGACTTGTATCGCCACGCTCAAACCAAGGGCCACAGATGCCATGACAGCATATTTAGAGATCCTGCTCGTCATCGTCGTCATCATTGTGAAGATCCTCTTTTCTGTTTCCCTGCGGCACGGAAGCCGCCTAAAGCGAATTGCTTTCTACTGCACCAGACGCACGGCGCGAGGCAAGCCGTCTTCGCCAACGAGCAAATCCGCCTGAACCACATCTCCGGCATGGACCTCATCCACCGGATAACCCAGGCTGCCCAACGCGCTGCGCGTCAAGGAAACGCGAACCACCAGTCCGGAATCATCCGCAGACAGCCCTTCCCCGTAGGGCACGGGAACGAAATCGGAATTCGGATCTTCCGCCGTGACTGTTTCAACAGACCCTGCTTGCTGCGATGCGTCATCCGCGTTGGAATTCAGAGGACGTGTCACAACTACGCTTCGATTCGTGTCCGTTCCGATAACGCGAGGACGCGAGAAATTCCACGCGCCAATCGCAACCAGCACAGCAGCGGCGGCAGCCAGAGCTGACCATTCGAGCCAACGCAGGCGCCTGCGACGCTGACGATGCTGCTTGCGCTCGAGGCTGCGACGATGCTCGCGAAATGCGGAGACCAGCGCGGGCTCGAGATGCGCGGGAGCTCCGAGGTCAACAGAGTCTTGCGCAACCGCTTCAAGTGCGCCGGCGAGCAGCTGCGCCTGAGCAAGGCGCGCGGCGCAGCGTTCGCACGTCTGGGCGTGAAATTTAGCGATCACGGCGGAAGGCTTGTCGAGGGCGTCGGGCCGGGCCACGTCGTGAACGATAGTGTCAAATTCCGCGCAAGTCATTTTGATGTGCTCCATCTTTCGGTACCTTCAATTCCTTTTTCAAAGCGTCATCTGCTGCCGGCAGCCCTCGAAGGTCTTTTTATCGCCGAGGGCGTGGGCCGCAATCTTGCGAGGAGCATTTCGCGGGCGCGAGCCAGGCGCGAACGCACCGTGCCGATGGGGCAATCTAAAGTCGCAGCCGCAGCCGAGTAATCGAAGCCCTGAAGATCGCAGAGCGTAACGGCTTCGCGGTAATGCTCGGGCAGCGCGAGTACCGCGCGACGCACGCGCTCGATGATTTCAGCGCGAGCCAGATCGTCAGATAAAGACTCACCTAGCCCATAGGAGAGTGACGCCTGGCCCGCGCGGACCTGCAAATCGTCATCCTCGGCAAGAGGGACGAAACGCTTTTCTGATTCCACGAGACGGCGCAGGTGATTCCGCGCAATGCCGAAGAGAAAGGCCTGGGGCGTGCCGCGGGCGGAATCGAATTTCGAAATCTCGCGAATCAGAGTCATGAAAGCCTCTTGCACGACTTCTTCGGCGGCTTCGGGTCGGCCCGTCATATGCAGAGCGAAGCGGTAAATCGGGCGCTGGTGGCGCGAGTAGAACGAGCGAAAAGCTTCGTCGTCGCCCGCCCCCATGCGGCGCAGCAGGTCCTCGTCTCGGAGTTCGGCCCTGTCCGGCATGCTCTATTTGACGTATCCGCTGCGCCTTACGATATGCATTCGTTTGGCGGGGATGAAAAGTTCCAGAAAATCGACCTAAATCCTATGAACAGGCCCACGGGCAAACGGTTGCGCGATGTAACCTTGACCGCGCGGGGTGGCGTTTCGTACTTTAGAGGCACGTCAAGGGAGGAAACATGCAGGAATTTGATCCGCACGTACTGGAAGAAAAGCCGATCCCGCCACCAGCGGTGTTTCAGAAACGAGCGCGTGTGCGCACACTCGAAGAATACAGGAAACTGTACGACCGCGCGAATAACGACCCGGAAGGTTTCTGGGGCGAGCAGGCGAAGATGCTCGACTGGTTCGAGCCGCCGAAAAAAGTGCTGGAGTGGAATTTGCCGCACGCGAAATGGTTCGCAGGCGGGAAGTTGAACGTGGCGCACAATTGCCTGGACCGGCATCTGGCGAAGAACGGGAAGAAAGTTGCGTTGTTTTGGGAAGCGGAAGATGGGAAACAACTGAGATTCACCTATGCGGAGCTGCACGAGCGCGTGTGCAAATTTGCGAACGCGCTGCTTGCGCTGGGCGTCAAGGATGGCGACTGTGTGGCGGTCTATATGCCGATGATTCCGGAGCTGCCGATTGCGCTGCTGGCGTGCGCGCGGATTGGCGCGATTCATTCGGTTGTATTCGGCGGATTCAGCGCGGTGTCGCTGGCGGATCGCATTGGAGACGCGAAAGCGAAATGGCTGATTACCGCGGATGGCGGTTTTCGGCGCGGGCACGTTGTCCCCTTGAAAGATACGGCGGACAAGGCGATTGAAAGCTGTCCCACGATTGAGAAGGTGGTGGTGGTGAAACGCACGGGCGAAAAAGTCGCGTGGAAGCAGGGGCGCGATTTGTGGTGGCACGAGTTGGAAGAGAAAGCGCCGGCAAAATGTCCCGCGCCGGCATTCGATT
>JBAUEX010000127.1:0-4304 GCA_049678845.1 Candidatus Acidiferrales bacterium
ACAGGCTCGGCGTTTTCTCTTCGATCAGTGCGTAGACGCGATCCGAATCGCTGGGCGCCACCCCGACGCCAACTTTTCCGACCGGTTGACTCGCATCGGGCAGTCCATGTCCCGAAACTTTTTCCCAAGTGTCGCCACCATCGTGCGATACGTAGACGCCGCCGCCCGTCCCTCCGCTATCGAGGTCCCATGTCCGAATTTTCACCTGCCACATCCCGGCGAAAAGCGTCTGGGGATCGTGCCCGTCCATCGAAATGTCGGAGCAACCAGTGTCCTGGTTCACAAAAAGCACTTGCTTCCACGTCTCTCCACCGTCGACGGTGCGATAAATGCCCCGTTCCTTCTGCGGCCGGTACGCTTGCCCCAACGCGCAGGCGAACACAATATTTGGATTATGTGGATTGACAACCACGCGGCCAATACGCCCCGTCAGTTCGAGACCCATGTGCTGCCATGTTCGTCCGCTGTCGGTCGATTTATAAATTCCGTCGCCCATAGGGTAATCAGGACGGATCAGGAACGGCTCGCCCGTTCCGGCCCAGATCATGTTGTGCGCCGACGGTGCAATCGCCAGCGAGCCAATTGCCGCCACGTCCTGCTTGTCGAAGATCGGCTTCCAATTCACTCCGCCGTCCGTCGTCTTGAATATCCCGCCTGCCGCGGCGCCCACATACACCACAGCTGGATTCCCCGGCTCGCCCACAATGGCGTCGGCGCGATTTCCGACAGGCCCTACAAATCGGTATTTGAGCTGCGCCAGTGGATTCGGTGTCTTGGACGGGGCCGCACTCTGCGCTCGCACCCCAGAAGAAAAGCTGAGCGCGCCGGCTGCCAGCCACACCGCGAGCCAAACGAAGTTCCGCCACATTTTCCAAGCGATCATGTCAAACCTCCGCTCAAGAACCGGTGAATCTATCACGGGTTCGATCCGCACGCATAAAAAAGCTGGCGAAACCACGTTTAGCGAGTTTTTTACCGACGCGGGAATGACAGGGTTCTGCCAACGCCGATATCGATGGCGGGCATGTCATGAACCAAGAAGCTGGTTTGCCACAATGTCTGTGTACTCAAGGCGCTCACATGGGGCGGTCGCATTTCGCTATTCGCTTTGCGAGCGACGCGCGTTGCAACCATTTGAGCTTGACCTGGCGGCGCGGGACGCATAGATTTCTGCCCGGAGGTAAGCTCAAAATGCAATTGTCAGGGAGCATTTTGTCCCAAGCCAGCGTGAGTCGCAGAGCGCCTTCTCGCGCTTTTGTCGCATTGATAATCGCAAACGCATTGTTTTTGCTGGCCGCGGCCGCGAACGCCGGACCGGTTTCGCAAGCGACGCTGATGAGCAAGCTGCAGTGGCGCAGTGTGGGCCCGTATATCGGTGGACGCGTCGTGGCTGTCACCGGTGTTCCTGGGAATTCAAACCTTTATTACATGGGTACCGTCGGAGGCGGGATCTGGAAGAGCACCGACCAGGGCCTCAAGTGGACGAACCTATCCGACGGTCAGTTGCCGAGCGCTAGCGCCAGCATCGGCGCGATTGCCGTGGCGCCGTCCAATCCCGAAATCATCTATGCAGGTACGGGCGAGACCGATATCCGCAACACCATGATTCCTGGCGACGGCGTATTCAAGTCCACCGACGGTGGGAAGACCTGGCACGATGCGGGGCTTCGCGACGTGCATACCATTAGCGCCATCGTTGTGGACCCTAATCATCCCGACGTAGTCTATGCCTCTTCCATGGGCCACGTGTTCGTCGCGGATCCGCAGCGCGGTGTGTTCAAATCCACCGACGGCGGAAAGACGTGGAACAAGATTCTGTTTGTCGACGACAAGACGGGCGCGATCGATCTGGTGATGGAGCCCAAAGAACCCAATGTGCTCTATGCCGCTATGTGGCAAGCCTACCGGACGCCGTGGTCGCTCTCCAGCGGCGGACCCGGCAGCGGACTTTACAAAAGCATGGACGGAGGCGCGCACTGGACCAACATTACGCGTCATGCCGGTTTGCCGGAAGGCGTGATTGGGCGAATCGGCGTGGGCGTTAGCGCCAGCAATCCCAACGTCGTCTATGCCATCATGCAGGCAAAGCAAGGCGGCGTGTTCCGCTCGAACGACGGCGGTGCAACGTGGAAGCGCGTCAACGACGAATGGAAGCTGAGGCAGCGCGCGTTCTACTACATGAGCATTTTCGTGGACCCGAAAGATCCCAATACGTCGTACGTTCCTGAAGTCGACGCGCTGTGGGTTTCGCGCGACGGAGGAAAAACTTTCACCAAACTGAGAACGCCTCACGGCGACAACCACATCGTGTGGATCAACCCTGACGACACGAAAATCCTCCTGGAGGGAAATGACGGCGGAGCGACCGTCTCAACCGACGGCGGCAAAACGTGGAGCGAAGAGCACAATCAGCCGACCGGCCAGTTCTACCACGTCAACCTCGATGATCAATTCCCTTTTCACATTTATGGCGCGCAGCAGGATGAGGGCTCTTTCGAGGGTCCCAGCGCGGCCAGCGGCGGGTCGATTCCGATGGCCGATTGGCATCGCGTAGCGTACGGCGAAAGCACATACTCTGTGCCTCAACCGGGCGACCCGAACATCACCTACGGCAGTGGCTACTACAGTATCTTCTTGCGATACAACCTTGCCACCGGGCAGTACGAAAGCGTGAGCCCATGGCCACACTACCAGGAAGGAGCGTCGTCTGGTGAACTCAAATATCGTTTTGGCTGGACCCATCCGATTCTCTTCTCGCCGGCGGATCCAAAAGAGTTGCTGATCGGTGCGCAGTACGTCATGAAGAGCGACGATTACGGAAAGACTTGGCAGCGCATAAGCCCGGACCTCACGCGCAACGCTCCAAACACGGAGGCCCCCAGCGGCGGGCCGATTGACCTTGACCACTCCAGCGCCGAAGTGTATCCGGGGCTTTCAGCGGTGGCCGTTTCGCCGCTGGATGGCAACGTGATCTGGGCCGGCTCGGATGACGGCTTGGTTCACGTCACCACCGATGGCGGCAAGGCGTGGCAGGCGGTCAATCCCCCGGGCCTGCCGGAGCAGTCTTGGATCAGCTCGATCGAGCCTTCCTACGCGGACCGAAGTACTGCTTATCTGACTTCGCGACGCTACATGTGGGATGACTTCCACCCTTATGTTTTCAAGACCACCGATCTCGGTCAGCACTGGACGCCGCTGACAGCCGGTCTGCCGGATGATTCCTACCTATTCGACATTCGGCAGGACCCGAACGATCCGAATCTGCTTTTTCTCGGCGCCAACAGCACCGTGTACGTGAGCTTTGACGCCGGAGCGCACTGGCAGCCACTCACACTCAATTTGCCGGTGACGCAAGTCCGCGACGTCGCCATCAACGCACGCCAGGGCGACGTTGTCATCGCAACTCACGGCCGCTCTTTCTGGGTTCTCGACGATCTTTCATTCTTGGAACAATTGACCAAGAACCCGGCGGTGTCGTCCGACGCCACATTTCTATTCGCTCCCGAGCAGGCGTGGCTCAGCCATGCCTACGGCAAGCCGAACGGAGACTTCGGCCCGACCGATGTGGGTCAGAACCCGCCCTTCGGCGCGACTGTGTTTTTCAACATTCCTTCCGGTTACGATGGCAAGAACCCCGCAAGGATTGAGTTTACAGATGCGCAGGGAAAGCTGGTCCGCAGCTTCAGCCTGCACCTGATCAAGAAGCAACCGAAGCCGAGCGAGCAGGAGCAAAGTCAGAAAACTCCCGAGCAATTAAAACAGGAGCAAGAGGAAAAGCTCACGGGGATTGAACCTGGCATGAACCGCTTCCAGTGGGATCTGCGTTACGCCGATGCCACCGAAGTGAAGGGTTTTCAACCGCCGGTCGCGGCGGGCGGCTTGGACGATACGCCCGAAGGCCCGCTGGTGACGCCGGGCACGTACACGGCGGTGCTCGACTACAACGGCCAGAAGACGCAGCAGACCTTCAACGTCGCGCTCGATCCTCGCCTCCAGGCCAGCCCGGAAGACCTTGCAGCATGCCTTGCGCTGCAACTGAAAATCCACGACGCTCTCGACGCGCTCGATAAGAAGATCAACGAAGCGATTGCCGTGCGCGAGAAACTTCAGACGGCCATGCGGCACCACCGCTTGACCGAGGCTCAGGCGGGTCATGCCGTCGGCGATCTTGATCGCGAGATCGGGGATCTCGTGCAATTGGACATTAAGTCGAGCGAGGGCAGTTTGCTTCATGAGACGAAACTTCGCAGCCACTTGGCGTATCTCGCGGCCGACATCGACCTGGCGTATCTCGGGCCCACGAC
>JBAUEX010000128.1:0-2782 GCA_049678845.1 Candidatus Acidiferrales bacterium
CGGACGACCTCGATGCGGTGGTTGCCAGTCTGGCCGGCTTGCCCGGGGTTCGCCACGCGACCTGGAACGGGCGCGCGCTTGAATAGCCTGGATCGGTGCCGCGTCGCCGGTGGCCTGATGGTTCGCCCGGCGATGTGAAACATCGTCAGGAGACGCGCGCCGGACAGCGCAGGCGCAGCCGGGAGGACGTACTCTTCGCCACGCGGGATCGGGGACCTGATCCCGGATGAGCGCATCCGCGCTCACCCGGGAGCAGCATCGCCAACGGGTCGCGCGAATGCGCGCCCGATGACAGGCTCCGCGATGCGTCTCGAAGGATGAAGTCATCGAAGTGGAAGTTTGGGTTAGTGGGTCCTGAATCCGGCAGCCCTGGACCAGGCCTTAACCCCGCTTGTCCTTGTTCGACGTCGAACCGAACAGCGCTTTCTTCAGATCGTTGATGCGTTCGGAAAGTCGCGGCCAATCGCAGGAGAACGAATGCTGCGTGCAATCGGTGGTGCTTGAGTCGGCGCCCCTTGTGCCCTTCGAATGCCTGACGTCACGAGCCGTGGTCTGGTGCTTGCCGATGCTGCCTGTCGCCGGCGCCTTTTCGTTGTCATTCTTCGGAGAAGTCTGCTTCAGCGATGCCTGCTTCAGCGAGGACGACGTCAGGGAAGACTGCTCCAACTGCTGCTGCCTGGCCGCAAATGCCGCCGCGATGGTGCTGCGCCGCTGATTGTCGAGATAGACGGTGTATTGTTCGTCGATCTGTTTCTGCTCTTCCGGCGTCGGATTGGGGCCCGCAATATCGAAGTTCCGATTCTGCATGAAATCGAAGTAAGTATAGCCGCCGCCGGGTTTGCGCCGTCCGGCAAATTTCGCGTTGCATTTCGCCAATGCAGCGGTCCTGGCTTCCTTGGTCGCCGCTTTTTCGGCGCCATCGGCGCATTCCTCGAAATCCGCCGGCGCACGCGAACCCCACCACTGCGCGTGCGCGCGTGACGGTTGCAGCACGACGCCACCGGCGATCGCGGCTAACAGCAATGCGGAGGTACGTGATGCGATCACGAACAGGTTCCTCAGGGCGCGAAATTTGCACGACATGGATTTCGCAGATTGTCGCCATTATTGGCCGGCTTGTCACCCCGTGGAAATCGCGTTTTTTCCCCGATTTAAATTTTCTCATGCCATGGGGAAGACACATTTGTCATCGGTTAGCGCGCATTAAAAAAATTCACTGGGGCGCGGTGACGATTTGTTGCGCAATGTCGGGAGCCCGACCAAGCGACGAGGTGCGCTGTTAGTTCTGTTCTGGATTAAAATCGCTGCGCGCTATCTGAAATCCAGTCAATTTCGACCGTTGAAAAAGATTCAGAAAAATCCAACGCCTGAATTGTCATTCATTGTCCTTCAGGTCAGTTGCCGAAGACATTGCCGTTTTGCACGCGACGGCTCTCGCCGCTGGTTTTGATCGCATACAGATCCACCTCGCCGCCGGTCACCATGCTTTTCACGCGGGTGAACCCGGCCCCGCCCGCTCTTGCCGATATCACGCGGGCGCTGCAGCTCTGAAAGCCACTGTCAAAGGTGACCGATACCTGCATTGCTCCGGCGTTGCCGCGCGGCATGCTTGCGCCCATCGTGTCGCCGTGGAAACCGAACGACCTGGCTGACCCTTCGCCATGTCATGTTGCCCAGGATTCATCCTGTAACGGAAAGCTCCGCGAGGTGCTTCACGTTCATCGGCAAGCAATATTGCGAATAGCGTGGCATTTGGCGTCTGGTGGCCACGCAGCCATTCCGCTGGTGTAGCTGTTCAATATCTGGAGCTTTGCCGATCTCTGTGACGCCGTTTACCAGGGCGCGATCCGCGGGATCGCGATTACGCCGGCCGCGCTGGGAGCCGCGTATTTCTGCCGACCACCCTGGTGCCGCCGCTCCTCATCACGCACGGACTGATTCTCTGGCTGCTATCTCATTGACGCCAGCCGGCCTATCCGTAGCGCGGCGTTACCCGCCCCGACCGGTTCCGATGACGGGGCAGGGCCGATCCAGAGGCTGGCGATCCGGCGGCCGCTCTGGTATGGAGATTCCAGGCTCCCGCTTCCGCGGCGGGAGCTTCGGTCCCGTAGCTCAGCCGGATAGAGCGACGGTTTCCTAAACCGTAGGTCGCATGTTCGAGTCATGCCGGGATCGCCAATTTAAATAGCCAGGTGCGCCGCCGGGGGCGGCCGTGCTACGAGATCGCGATAATCTCGAGCTCCTGCCCGGCTGACCCGGCGACATCCCCAACAGCTTTGCCCATCAGAAGCCTCGCCACGGGAGACACGAAGGAAATTGAACCGGCGTTGGGCTCCGCTTCGTCCTCTCCCACGATACGGTATTTTTGTACGCGCCCATCGTCGCGCCTGAAGGTCACCGTGCTCCCAAAGGCAACGGTGTCAGTTGATGTCGGACTGGGGATGACCTGCGCCGTCCGAACTCTCGCCGCAAAGTAGCGCGCATCCCGCAAGGGGACCGCTGCCTGCCGCCGTCGTTCGTTCACGTCCTCGATCTTCTGCGCGGTCTCGTACGCCTCGCGAGCCTGATGAAGTTGAAACTCCAGCGCCTTTAACCCCGCTTCCGTAACAAGGTTTGGATGAGGCGAAACCGGGCGGTCGGGTAGCAGCGTTTCCGCCGCTGTTTCGGCACTGTCTTCCTTGGTGAAGGCAACGCTCAACTCAGACTCCTTTTAAGCGAGATATGCCACGTAAGTAAGATATGCCAACCCTGCGTCAGCGCCACCCCAGGGCAGGAGCGATGT
>JBAUEX010000129.1:0-35695 GCA_049678845.1 Candidatus Acidiferrales bacterium
GAGCAGGCGCCGGCATGGCCGCCACGTTCAACACTCCAATCGCCGGCGTGATCCTCGCGATCGAGTTGCTGCTTTTCGAATTTCGCGCCCGTTCCTTCATTCCTCTGGTGATTGCAACGACCTTAGCCACTTCCGTGCGCTGGTTCCTGCTCGGACAGCACTCCATGTTCTCCATGGACCCGCAGGTCCTTTTCGACCCGATTCATGGTTTGCCGTATTACTTGCTTCTCGGCGTGATTTGCGGATTCGCCGCGGTCGGATTTACAAAATTTCTCTACTGGGCTGAGGATTTATTCGACCGTTTGCCCATCAACGACCTGTGGCATCCGGCCATCGGCGCGTTTGTTCTGGGCGTAATCGGTTTTTTCATTCCGCGGGTGTTGGGTGTCGGATACGATACGATTTCCGATATTCTTCACAATAATCTCGCCCTCAAAGTGTTGGTCCTGCTGATGATTTTCAAGGCGCTCGCGCTGGTGGTCTCGCTCGGCTCGGGTACGTCGGGCGGTTTGCTGGCGCCCATGTTCATGTCGAGCGCCGCGCTCGGTGGCGGTTTTGCCATGATCATCAATCATTTTCTTCCCGGTGCGCACTTGTCTCCGGGAGCCTATGCGCTTGTAGCCATGGGCGCGGTTTTCGGCGCGGCAGCGCGCGCCACATTTGCGCTGATCGTTTTCGCGTTCGAAATCACTCGCAATTACGATTCGGTCCTGCCTCTGATGATTACGTGCGTAATTGCAGACATGATTGCCCTCCATTACTTGCCCAGCTCCATCATGACGGAAAAGCTGACGCGTCGCGGCCTCACCGTCCCCACGGATTTTGAAGTAGGTGTTCTGCAAGTTGTCAAGGTCAGCGAAGTAATGCGCACGGACGTCCACAGCATCCCGCCGGAGATGACTGTCGGCGAGCTGGCCGAGCGCATGGGACGCGAAGAGCCCGGCTTCAACGTGACGCAAGGGCTCCCGATCTGCGACGCCGATGGAAAACTGGTCGGCATTGTGACCCAAGGTGATTTACTGCGCGCGCTGAAACTCGATCCAGGCGGGAAAATAAAAGTGCTCGATGCCGGAGCGCAGTCGCTCGTCATTGCGTATCCCGACGAGCGCGCATTCGATGCGCTCTATCGCATGTTGAACAACAACATCGGGCGCCTGCCCGTGGTCAGCCGGGACGGCTCCAAAACACTCGTCGGCTACCTGAATCGCTCGAGCATTCTGAGCGCATGGACGCGCCAAATCGAAGACGAAAGCCTCCGCGAACACGGCTGGCTCGACACCATCCTGCGCACTGGCGAATATCAGAGGTCCGCGCAGCGCCGCATTCTGGTGGGCAAGATCGCCGGCCTGACGCAAACGAAAATCGAACTCGACGTGACCACGGAGGGAAACGTTCAGCGCTTCGATTTCAAATTGGCCGCGCCTCAGCCCGGAATCGCCGTGGGAGATGTGGTGAAGGTCAGTTTCCTCGAGGAAGCCGACGGTCGCATCGTGCAGCGCGTCGACGAGCTGCGCGCGCGTTAATCAGAAACCCCCGCCGCCGCCGCCGCCGAATCCTCCGCCTGAAAATCCCCCGCCGCCGAATCCCGATCCACCCGCGCTGCGTGGCGAGGACGCCATCGCACTGCCCGCTTGCATCGACATCACATTCAGGTCATTCACGAACAGATAGGGCGCAAAGCCCGACCCGTACGGCCCCGAATACCATTGCGGCGGCTGCTTGCAAATATCCTGAAACGCGCTCGCCCATTTTTTCTCGACGCGCAGCGCCATCGCGTACGGCAAAAACTTCTCAAACATCTCGGGAGTCTTTTCGATGCGCTCGATTCGGTCCTTCTCCACGTGCCCCAGAAAATCCTCGAACCCCAGCACCTTTTCAAGCGCTCGTTCGCCCGCCACGGTTCGCGCGGACATGAAATATCCAAAGCCCGCGACAATCAGCCCGGTAAGAATTCCCGCCGCAATCGTCGTCACCGACGAAATTCCCATCGTCGCCGAAAGGAAATTGGCTCCGAAAAAAAGCCCGAAGCCGATAAAGATTCCCGCTCCAATGAAGCCCTGCCGCAACTTATCCGGCCGGTGCAAATAAAAACCGTCGCTCATCAACCCGTCGAAGATGCGGTTCTGGATCGCCGGCAAGTGCGTGTAGAAGTGATTCTGCAGCTCGGTCAGCGACACCGAATCGCTGCCTCCGCCGTCAAACAGCGCCGAGAGCAGCACCTGCTCGTGCGGCTTCAGGTTGGCCCATTCGGCCGGGGCCTTCGTGCGATGAAATATGTAATTTTTGTGATGGACCATGCCGAGCATCTGGCTCGCGTCTGTTTGTTCGATGGTCAAAAATCCGCGCACCGCCAAATCCACAATCGTTGCCGTGATGTCGCGCATCGCCGCCTCGTTGTCCACCAGCGTTCCCGCTTCGCCGGGGCTCATCCCGTCGGGAGGCTCGTATTGCACGGTGATCGGATTTCGACGCGGATCGCGTCCTTTCGAATACCACAGCCAGCCCATGATGAAAAACGCGAGCAGCGGAATAAACAATGGCCAGTTGCTGCGCAGAAAAAGGATCAGCTTCGCAGCCGTGCTGGGCGGATGGACGAACCCCTGGTCCCACCCCACCACCGCCGTCAGCCCTTCGTGAAAAAACAGCGGCCGCTGCATGCGAATCTGGACTATGTTTCTCGTGACTCTGACGTCGGCTTCCTGCCCGCGTTGCCCGTATCCTCCCGTGAACGCTTCCGCGTGCAGACCCGTCACGCCCGCGGGCAACTCGATTCGCGCCGTCGCGCTTTCGATCGCCATCTGCCATTCGTTTCCCGTCACGTTCCAATAGAGCTCGTCGTGGTCCGGGAAAAATCGCAGCGCGTCGAGCACCTGGTAGCGCACCACCACCGTCTTCGTCGTATTCACCGCACCCGGCACGTAAATCTTGAATCGTTTGTACTGGCCTTCGCGGCTCACTTCGTATTTCAGCGGCTGGCCGTTCTCGTCCGTCACGCCTTCGGGCTCGATAAACAGGGTGTAATTCAGTCCCAGCGAACCGCGATATTCCACCGGAATCGTCCGGTAAATTCCGTTCCACGAGCCCTCGAATTGCACTTCGAGCATTTCCGTCACTTCGAGGGTGGAATCGGGGTGGACGACGACCTGCTCGTCGAAGCTCTTGAGGACAAGCTGCCGCGCATGCGCCGGAAACGCGCCTACCACAAGCGCTGCCAGCGCCAGCGGAGTTACAAGAGAAATGGAGATCGCCGCCCGGCGGAAACGTCTCATCGCGCGCGTCACCCTACTGCGGAGCACCCGTTTGAAAACTCACCTTGGGCACATCGCGCTCCGCCGGCGCGCCCACTTCGAAGAATTCGCGCGTCTTGAAGCCGAACATATTCGCAATGATATTCGACGGGAACACCGCGATCTTCGTGTTCAGGTCGCGCACCACGGCGTTGTAGTAGCGCCGCGCGTTTTGAATGCTGTCTTCCAGCTGGCTCAGCGTGGTTTGCAGTTGCGTGAAGCTCTCGACGGCGCGCAATTGCGGATAGGCTTCCGCGAGCGCGAACACCTGCCGCAGCGCCGAGGTCAGCATGTTCTCGGCTCCTGCTTTTGCTGCGGGCCCTTGCGCCGCCATGGCCGCGTTTCGCGCCGCCACCACGCCTTCGAGCGTTCCTTTTTCGTGCGCCGCGTAGCCTTGCACCGTCTGCACCAGGTTCGGAATCAAGTCGTAGCGCCGCTTGAGTTGCACATCGATGTCCGCCCAGGCGTTGTCGCACTGCACCTTCAGTTTCACCAGCCCGTTGTACATCCCGATCACCACGATCACGAAGATCACGATGATCGCCAGCAAAATCCAGCCCATGTCCGCTCCTCCACAAAATCAATTTCCGGCTCGCGATGTGCGGGCACAACTTCACGCGCCGGCTTCCTACGCCATCGGGCGCAAGCATACGTAGTACCCGCACCTTTGTAAAGCGTTCATGGGTTCGGTGGCACAGAGCTTCTGTAGCAGGGATATCACGCTCACCGAAGACAGCAAGTCGTGGACGTTAAGGATGACGTCGGGGAGCGCGGTCCTGTTCGCCGCCGACATCCACAAATCGTCGGTTGGCACGGATAGCAACTCCTCATCCAGATTCGCGAGTGCACACGAAGCCGATGGCTTTTTGTGGGGAGTCCCATACGGAGGCGAGTGGGAGCAACGACGCGAACGGGTGAGGTTGTTTGCCGAAACTCACGACCCTTGGAAAGCACTTGTGGGTCAATGCTCGACCAAGTGCAATGCTTATCTCACCTCATTAGGGGTGCGAAACCTCGAAGCCGACCACGTAATCACTATGACGGACATTCCGCACTACTTTGCGTTCGGAAGTATCACTGTCCCGCCACAATCAAACGCTTTGAGAGGGGGGCGGAGTTTTAGCTCCGACACAAAGATGCCTTGACTTGAAAGGTCCATTCCTCTTCCTTTCCTTTCGCGCGCTTCACCCGTGCGATGTTTTCGTTTTTCGGCTTGAACCCCGGCGCTGTGAGTGCTCGGGCAGCCGGGCGCTTTCTCATCGAGAGTCGACCACGGCACCAAGGCGTTTTCCTGGCCGCCATACCGTTCGGTACGACTTTTAGGACTTCACCTTCGCCACCACTGCCTTTCTCGGTATCGCCGAACTCAGGTTGTTGTCCACCTGCCGCAATACCGCATCGATCTGCTCCTCCATGGGACCCTTCTTGGGCATCTTCCTCGTCTCCCCTCCTGAGACTTCGCCCACACGTATCTCTAATTTCCTCTGTGTCAGTTTTCGGGTTTTGGGTCACGCGTGAATGGGAAGCTACTGTCGGCTGTCGGACAGCAAGATTGAGGTCCTGAGCAGGAGGTAAAGCCGGGCAAAAGAGGAAACTGCAAAGGCCGCTCTGCTACCGCTGGGCCCAGCGGAGCTGCCTTTGCAGTTGAGGAAGCAAAAACCTACTACGCGCTACGGCGACGCAGAAAGAAACCAACAAGACCAGTTCCCAGAAGCATGAGGGACGCCGGTTCGGGCGTGGGTCCACCAATGCCGCCGCTACCAGTCAGGCTTGCTGGATCACCTTCCAATGCGAACCACGCACTTGCGCCATCCGCCAGTCCGCCCGTGAAGTTGACCGTTATCGAGTCGCAATCAATCAAACCGACACAAGAGCCACTGAACGTTATATTTGGACCTTCATAGCCAGTTGTGCCGTAACAAAGAGCCGAGTTGTACAGGCACGGACCATCGCCGTCCAGGAAACCGAGACCGCCATTCGTGTTGTCTGTCGCGGTTAACGTGATGGAGTTGATCGTGGCGCCGCTGTTGTTGGTTAGACCCACCAGCGTATCCTCGACTCCGTCATACGGATTGCCGTTGCCTAGACTCGTTGCGGTAAATGCGCTCGCAACGCCGCCACTTTGAGCGGTGACGTTAATCTGGACGCCGCAATCACTGGCCGATCCGACTGCCGGGCAAATCCCGGCGTTGGCCTGGCCTGCAATCAGAAGCGCCAAGCTACAGCCGAGCACTACATACATCACCTTCTTGATCATAGTGTTCATGGTTGAGAACACCCCCTTATATGCAGGGTACACAGCACGCGATGTGCCATTTCTGGGAATCTGTAACTGACTGAAAACATAGGTTCCTAACGCGTGATTCGCTAGGAATGTGAAGGGAAACGTGCACAACCGCCGCGATTGTGCAAACTTATGCCGTTTTCGGCCGTCAAGATTGCGATTCAGAGACTCGGCCTCCCCGCGCGCGCGCACGACCGTATTTTGCAAAGTTGCGCACACGATTGCAGACCTCGATGGCATCCCTGACATTGATATTCAACCGCGCCGGTCGAGCGAACCGATCCAGTACGGCCCGCTGGATCGGACCTCACTGGGCGTAGTACCTTGCGCCCATAGCGCGCCGCGCCAGAGATGCGCTACGATGGAGGACGGTTAGGGAAGATCGATGAATGATACCGATGCGCGCTTGATGTTGCGCCTTTTTGATAATGTCCCGATGCGCGCTTGATTGACTTATCCGCCGCGCCCATGCGAGCATAGCGCGCTTTTATTCTTAGCCGGAAAAAGTGAATGGCAACGCACGCCCAGCGCATTGAAGTGACGCTCGAAACGCTTCTCGACAGCGTCGATCTCGCCGAGGACATTGCCTTGCGCGTGGCGGCGGAGGCCGGCTTCGGCGACGAGGACTGCCACAAAATCGGGATGTCCGTGCGCGAGGCGGTCATCAACGCGTACAGTTACGGCAATCGCAAAGAGCGCGGCCGCAAAATCGGACTCACACTCGAACTGGAAGAGCGCAAGCTCGTGGTGCACGTTCTCGATGAGGGCAAGAATTTCTGCCTCGCCGATGTTCCCGATCCTCTAGCGGAAGAAAATCTGTTGCGCACTTCGGGTCGCGGAATTTTTCTGATGCGCGCGTTCATGGACGAATTCGATATTCAGTGCGGGCCGAACGGCGGCACGGAATTGGTGATGAGCAAGAAGTTTCCTTCGGCTGGAGGCAATGGCGCCGCCGGAAACCGTTCAGAAAATAAGTAACGCTCGCGCATCGTCCCCCCCGGAGGTCGATCATTCTTCCTCGGTTCGAACGGGGTTCTGCGTTCCGTGCTAGCATAAGAAATCTGGATTTTCCGGAGATGTGAAACGTGGCGAAGCATATTTCCCGTCAGGAATTGAAGACCGACCAGGTTCAGGAAGCGCTGTCGCACAGCGCTGAAGCTGTACTGTCGCACAAGACGGCGTTGGTTTACGTTGTCGTTGTCGCGCTGATTGTCGCCGCGGGAGTTTTCGGCTGGCAATTTTACTCGCAGCGTCAATCCGTTAAGGCTTCGGCGGGATTCAATGCTGCCATGCAGATTTTCCAGGCGCCGACGCTTGCGCCGGGCCAAGCGCCGCAGCCGAATGAAATCAGCTATTCGGATCGTTCGAAACAATATCAGGATGCGCTCAAGAAGTTCGAAGGTGTTGCGAACCAATATCCGCGCACGCGCGCCGGCCAACTCGCTGATTACTACTCCGCGTTGTGCCTTGAACGGCTGAACCAAAATGCGCAGGCAATCCCGCGGCTATCCAAGATTCAAAACAGCTCCAATCAGGATTTCGCGGCGATGGCCCGTTTCGAACTCGCGCAACTTTACGACCATTCAGGAAATGCAGCTCAAGCCGTGCAACTCTACAACGAGCTGTTGAAGAATCCGTCGGTGCTGGCGCCGAAGCCCATGGTGATGCTGGCGCTCGCCGAGCACTACCGGCAGTCGGATCCCGCGCAAGCCGCACGGATTTTCAATCAAATCAAATCGGAATATCCCGATACCCGCGCCGCCGACCAGGCGAATCAGGAACTCGCTCTTCTCCCCGCGGGAAAGTCTTAAGCGCAGCGAAAATTCGCAGCAGAAATTCCGCGGCATACCCCGAGATTATGCGCCGGTGGCGCGCTGGCCCTCGAGGTTTGCGGTCATCGTGATTTCGGCTTTCAGGAGCTTGGAGACAGGGCAACCAGCTTCGGCCGCTTTTGCAGCTTTCTGGAACGCGGCATTGTCGCCGTTGGGAATGCGCGCGGTCACGTCGAGATGGCTTTTGGTGATACTGAAACCAGCGTCCTGTTTTTCAAGCGTGACGGAAGCTGTGGTTTCGAGGCTTTCGGGCGTAATGCCGGCTTTGCCGAGTTCCGCGGCGAGCGCCATGGTGAAGCAACCGGCGTGCGCGGCGGCGATTAATTCCTCGGGATTGGTGCCGCGCTCGTTTTCGAAGCGTGTTTTGAACGAGTAGGGCGATTGCGAGAGAACGCCGCTCTCGGTCGAGATGTTGCCTTTGCCGTCTTTCAGCGAACCGTTCCAAACTGCCGTAGCTTTGCGTGCCATGTTTCCTCCTTGAGTCTGCACTTCGTAAGCGCACTTCTGAGATGAACATGGCTAGTGTACGGCTACGCGCGCGCGAGAGCCAGAGGTTCGAAAAATCGGGCTGATGGGCACACCATGGCCTTCGACGACGCGCAACTCGGAATGAAATTTGTTTACTGCGTTTGGTAGACGTAGACCTCGCCTGCCGCGTCGGCTTGCGGCGGAATGGTGACGAAGAGGCGGCCGAGTTGGGGAACGAGGACTTCGTTTTTCCCGCCGGGGGCGGATGCGACTTCACCGAGGGACTGGTAATGGTCCGGATCCGCTTCCTGGTAAACGGCGATGGCGCCTTGGTCGGCGCCGCAGGTGGCGTAGATGCGCTTGTGCGCGGAATCAAAGATTAAATCGTCGATGCCCCTGGGGATGGGAAGTGCCTGAAGTTCTTTTCCCGTGCGCGTGTCGAAGACCACGATTTGGCCGCCGCGGCAGCCAACGAAAAGACGATGCGAGGCTTCGTCGAACGCCATAGCGACGTTGAATTTACCCATGGTCACGGGCCAGCTGGCGAGCAGCTTGTGGGTCTTGCGGTCCATCACCGAGATTTCGTTCTTCGCGCGATTGTTTACGTAAATGCGAGGGCTGGATGTTTCCAACGCCATGGCTTCGAGCGTGTCGCCGTCAATTTGTGTGTCGGCGACTTTGTCGCCGGTGGTTGTGTTGACCACGCTGAACATGGAAAAAGTTTCATGGGCGTCGCCGCCGCCATCGTCGATATAGAGGTCACGTGTCGCCGGATCGTAGCCGATGGAGTCGGCGTCGACTTTGAGTTTCACGCTCTTCAGAAGGCGGTAGGATTTTCCGTCGTAAATTTTCAATTCGCCGGCGCCGCCGTCGGTGATGTAAATGCGGTTCAGGTCTTCGCGGCAAAAAATCGCGTGCGGAATGCCGATGCCGGTGATGGCGCGAATGTACTGGCCCGTGCGCAGGTTGAAGACGAGAACTTCGTGGGCGGTCTCGGCGGCGAGGAACAATCGGTTCCCGCGAAGGTCCACGCCGAGATGGTCGAAGCGGCCTTTGACATCCGCGGGCATTTTGTACTTCGCGACGAGTTTCAACGGGTCCGCCGCTTTGGTCGCGCCCACCAGGCTCAGCACAAAGAGAGTAGTCACAAAAAAGGCCATCGGCTTTTTCATCGTAGTCCTCCCATGATTCGCATGCTTTCGTTTTCATACCATAAAGCACGACCCGGCGAAAAGATTTGAGGCCAAGATAAACGGAAATTAATTGTGGTTTAAGTCTGCGCGCGATTGTCGGGCGTACGATGAGAGACAGGCCAGCCTGTTATAGGAACAAGGAGCGGACGATGACGAATAGATGGATATATTTCGAGCGAGTCTTGAGAATTGCGGGAATCGCGGCGCTGGGAGTTTGCTTTTCGTCTGCCATGACTCCTGCACAAACCTCGACGCAGGGGACGAAAACCATGGCGCAGAAACTGGTGGAGGATACGCACGCGCAGCATCCGGAGGCGACCGAGATTGGCATTGTCACTCTATCCGCACGCGGATGCCGGACGATGGCATCAACAGACAGGAAAGATATCGGAGAAAAATGCGAGGCGGAGGACAGCGCGCCGATGAAAACAGGGAAGCCTTACGTGGAGAAAGAAAAAGACGGATACGACATTTCACTGCCGCTTCATGATGCGGCAGGGAAGGCGATCGGCGCGGTCGGCATTGAATTCAAGCTCGAAGCGGGGCAGACCGCAGCGAAGATGACCGAGAAGGCCGAACAAATTGCCGGCGAGATGGAGAAGCAGATACCATCGAAGGCTGCGCTGTCGAAGCCCGCGATGTAAAAACCGGGAGCGACGCTAGGGGACCATCGAAGAAAGCCAGTGTGCCTGGGCGAAGGCGAGGAGGCCGACCGCGGTGGCAAAGACAATGCTGTGCCAGAACATGGAGCGCAAGACTTTGCCCTCTTCGCCAATCAGACCGACGGTGGTGACGCCGACGGCGATATTCTGCGGCGAGATCATTTTGCCGGTGACGCCGCCGGAGGAATTCGTCGCGGCAAGCAGAACGGGATTGAGATGAAGCTGATGAGCGGCGGCGACTTGAAGATTGCCGAAGAGAAGATTGCTTGCCGTGTCGCTGCCGCTTAGAAAGCAGGCGACCCAGCCGAGATAACTGCTGACCAGAGGAAAAAATCCCCCCACGCGGGCCAGCGCCGCGCCGAGCGTGTAAGCCATTCCCGAATAATTATAGAGATAGGCCAGAGCAACGATGATGACGACCGTCAGTCCGGGGACGCGCAATTGACGCAGCGTTTTTACGCCGGCCTGCGCAAAAACTTTGGGGCGCGCGCGCAGGCAAAGTGCGGTGAGAATCGTGGCGACGAAAACGGCGGTGCCGGTGGCGAGCGGTTGGAATGCATAAAGCGCGGCATAAGGCTTCTGATACAGAGTGATGAGAACAGCGTTGTGAAGATGGGGAATCGCAAAGGTGACTTGCGCGAGGGCGAAGAGTTTGAGGTAAGACCACAGCACCATGACGGCGGAGAGCAAAATCCAGGGGAGCCAGGCGGTGAACGCTTCGCGCGCGGTGAGGGGAATCGAATCCGCCGAAGCGATGGCCGAAGATTCTTCTCCCGCTGGTTTCCAGAGATCGAGAAGCGCGACGAGAGCGGCAATTGAGGCCAGTGCAGCGATGATGTCGGCGGCCCAGGGTCCCCAGAAATTCGAGACGAAGAATTGCGCGAGAGCGAAGCTGACTCCCGCGACGAGCACTGCGGGCCAGGTTCTCCGCAAACCTTTGCGGCCCGCGACCACCAATACCAGGTAAGCCGGCAGAATGAAGGAAATGAACGGGAGCTGCCTGCCGACCATCGACGAGAGCTTCATCAGATTGAGACCGGTGACGCCGGCGAGCGCGACGATGGGAATGCCCAGTGCGCCGAAGGCGACAGGAGCGGTGTCGGCGATCAGCGAGACGACAATGGCGCGGCGCGGCTTGAAACCCATGCCGACGAGCAAGAAAGCGGTCATCGCCACGGGCGTGCCGAAGCCGGCAGTGCCTTCGAGAAGCGCACCGAAGCAGAAAGCGACCAAGATGGCTTGAATGCAGGGGTCGCCTGAGGCGCGCTGCGTCATCCAACGGCGCAATTGATCGAATTTGCCAGTCTCGACGGCGAGGTTGTAAAGCCACAGAGCCGCGAAGACGATCCACATGATCGACCAGAGGGCATAGATAATGCCGTATACCGTGCTCCACAGCGCGAGCACGAAGGGCATGCGCCAGACGAAGACGGCGAGCGCTCCGGCGGAAAGCAAACCGCACGCCGTAGAGAGCAAGCCGCTCTTGCGCAGACCTCCCATCAGCACCAGGACAATCGCGAGAGGGACGACGGCGACAAGCGCAGAAAGCGCCATGGACGGCAAGGGGTCGAGCGGCTGCGGCCAGATTAGCGCGAGCGCGAAGGTCATTTTTCGATTCTTACATCCAATTCCGTGAGAGACAAAGGGCCGGGGCGGGATTCTAGCATTGAAATCGAATTGGCCAAGCGCAACAAGTCGCCAACGGCTTGTGAATGACGAAGTGGGGACACACCCGATGATGGCTCTTTGCAGAACATGATCTCTTGCGCCGAGTAGGTGGGTGGAGGGGGTAGGGGAGCCTTCAGAACGCGGCCGGAAAACAGGTCCCAAGAGGGCGATTTTCAGCGTGATTTCGAGCCTGGTCATGACTTTGTAAGCTGTTGTATTTTTTTTATTATTGTAGAAAAGGCATGATATGCTTGCATTCGCGCGGCGTAATATGCTTGTAATGAAACAGCATAATATGATTGTGTTGACACGGCATAATAAGCTTGTAACGACACGGAAACTTAAGAGGTTTTGTGGCGGCACCGAACGAAAAACTGGCTGAATCCCTCGATGTGCTCAATTCGCTTCGGACGGGCGGGAGGCGTGTGCTCCGGTCCGACGCCTTGAGCCGCGTTCATCGCAAACGTCTCGTGGAAAACGGGTTTCTGCAGGAAGTCATGAAAGGCTGGCTCATTTCAGCAAGCCCCGGCGCGCGCGCGGGCGACCGCACGCCCTGGTATGCGTCATTCTGGGAATTCTGCGCGCTCTACAGTGCCGAAAGGTTCGGCGATGAATGGCACCTGTCTGCCGAGGAATCGCTTTGTCTGCACGGCGAAAAGACAGTCATTCCGGGACAGATCGTGGTGTGCAGCCCGAAGGGCACCAATCACCTGATCAAACTCTTGTATGACACGTCGCTCTATGACCTGAAAGTGCCGGAGATGCTGCCGGCACCGAATCTGGTGATGAGAGACGGGCTGCGCCTGTTCTCGCCGGCGGCGTCGCTGGTGGGAGTGGGGGAAACTTTCTTCGCGCGGAATCCGGTCGAGCCGCAGGTGGTGCTGGCGAGCCTCACCGACGCATCGGATCTGCTACGGCTCCTGCTCGATGGCGGCAACTCAACAAAGGCAGGTTATCTCGCCGGGGCGTTCCGACGCATCGGTCGCGCCGAACTGGCGGATGAGATTGTCCGCAGGATGAAGCGCGCCGGATATGACGTGCGTGAAAGCGATCCGTTCGAAGCCGGGCAGACGTTTGGCAGGCCGCGGCCGGGGGCCGCCCCCATCGTGGGCCGCCTGGAGATGATGTGGCAGGCAACGCGCGATACCGTGATCAAGAATTTCCCGAAGGCGCCGGGGGTGCCGAAGGACAGCGGGGCGTATCTGCAGAACGTCGATGAAATCTACCTGAGCGACGCCTACCACTCGCTCTCGATCGAAGGCTACTCGGTCACGCCGGATCTGATCGAGAAGGTGCGCCAGGGCGGGTGGAACACGGACCGGAATGAAAGGGACCGCAAGGACCGCGACGCGCTGGCGGCGCGCGGCTACTGGCAGGCATTCCAGGTCGTGAAAGAATCGGTGAGCAAGGTTCTCGGCGGCGAAAATCCCGGCGCACTCGCTCGCGCGGAACACAAGGAGTGGTACGGGGAATTGTTCCAGCCCTTCGTGACGGCAGGCCTGTTTCGCGCGGGCGATCTGGCCGGATACCGGAACAATGCTGTTTACCTGCGAACGTCGCACTATGTGCCGCCGCGGTGGGAGGCGGTGCGCGACGCCATGCCGGCATTGTTCGATCTCCTGGAAAAAGAAAGCGAGCCGTCGGTTCGGGCCGTGCTCGGGCACTGGCTCTTCGGCTACATTCATCCGTACCCTGACGGAAACGGCCGCATGGCGCGTTTCCTGATGAACGTGATGCTGGCGTCGAGCGGATATCGGTGGACGCTCATTCGCGTGAGGGACCGCAACGCTTACCTTGCCGCGCTCGACCGCGCCAGCATCGATGTGGACATCAAGCCGTTCACGACGCTCCTAGCGCAACGGGTGCGCTGGGCCCTGGAGAAACATGATCTGAAATTTCCAGACCAGGCAGAGAAATGGGATTTCGACGGTGAGGTCGTTGTCTTCTTCGGGCAGGACGGAGACAGCCGCGTGCGGTGCGCGATCAGCAGAGAAGCGCTGGACGATGATTTCCGGGGAGACGGCCGCGACAAAGTCGAAGTGTTCCGGGAAAACCGCGCCGCCATCGAGCAGGGTGTGCGGCAGAAGTACGCTGCCGGCGACACAGTGACGGACGGTTCCGTCCTTCTTCACTCGGGTGAGCTGAAGTCGCAGGCAGCAAGGAAGCAGGGCGATATGGACTGGTTCTGGAACTAGGGCGGTGAATGTTTCCGGTACCGGGAAGGCGACAGCCGGTTCACTGATTTCGGCAAGGAAGTCGGCAGATTCGACGGTGAGAAAATTTTTGGAAGCAACGGCCGTTATCTCGGCGAGGTTCAAAAGACGGCTCGCCGGCAAGCAGGCGGAGAAGCCAACCGACCCTGTAAGGCTTTACGAGACGCTCGATCGCGCCCATGACAAGGGCCCGTTACGCCCCGCACAGTTGGCGGTACAATGGCGGAATGGTCGATGCGGCAAATCTCGCTGCGTACGGGATGGATGTGGGACGCTCGCGAGGGCGGCGATATCGGGAGCCGCAGCATCCCTACCGCAACGATTATGCGCGGGATCGCGACCGCGTGGTGCATTCGCGGGCTTTCCGGCGGCTCGAAGCGAAAACGCAAGTTTTCACCACGCGCTTCTCGGACCATTTCCGCAACCGGCTGACGCATACGCTCGAGGTGGCGCAGATCGCGCGCACCGTGGCGGGCGCGCTGCGATTGAACAGCGATCTGGTGGAGGCGCTTGCGCTCGTCCACGATATCGGGCACCCGCCGTTTGGGCATGCGGGCGAGCGCCAGCTGGATGCGCGAATGCGCGAGCACGGCGAGCGCTTCAATCACAATCTGCACGCGCTGCACATTGTGGAGAAATTCGAGCAGCGGTATCTGGATTTTCCCGGCTTGAATCTGACGTTTGAGGTGCGCGAAGGAATCATCAAGCATTCGCGCGACTATTCGGTTTCGGAGTATCCCGAGCTGGCGGAATATCTGCTGGACGAGCGGCCGCCGCTCGAAGCGCAGCTGATTGATTTGGTCGACGAGATTGCCTACAACACGGCGGATTTGGACGACGGATTCGAGGCGCGAATTGTGGATTTGGACGAGTTGGTGGCAACCGTGGCCGTTTTTGGCGAAGCGTATAAAGAGGTAGACGCGCGTTATTCGGGCGCACGCCGAAAACTGAAATTCAATGAGGCACTGAAAAGCGTTTTGGATCTATTCGCAACAGATTTGATCGAACGGACAGGCGAGGCTGTGGTTCGCGCGGGAGCCACCAGCGTCGAAGATATTCGCCGGAATCGGAAGCGGCTGGCGACTTTTTCATCGTCGGTGATGGAGCAGAATGCGGGGCTCAAGGAATTTCTACGGACGCGGCTCTACGAGCATCCTGCCATTATCGAGGATCGCGACCGCAGCGTCGCCGCGCTCGCCGAGCTTTTCGCGCTCTACAGGGAGCATCCGGAGCGCATGCCGCACGCCTACGCGGACCAGGCGCGGCGGGAACCGCTCCATCGCGTCGTATGCGATTACATCGCGGGAATGACGGACAACTACCTGCTGCAACAGCACGAAAAGGAATTCGGCGTAGAGAAACCGCGCGCCGCCCCGTAAACCGAGAGCTTCATCGGGCCCGCTGAGTATCTTCCGGCGCATATCCTGAACAGGAAATTACCGGGAGACGAGGATATTTCGGGAAGCGCGGGTCAGTCTTGGAAAGCTGGCACAAATAAAACTCCGAGCTGCGATCGGATTTGAGTCGACGCGCATGGCAACAGTCGAGGCAAAGCCCAATGCCTGAGGAGGAGTTTTTCCGAGTGCCTTGGTCCATCGGATGAGCATATCTCATTTGAAGAGGTGCGGATTCGAGAGCGGAGAAGGGATAGACGGCCAATACTGGCCGGTTGGAGAGGGTGAGTATCCGATTCGCGTCATGAGCGCGGTTTTTGGGAGGCTTCCTTGACATTGCGCGACCGCACCTTATAATGGCTTTTCACTCTTTCCCTGGGAATTTTAGATGTTTCTCGACGTCAACGAACTCGCCACACGGAAAATCCGCATCCGGAAGAATTACGCTCCGGGGACACTCGATTTCCACTCAGGCGAATTCCACCAGGCGGAACCGCTGGACGTGCGCGCGACGGCGGAACTGGTGGACGATCAGATCCGCATTTATGGCACGTTTCACACGCGGCTGGAGATGGTCTGCGCGCGATGTTTGGAGATTGTGGTCGAGGAAGTGAGCAAGAATTTCGACTTGTTTTACCGTCCCATGAATTCGGTGAGCCGGGAAGAGGAATTCCGTTTGAATCTGGATGATACGGAGATCGCATTTTTTGAGGGCGATGGACTGTTTCTGGCCGATGTGCTGGCCGAGCAGGTGAATTTGTCGCTTCCGATGAAGGTGATTTGCCGCAGCGATTGCCGAGGGCTCTGCCCGCACTGCGGGGTGAACTTGAACCAGGAAGAGTGCCGCTGCGAAACCCATGCCGCCGACCCGCGCCTGGCGCCGCTCGCACGCCTAAAGCAAGACTGGTCGAAAAAGCAATAAAATAGGTCCTAGGAAGAATTTTTGAGGCAGGACGCTGTGCGTCTCCGCCAATAGGAGCAGGAATGCCGAATCCGAAACGACGTCACTCGAAAAGACGCAGCAGCACGCGGCGGGCGCATGACCATCTGACAGCGCCGACGATCTCGAAGTGTCCGCATTGCCACGAGCCCAAGTTGCCCCATCGTGCCTGCCCGCATTGCGGATATTACAAGGGCCGCGCGGTCGTGGATACCTCGGCCTGATGAAACGCGTTAGTTCCTGCTATATTTCCTGCTACTGTTGAGCAGTGATCCGATGATTACGATTGCGCTGGACGCCATGGGGGGCGACCACGCTCCTCGCGCCGAAGTCGAAGGCGCAGTGCTTGCCGCGCGCCAGTATGGCGTGCGCATCGTGCTGGTCGGTATCGAGTCCAAAGTACGCGCCGAGCTGAATCGGCATTCCCATCGCGGACTTTCCATCGAGATCGTCAATGCCACCGAAGTGATCACGATGGAGGATTCGCCGTCCCACGCATTCCGCAAGAAACGCGACAGTTCCGTGCACGTGGGCGCGAAGATGGTCAGAGATGGGAAGGCGGATGCGCTAGTAAGCGCGGGGAATACCGGAGCGGTGATGGCGATTGCGCGCTTTGTGCTGGGGCAGTTGCCTTCGGTGGACCGTCCGGCGCTGGCGGCGGCGTTTCCGACGGCCAAAGGGAATCCCGCGGTGTTGCTGGATGTGGGCGCGAATGTGGATTCGAAGCCCGAGCAACTGGAGCAATTCGCGATCATGGGAGAAATTTACTACCGCACGATTTTCGGCACGCGGCGGCCGCGCGTGGCGATTCTTTCGATTGGCGAAGAGGAAATGAAAGGTAACGAGCTGACGCGCGAGGCATCGAACCGATTGAAACAGACGGGCTTGAACTTTACGGGGAACGTGGAAGGCAAGGATTTTTTCAAGGGCAACGTGGACGTGATCGTCTGCGATGGCTTCATCGGCAACATTGTGCTGAAAATCAGCGAGGGACTGGTGGAGCACGTCGGCGGAATGCTGAAAAAAGCGCTGAGAAGCAGCGTGAGCGCGAAGGTAGGTTATGTGCTGTCGCGGCACGCATTCGATGAGTTCCGCAAGAAGATTGATTACTCCGAGTATGGAGGCGTGCCGCTGCTGGGCGTGCGGGGAATCACGGTGATTGGGCACGGGCGTTCGAATTCAAACGCTATCAAGAACGCGATTCGCGTGGCGAACGAGCTTTGCCGGGCGAAAATGAACGAAAAGATCGAGCAGGAGCTTTCCGCAGTAGCCGCCAGCGTCCGCGTCTGAACCGGCAACCCGGGCTGGCTGGACATTCCATCCAAAGAGAGTTAGAACCGGCTTAAGCGTTGTCTGCCGGGATGCAACGTAAAACGGGACGCACATGAGTAAAATCGCATTTCTTTTTCCGGGACAGGCATCTCAATATCCGGGCATGGGCCGCGACCTCGCGGAGAAATTTCCGATTGCCCGGAAGGTTTTTGAGCTGGCGGATGCGGCGCTGGGACTTTCTCTTTCGCGTATCTGCTTCGAGGGCAGCGAAGAAGAACTGAAACTCACGGAAAACACGCAACCCGCCATCCTGGCTGTTTCGATCGCGGCTTTTCGCGTGCTCGAAGAAAATGGTGTGACGCCGGATTTTGTGGCGGGACACAGCCTCGGAGAGTATTCGGGATTGGTCGCGGCCGGAAGCCTGGATTTCAGCGCGGCGGTGAAACTGGTGCGAGAGCGTGGACGTTACATGCAGGAAGCCGTCGCAGCGGGAGAAGGCGCGATGGCAGCGATCCTGGGACTGGCGCCCGCGGAAGTTGCGAAGATCTGCAAAAAAGCGGCGGACGCGCAGATTGTTGCGCCGGCAAACCTGAATTCCTCGGAGCAGACGGTGATTTCCGGCAACGCCGCGGCGGTGAAACGAGCGGTGGAGATTGCTTCGCAGAACGGAGCCAAGCGTGCGGTGATGTTGCCGGTGTCCGCGCCGTTCCATTGCGAGTTGATGAAGCCGGCGGAAACGCGCTTGGAACGCGATTTGCGCGCGACGCAGTTTGGGGCGCTCCGCTTTGCGCTGGTCACGAACGTGGACGCGGAAGCGATTACGACGGGGGAAGAAGCGCGCGAGGCGTTGATTCGCCAGGTATGCTCGGCGGTACGTTGGGAAGAATCCATACACGAAATGATTGCGCAGGACGTGCGCATTTTTGTGGAAGTGGGGCCGGGACGCGTATTGAGCGGGCTGCTGAGACAGATTGACCGTTCGGTGCGCAGCTTCAATGTTGAGGATTCGGCGAGTCTGCAAAGCACGCTGGAAAAGATAGCGAAGGCGCGCGCGGAGATCTCCGAAGCGTGAGTTTGGCCGCGCAGGCAATCCTCCGAACAATTGATGAAAGCTAAAATGGGAGACGCGATGTTTTCGTTGCAAGGGAAAGTTGCGATCGTCACCGGCGCATCGCAGGGGATCGGACGCGGGACGGCGATAGCGCTGGCGGCGGCGGGCGCGCGCGTTGCGGCGGCGGCACGCAGCGAAGAGAAACTCGCGGAAGTAGTGAAACAGATCGAGGCGGCCGGCGGCGAAGCGCTGGCGGTGAAAATGGATGTCGCGGAGCCTGAGCAAATCAAGGCGGGGTTCCAGCAGGCGCTGGCGAAGTTCGGACGCCTGGATATCCTGGTGAATAACGCAGCCATCACGCGCGATGGGCTTGCGTTGCGGATGAAACTCGAAGATTGGGAGGCGGTTTTGCGCACCAACTTGACCGCCGCTCATCTGTGCACCCAGCAGGCGCTGTCGACGATGATGAAGCAACGGTGGGGACGCATCATTAACATTGCTTCCGTCGTGGCCGAGACGGGCAACGCGGGGCAATCGAATTACGTGGCTGCGAAAGCAGGGCTGATCGGCTTGACGCGCGCCATTGCCACGGAAATGGCTTCGCGAAATATCACGGTGAATGCGGTGGCGCCGGGATTCATTGCGACGCCGATGACCGCGCCGCTGCCCGACAAAGTGAAGGATGAATTGAAGGCGCGCATTCCGTTGGGCCGGTTCGGAACGGAAAATGATGTTGCCGCCGCGATTGTTTTTTTGGCGAGCGAGGAAGCGGGATACATCACCGGGCACGTTCTCGATGTGAACGGCGGGATGCGCATGGGGTAGTCTGGTTTGAAATGCGTTGGGGCACAACAGAGTGCGAGGCAGGCAAATGTCGATCGAGAGCTACGAGGATCTTTTGGCGCTGAAGGAAGTGGGGCGCGTCGTTCGGCTGGCGTTGCAGGCGATGGCGGAACGCGTGCGCGCGGGCGTCACGACGGGGAAGCTTGCCGATATTGGCGGCAAGGTGATGCGGGAGAATGGAGCGCGATCGGCGCCACGGATGGTTTACGGTTTTCCGGGCGACGTACTGATCAGCTTGAATGACGAAGCGGTGCACGGGATTCCGTCGGCTTCACGGAAAATCCGAACGGGTGATTTGGTGAAGCTGGATGTGACATTTGAGAAAAACGGCTACATGGCCGATGCGGCGCTTACTGTGCCGGTTGAGCCGGTTTCTGACGAAGCGCGCAGGCTGGTGGCTTGCGCGGAACGCGCGTTTGGGGAGGCCATGAAAGTGGCGCAGGCGAACCGTCCTGTGAATGAAATTGGGCGCGTGGTGGAGCGGGAAGTGCGGCGCAGCGGCTTTCGCGTGATTCGCGAGCTGGGCGGGCACGGCATCGGCCACACGATTCACGAAGCACCGAGCGTGCCGAATTTCAAGGACCCGGGCGTGACCCAACGGCTGACGGAAGGCTTGGTGATTACCGTCGAGCCAATCCTCGCGGCGGGTTCCGGCAAGCCGATCGACAGCGGGGACGGATGGACGGTGAAGACGGCCGATGGAAGTCTTTCGGCGCATTACGAGCACACGCTGGTGATCACCGAGGGCGAGCCGATCCTGCTGACCGCGGCGTGAAACGCTTCCTGCTAGACAATACCCGCGTGAATGCGTACATTTAGCGGCTCTGTGGTTGACCAGATTTGGCGGGCCGCATAGAATGAACGGGACTGAATCGCGGGGGAAAGCCGCCGGTCAGCGCCGATTCGAATAAAACGAACGCCGAAAGCGGAGGAAGAAACAGAATGGCCAGCGTCGAAGAACGCGTGAAACAGATTATCGTCGAACAGCTCGGTGTGGATGAAGGCGAAGTGACGCCCACGGCTTCGTTTGTGGACGATCTCGGCGCCGATTCGCTCGACATCGTCGAACTCGTGATGGCCTTCGAAGAAGCGTTCGGCATCGAAATACCCGATGAGGACGCCGAAAAGATCGCCACGGTGAAGGACGCCATCGCGTATATCGACAAGCACGGCAAGGACAAAAAATAACTCGCCGGACCTCAGAGTTCCACGAGGAGAAAACTCCCTATTGAATCGCCGGGTTGTCGTCACAGGAGTCGGGCTGGTCTGCGCCTGCGGGATTGGGACGGAAGAAGTCTGGAAAAATCTGCTCGCCGGGCAGAGCGGCATCGCTCCCATCACGCAGTTTGACGCCAGCGGTTTCGACTGCACGTTTGCCGGAGAAGTCAAAGGCTTCGATCCCTTTAAGTGGATTGAAAAAAAAGAAGTGAAGAAGATGGCCCGGTTTATTCATCTGGCCATCGGCGCCACGGATTTCGCGATGAAGATGGCGGCGCTCGAAATCACTCCAGAGATTGCGGACGCCACGGGCGTTTATATTTCGTCGGGCATCGGCGGATTCGACGTCATCGAGCGCGAGCACAGCAAATTGATTCAGGGCGGTCCCGGCAGGATTTCTCCGTTTTTCATTCCTTCCGCGATTATCAATCTGGCCTCGGGGCAAATTTCGATTCGTTATGGCGCCAAGGGCCCCAATTCCGCGACGGCGACAGCGTGTTCCGCATCGGCGCATGCCATCGGCGACGCCTTCAAAATTATTCAGCGGTGCGATGCGGAAGTGATGATCGCGGGCGGCTCGGAAGCGGCGATAACGCCGATGGGCGTGGGCGGATTCGCGGCGATGAAAGCGCTGTCGACGCGCAACGAGGAGCCGGCGCGGGCCAGCCGTCCGTTTGATGCGCAGCGCGACGGCTTCGTAATCGGCGAAGGCTCGGGAGTGCTGATCCTTGAGTCGCTCGAATTTGCGCAGCGCCGCGGCGCCAATATTCTGGCGGAAATCGTGGGCTACGGAATGACAGCGGACGCTTTTCACATGACCCAGCCGGCGGAAAATGGCGATGGGGCCTATCGCGTGATGCTCGCGTCCTTGAAGGACGCTGAAATTGCGCCGACGGAAATCGGTTACGTCAACGCGCACGGCACGTCCACCCAGATTGGCGACGCGATCGAGACGGTGGCGATCAAACGCACGTTTGGCGACCAGGCGAAGAAAATTCCCGTGAGTTCGACAAAATCGATGACCGGGCATGTGCTCGGCGGAGCGGGCGGCCTGGAAGCGGGCATCAGCGTGCTTGCGCTGCGCGACCAGATTTTGCCGCCGACGATCAACTATGAGAATCCTGATCCGGCCTGTGACCTCGATTACGTCCCGAACCAAGCGCGTAAGGCGAATGTTCGCTACGCGCTCTCGAATTCTTTCGGGTTCGGCGGCACGAACGCATCGCTGGTTTTCAAACTTTGGGAAGGCCGCTGAGTGAATCTTGGGAGGCTCCGTTGAACATTGTTGTCTGCGTGAAACAAGTTCCCGCCAAGGACGCGCCGCTCGCCATTGACGCAAGCGGAACGTGGATTCGCGAAACGGACATCAGCTTCGAGACGAATGAGCCGGACACTTTCGCGCTGGAAGAAGCGCTGCGGTTGAAGGAAAAGCATGGCGGGGAAGTGGTGGCGATTTCGATGGGCCCCGAGCGCGTGAAGCAGACGATCAAGGAAGCCCTGGCCAAGGGCGCGGATCGCGGCATTCACGTGACGGACGATAAATTCCACGCGCTGGACCCGCTGGCGTCGGCGCGTTCGCTGGCCGCGGCAATCAAAAAAGAAAAATTCGATTTGATTCTCACGGGTTTGCAAAGCGACGACCACGGTTTTGGGCAGACGGGAGTGCTGCTGGCGGAATTGCTGGGGTTGCCGCACGCGACGATCATCATGTCGATCGAAGCGCAGGGCGATCATTTGCGCCTGAAACGCGAGCTCGAGGCAGGATGGTTCCAGTGGGTGGAGCTGCCGCGGCCAGCCGTTTTGACGATTCAATCGGGCATCAACAAGCCGCGCTATGCGACGCTGAAAGGCATTATGGCGGCGAAGAAAAAAGAGATTGCCGCGGTCACGCGCGAATCACTGGGCGTGCCCGCGGAGTTGACGCAACGCGTGGAGCGCATTTACGTGCCGCACAAAACGAAGAAAACAGAATTCATCACCGGCACGCCGAAAGAAATCGCGACGAAGCTGGTGGAGAAATTGAAACACGAAGCGCGTGTGCTCTGATCGAGCTTTGAAATGAAAATTCTGCTTATCACCGAACAGCGCGACGCGAAGTGGAACAAGGTCAGCTTTGAGACTTTGGCTGCGGCGCAGCAAATCGCTTCGGAAGCGAAAGGTTCTCTCTCAGGCGTCGCGATTGGCCAAGGGATCGGTGCGCTGGCGGATGAACTGGCCGGATATTCGCTCGAGGAAGTGCTTCTTGTCGAGAACGCGCTGCTCGAAAAATACACGCCGGACGGTTATTCGATTGCGCTCAAGCAGGTGATCGAGCAAGCGAAGCCTGATCTGGTTTTGTTCCCGCACACCTACCAGGTACGCGACTTCGCGCCAAAACTTGCGGCGTCGATGGGCAAGGGAATGATTGGCGATTGCGTCGGCTACCGTTATGAGGGCGGCAAACTGATTTTTGTGCGGCAAATGTTTCAGGGGCGCACGGCTGCCGACGTTGTGTTTCAAGGCAACGCGCCGTGGTTCGCTTCGTTCCAGGCAGGAGCGTTTCGCGCCGATCTCGCTGCGAAAAAATCGGACGGTAAAGCGACGGTGAAACCGGTGAAAGTGGAGCTGAAGCCCGAACAGATTCGCACCAAACCGCTCGAACTTTTCCGCGAAGCCAAACAAGCGGTGGATCTGACGCAAGCGCCGATTCTGGTTTCGGTGGGGCGCGGAATCAAGGCGCCGGAGAATATTCCGCTGGCGGAGAAACTCGCGAAAGCAATGGGCGGCGAATTGTCTGCGTCACGTCCCATTTGCGACGAAGGCTGGCTGCCGATGGACCGGCAAATCGGGAGCTCCGGGCAAACTGTTTCGCCGAAGCTATACCTGGCGCTGGGAATCAGCGGCGCGATCCAGCACGTGGTGGGGATGAAGCGCTCGCGCTGCATCGTGGCCATTAACAAGGATCAGAACGCGCCGATATTTGAAATCGCCGACTATGGCGTGGTTGGCGATCTTTTTGAGATTGTCCCCGCGCTGACCGAGGAAGTCGAAAAGTCGAAGTCAAGCTAGCGCCTCACGAGTGTCCATTTTCGCGACATCCCCTTCGCAAGCGGGCACCTGGCCAGTCTGGCCTCTCTCCAATGCGACGTAAGTGACTGAATTTACAGCGCTCTCACTGGTGCCTCGGTGGCAGCCCATCTGCATATATCCGGAAGCCGGGTTGTTCCTGTGGCCTGCTTACAACGTGCGGGTGGGTGAGTCAACGGTCAGGAGACGACATGTCAACTCTCTTTCAAGATCTGCGTTACGCTGCGCGCATGCTGGCGAAAGCGCCGGGGTTTACAGCCATTGCCATAATCACGCTCGCTCTGGGCATCGGCGCGAATTCCGCGCTTTTCAGCGTGATCCATGCGACGCTGCTAGAGCCGGTTCCCTATCCCAGCGCCGATCGGATGGTCCTCGTCTGGCAAACCTACGGCTCGGACCCAGACGACGTCAACATCGTCTCTGCGCCAAACATCCAGGACATTCAGAAGCAAAATGACGTTCTCGGACCCATTGCCATGTTCGATTCTGCCGGCAAGGGCTACAACCTGGGCGGGGCGAATCAACCCGAGCGCGTCAGCGGCGAGCGTGTGACTGCGAATTTCTTCGACGTCCTCGGCGTGCAGCCCCTTCTCGGCCGCACTTTTCTGCCGGAAGAAGAATTCCTGGGGAAAGACCAGGAAGTCGTTTTGACCTACGGTCTGTGGCAGCGGCGCTTCGGTGGGGATTGGGCGATTGTCGGCAAGCAGGTTCAGGTGGACGGTGCCAGCCACACCGTGGTGGGCGTCATGCCAAAACAGTTTGAATTTCAGTTCTGGAGCAGACAACGCGAATTGTTCGTGCCCGTGGGTTATACGGCAGGCGACAAAGACCGCACCTCCAATTCGTTTGTGGCGATCTCGCGGCTCAAACCGGGTGTGACGCTCGCACAGGCGAAGGCGGATCTGGGTACCATCGGCAAGCGCCTTGCGAAGCAGTATCCAGGTCAGGATGCACGCATGAGCGCCACCGTGATGCCGCTGTTGCAGTTTGAAATGGGAGACCTACGAACGACTTTCCTGGCGCTGCTCGTTGCCGTGGGATTTGTTTTGCTGATTGCTTGCGTAAACGTGGCGAATCTGCTGCTTGCGCGGGGGGCTTCGCGTCAAAAAGAACTTGCGATCCGTCTCGCGCTGGGTGCGACACGCCGCCGCCTGGTGCAGCAACTGATTACAGAAAGCGTTCTGCTGGGATTGCTCGGAGGCGCCGGCGGATTGATTGTGGCCACTTTCGGCTTGAATCTGTTCATGCCATTCCTGCCGACCGGGTTGCATTCGCTGCCTTTCCGGCAGGTTGGCGCCATCGCGATCGACGGCCGCGTTTTTCTTTTCGCGCTGTTGCTCTCTTGCGTTGCGGGCGTTCTGTTCGGGCTTGTGCCTGCCCTTGGCACGCGCTCCGGCCATCTGGTCGACCCTTTGAAGGATGGCGGGGGACGCGGGCTGACGAGCGCGGGCGGGAACCGTTTGCGACACGCACTGGTGGCGGCGGAAGTGGCGCTGACGCTTGTTGTGCTGGCGGGCGCGGGCTTGATGATTGACAGCATGGCGCGCTTGATGGGCGTCAATCCGGGACTGAATCCGAAACACGTGCTCGTTATGGGCGTGTCCACAGCGCAGGAAAATGCCTACTACAGTCCGCCGGTAGACGCTCACTTCTGCCAGGAAATGACGCAGCAGATTGGAGCCATTTCCGGTGTGGAGTCGGTGAGCGCGGTCGCTCATTTGCCTTTGGGAGGAGGGGGCGCGGGCCGCGGCTTCATCATCGAGGGCAGGCCTGCTCCTTCTCCCGGGGACGCGCCCGGCGCCGAATACAGTGTCGCGTGCCCCCATTTTTTGCGCACCATGGGAATTCCAATCCTCGAGGGCAGGGAATTCACCGATGCCGACACCGCGAGCGCCTCCGGCGTGATCGTCATCAATCAAGCCATGGCGCGGCGCTACTGGCCGAAAGAAGACGCGTTGGGCAAACACCTCAAGATTGGTGGGGCAGATTCGACCGGGCCCTGGCTGAGCATCGTCGGAATCAGCGCCGATTTCCGCCACGACGGCCTCGACCAAAAGCCAAGGCCGTCTTTCCTGCGCCCGTTCACGCAAGCCGCATGGCCCACGATGACTGTTGTGTTGCGCACGGCGTCGGCTCCCGCCGCATTCGAGAAGCCAGTGAAGGAGGCGCTCGCGCAGCTCGGCGACAAGTATCCTCCCTCGAACATGACCACGATGGAGCAGGTCGTTACCGATTCATTGGGCTCGCGCCGGTTTCCGATGTTCCTTCTTAGCGCGTTTGCGGTCCTGGCGTTGTTGCTTTCCGCGGTCGGGATTGCCGGGGTGGTGGGTTACTCGGTGGTGCAGCGCACGCATGAACTGGGCATTCGCATGGCGCTTGGCGCGCAAAAGGGAGATGTGCTGAAGCTTGTGCTGGGGCGCAGCATGCTCTGGACGCTCGGCGGAGTTGCTGCCGGCATTCTCGGCGCGATGGGCCTCACGCGTTTGCTCGGCAGCCTGCTGTATGACGTGAAGCCCGCCGATCCCCTGATTTTGGGCGGCACGGCGGCGCTACTGACGCTTGTGGCGCTGGCGGCGTGCTACGTGCCTGCGCGACGGGCGATGAAAGTGGATCCAATTGTGTCGCTACGGTATGAATAGTCGATAGCTGAGAGCGAAAGCAAAACTCGACGAATGAAGAACGCTGCTGTAGGCAGAGATAGGTGAGAATCATTAGTCGCTGGCATTCGTCATCGAGGTGAAGGATGAACACGCTCTTGCAGGACATACGATACGGGCTGCGGATGCTGGGGAAATCGCCGGCGTTTACCGCGATTGCTGTTCTGACGCTGGCGCTGGGAATTGGCGCGAACACGGCAATTTTTTCGTTCACAGACCAGGTATTGCTGCGCAATTTACCCGTGCCGCATCCGGAGCAGCTCGTGGTGTTGCGGTCGCCGGGTCCGAATCCAGGCCGCACGTCGAGCGACATCTCCGACGGCGCGCAGATATTTTCTTACCCTCTGTACAAGGACTTGCGCGAGCGCACCAGAGTTTTCTCCGGGCTGCTGGCGTGCTTTCGCGTGGACGTAAATGTGTCGGGGCATGGCACGACGCAGAGCGGCAGCGGCGTATTGGTGAGCGGAAATTATTTTCAGACGCTCGGAGTGGAACCCGCGCTGGGCCGCGTGTTTGACGCGAGTGACGAAACGGAGCCGGGCGCGAATCCCGTTGCTGTGCTGAGCTACGGGTATTGGACGCGGAAGTTTGGCGCGGACCCATCGATTTTGGACAAAACGCTCACGGTGAATGGAACGGCGCTGACCGTGGTTGGCGTGGCGCGCAGGGGATTCGATGGCGTGCAGTTCGGATCGCTGCCGGACATTTTCATTCCCATCACCATGCTGACGCAAATGGCGCCCACCAGCGGGCTTGATCTGGGAAAACGCACAGACCACTGGGTCGCAATTCTCGGCAGGCTGAAGCCGGACGTCTCACGCGCACGCGCGCAGGCGTCGCTGCAGCCGATTTACGCGCCGCTCCTCGAAGAAGACGCAAAGCTGCTGAAATTGTCCAACACGAGCCCGCGAACAAAACTGTTCCTCGATAAGCCGCTGCAACTGACCGACGGCGCGCAGGGAAGGCAAGTGGTGCAGCCGGGAGCGGAGGAGCCACTGTTGGTTTTGCTGGGCATGGTCGCGCTGGTTCTCCTGATTGCCTGCGCGAATCTCGCAAGTTTGCTGGTGGCGCGCGGGGAAGCGCGGCAGCGCGAAATCGCGGTGCGCCTGGCGATGGGCGCGGGACGCGCAAGGGTGGTGCGGCAGTTGCTGACGGAAAGCCTGATGATTGGCATCGCAGGAGGAGTGGCCGGAGTGGCTTTTGCGTCGTGGTGCCTGAGCACGATGGTGGGCGCGATTCCGTCGGATGCGGGAATGACGGGGCTGACCGCGACACTGGATCCGCGCGTGCTGTGGTTTGCCGCGGCGGTCACGACTGTGACCAGCGTGCTTTTTGGACTCGCCCCGGCGCTGCGCGCGACACGTGTGGACTTGCAATCGACGCTCAAGGATCAGGGCTCGAGCGTTTCGGAGGGGCGTTCGAATGTTCGGTTCCGGAAAGTGTTGATCATCGCACAAGTGGCGCTGACAGCGGCACTGCTGGTGGGAGCGGGGCTGCTGGCGCGAACGCTGACCAATCTGCAGCACACCAACCTCGGCGTGCGCACGGAAAACATTCTGCAATTCTCCGTCGAGCCGGATTTGAACGGCGACAAACCGGCGCAAACGCTGGCCCTTGGACAGCAGACGCGGCAAGCGATTGCGGCGCTGCCTGGTGTGCGTTCGGTGACGATATCCGAGGAGGAGGCGTTCGCGAATGACGACAATAGCTCGAACATTACGCCAGAGGGCTATACGGTCCGTCCGGATGAAGATACTAACGTGTTCTGGGCTTACATCAGCCCCAATTATTTCTCCACCATGGGCATCCCGCTGGTTGCGGGGCGCGAATTCACGGACGCGGACACGACGACAAGCCAGAAGGTAATCATCATCAATCAAGCGCTGGCACGGCGATTCTTTGCGGGACGCAATCCCATTGGATTGCACATCGCGCGCGGCGCGGGCAGCAGCGTTCATCCGGACATGGAAATTGTGGGCGTGGTGGCGGACTGCAAATGGGACGGCCCGCGGGCCAAGATTGTACCGTTCATGTATCGTCCGTATACGCAAGACCCGGAGCTTGGCACGCTGGTGTTCTACGTGCGCACGGAGCGCGATCCGGCGCAGATGGCAGCAACGCTGCACGCGACGATGGAGCGACTGGATCCGAATCTGCCGGTAAACAACATGCGGACGCTGACGGCGCAAATCGACGACGAGATGTTCAACGACCGGTTGGTGGCGATTCTGTCGATTTCGCTGGCGTTGCTGGCGGCGCTGCTGGCGGCGTTGGGGCTTTACGGCGTGCTGTCATATGTGGTGGCGCGGCGCACGCGGGAAATCGGGATACGCATGGCGCTGGGCGGGCAGCGCGCGGACATTTTGCGACTCGTCCTGGGGCAGGGCGCGCAACTCACGGTGATTGGCGGAGTCGTGGGCATCGTAGCGGCGCTGGCTCTGGCGCGACTGATGTCTAGTTTGCTTTTCGGCGTAAGCGCCAATGATCCGCTGACATTTGTTGGGGTAGCGGTTCTGCTAGGGATCGTGTCGGGCGCGGCATGTTACATCCCAGCACGGCGAGCGGTACGCGTAGATCCGATTGTCGCGCTGCGCTACGAATAAATCATGCCGCCTTCGGCGCCACAAGCGAACCATGAAAATGGCCGCAACGCGGCCGCTGAAAGTAAACGATTAATGAAAGGGTTGCCGCTTCTTTTTGATGAATCGTTGAAAGTTGATCGTTAAAAAGTTAAGAAGCCAAGGACCAAAAGACGAAAGACGAGAAACGAAAGACGAAGGGAAGGCGTACAGCCGACGCGGCGGTTGGTGTTCGTCCATCTGCTACAATAATCGCGTATGCCAGTCGAACGGGAAACGCTCGAAGCCGACGTGCTCATCGTTGGCGCCGGACCCGCCGGGCTTGCCTGTGCGCTGCATCTCTCTCGCCTGATTGAGCAGCACAATTCCGCCGGGCGTACGCCGCAGTTTTCCTCCGACAATGTTTATGTCCTTGAAAAGGCGCGGGAGTTGGGCGCGCACCAGCTCTCCGGCGCGATCATGGACCCGTGCGCGCTCCGCGAGCTTGTGCCGGATTTTGAGAAGTCCGCACCGCTCGACACGCCTGTAACCGGAGATGCGGTTTACTTTTTCACCGGGAGCCGCGAGTGGAAACTGCCGATTACGCCGCCGCCATTCAAGAATCACGGCAACTACGTGGTGTCGCTGAGCAAGCTGGTGAAATGGCTTGGCGGACTGGTCGAAAAGGCGGGTGTGAACCTCTTCACGCAATTCGCCGGAGCATCGCTGATCTACGAAGGCAACCGAGTTGCGGGCGTGATTACGGGGGACAAAGGCGTCGACAAAAACGGCAAAGCCAAGGACAACTTCACGCCCGGATATGAACTGCGCTCGAAAATCACCGTGCTCGCCGAAGGACCGCGCGGCTCTTTGACAAAGGAAGCCGTCAATCATCTCCATCTCGACGGCGTGAACCCGCAGTCCTACGGCATCGGCATCAAGGAATTGTGGGATGTGCAGCCGGGGAAAATCGAGACGGGCTTCGTGGCGCATACGGCGGGCTGGCCGCTCGATTCGCAAAAATATGGCGGCGGCTGGCTCTATGGAATGCGCGACAATCGCGTTTCTTTGGGAATGGTCATCGCGCTCGAGTATAAAGATTCGCTATTCGACCCGCACCAAGCGTTTCAGAAATTCAAGACGCACCCGTACATCCGGCGGATTTTGGAAGGCGGGAAGCTGGTGCGCTATGGGGCGAAGACGGTTCCCTATGGCGGCTGGTACTCGATGCCGCGAAATTATTTCGATGGCGGGCTGATCATCGGCGATTCAGCGAGCCTGCTGAATTCGCAGCGGCTGAAGGGAATTCATACCGCCATCAAGAGCGGCATGCTGGCCGCCGAAACGATCTACGAAGCGCTCGTCGCCGGCGATACTTCGTCGAAAACGCTGAGCGCATTTCAGAAGAAGATCGAAGCAAGTTGGATCAAGCCGGAGCTTTGGGCGGTTCGAAATTTTCACCAGGGATTTCACAAAGGGCTGTGGCGCGGCGTTGTGAACGCGGGGTTGCAATTCATCACCGGCGGGCGCGGACTGGAGGATCCGATGCGCGCGCGCGCGGGCTACGAAGATTTCAAGAAACTGGACCGCCCGCTCGAACTGGTGGATCAATCCACGCGGTTCAAAGGCGACGGCACGCTGACGTTTGATCGCTTGACCGACGTCTACCACTCCGGGACGCGCCACGAAGAAGACCAGCCCTGCCATCTGGTGGTTGCCGACCTGAATATTTGCGCGGACCGCTGCGTGCGCGAGTACGGCAACCCGTGCCAGTATTATTGCCCGGCCGCCGTGTATGAGATGGGTCTCGAGAAGGGCAAGCCGCGATTGAAGATCAACGCGTCGAATTGCGTCCACTGCAAGACGTGCGATATCGCCGATCCCTATCAAATCGTGAATTGGATTCCGCCGGAGGGCGGCGGCGGGCCGAACTACGAAGGCATGTGATTCCCGCTAACGGCATCCTTCGCCGACGCAGTCCGTTTTTGCCGGTGAGCCCGCGAAAAAGTCGTGAAGTCTGGTCCAGAAGCTCTTTTTTGAAGCGTGTTTGCTGGATGGTTGCTTCGGCGGAATCTCCCCAGGCGTCTGTGGTGTGGTTTCGATGCTCGCCGATTTCGCGGCGCGCGGCGGTTGGGCGACGTTGCCGTGAAAGATCCACTCGGGTTCCACTTTCGCTTCTTTCGCAAGCATGAACGTGGCAACGCTGAGCGGCTCGGCGGTTGCTGTGGCGCTTGTGGCGTCATAGCCAATCGGAGGCAAGTCAATTTTCGTGACGGGCGGATCGGCGGGCGGCAGAGGAGAGGTTGCCGAGCGCGATGTGGGCTGTTCTGTTGACTCGTTTTTCTTTGCGATTGTGTGCTGTCTAGACGTCGAAATTTGTGATGTCGCGGAATCAGCGCCGGCAGGAAGGGGAGCTTTGCCTACGTTGTTTTGTGGCAATGGTTCAGGTTGGCTTGGCGATAGCTTCCGGGGGAGTTGCGCCTGTGCGACGATGTCCCCCGGCGATGCGGACGTTTCGGCGCTCGATTCATCGAAATCGCATCGACAGCTTCCTGACGCGGCGCGTGCGGCCCCCAGTGATGAAGTTCCTTGAAGCAAAATTTCGCTTGGTTGCGGCACTACCAGCGTCTCGCCGCTCAACTGTTGCTGCACCTGCACGGCGCCACGCGCGGCGAGAACGCACATGGCTCCGGCGTTCATGAGCCCAACCGTGACGTCGCGCGGCAGGTCTCCGATGGCCATGGGCGTTGCAACAATCATCGGTGTATAAATCGTTATGGGACGCGATGCGTCGAATTTCACATGCACGCGCCCGAAGCTGAGCGCCACGGTGAGCGCTTCGCCCGAGGCCAGGACGCTGAATTTTGCAGGGCCGCAGATTTCGAGCTCGCCTCCACCCACGAATTCCACACGCGCTTTGCCCGCATGCACGATCACCGTGCTGCCACCGCCAAATGTGATCGCGCGCGAAGAGTTTCCCTGGACGATATGCGATGGCCCGAGCACCGAAATATCGTCCCCGGCGATCTCTCCGAGAATTGGCGCGGCAGCCTGTGCGCCCGCGCGAGCTGCAAAAATCCCGCACGCCAATAACAACGATGCACTGCAGGCGCCAAATTGTTTGAACAAGGAAATCTTCATCGGAATCCGCAAATGCAACCGCGCGCGAATCGCTCCACGCTCACGATTGCTATACTATACGCCGATGAGCGAGCCGGCCGCACCGGATCTCGAGCCCCGCGAAACGCCAGCCGCGGAGCAGGTCAACATTCATTACGACACGCGCTCCCCGAAGCTGTCGCGCTGGCGGCGGATGCAAATCCCGGGTATCGCGTGGATCGTTTACTGCATCATCCGCGTGATCGGGCCGACGATGCGCTTCGAGGTTCTGGGCTGGCACCATGCGCAGCGCGCCTACGACCGCGGCGAGCATCTGATCGGCACATTCTGGCACCGGTCGATTTTCTCCGCCATTTGGTGGTGGCGCAACCGCGGCACCGTGGTGATGAACACCACGAACTTTGATGGGCAATGGACGCGCAAGGTTATCGAGCGGCTGGGGTTTGGCACGGCGCAAGGGAGCTCGTCGCGGGGAGGACTAAGGGGCCTGGTCGTGATGGCGCGCCGGCTGGAAGAAGGGCACGACGTGGCATTCACAATCGATGGCCCTCGGGGGCCGCGGTATATCGCCAAGCCCGGCCCGGTGATGCTGGCGCGCAAAACCGGCCAGCCGATTTTCATGTTTCACATTGGGCTGGAACGCGCGTTTACGCTCGAAAAATCCTGGGACTTGTTTCAGATCCCGCATCTTTTCTCTCGCGCCGTCATGGTGATTGCGCCGCTGGTTTACGTTGCGCCAGATGCTGCGCGCGAGTTGCTGGAACAAAAACATGCCGAGATGCAAGCGTCGCTCGAACGCGTCCGAGATGTGGCGGAATCGTGGTTCCGTCTAAGCGAAGCTGAGCGCGCGCGCATCCGGCAGGAATCGAACGCTTCCTAGCAGATCGGCTGCGCATTCGTGGATGCAGGGCTACTGTGGCGCGCGTCAGGCGATTTGCTTCCACCGCGCGAGCGCTTCATCAACCTGACCCGTGGTTTCCTCAAGCGTCCCGGAACAGTCGATCTGATCATCGGCGAGCCGGCGCTTTTCTTCGATCGGCATTTGCGACGCGATGCGCCGCACGGCCTGTTGCGGAGTCAAACCACGATTGATCAGGCGCTCGAGTTGTTGCTCGGGCCGGCACCATGCGACGGCCAGCCGATCGAAAGTCTTGTAAAAACCGGTTTCGATGTGCAGCGCCGCAACGACGATGGCAATGTCGGTTTCGCCGGCCCGCTTCAGCTCCTCCAGCCGGCGTGCGATTTCCTTGAGCACGGGCGGATGAAGGATGGCGTTCAGGCGCGCGATTTTCCTTGCGTGGCCAAACACAATTTCGCCCAGCTTCGCACGATCGATTTTCCCGCCTGCGTCGACAATGCCGGCGCCGAATTCGCGGATCACTTCCTGCGATATGGGATTTTCGGGCTGGAGGTATTCGTGCGCGAGAAGATCGGCTTCGAGGATGGCGCAGCCGCGCTGTTGGAAGAGTCTTGCGACCGTGGACTTTCCACTGGCGATTCCTCCGGTGAGGCCGACGGTCAGCATAGAGTCAGCATGCGATTAACATTGGGGAGGCTCAGCGACGTGACGCGGCGGTTTCTGGCGCGCGCATTCCGCGACGCAGACGCGCAGCCTTCACCGTGTTGCTCATGAGCATGGCGATGGTGAGAGGCCCCACACCGCCGGGAACCGGCGTGATCGCGCCAGCGACTTCTGCGACGTCCGGATGGACGTCGCCGGCCACCGCCGTGCCGCTCTTGCGGAATTTCTCGAGCCGTTCGGGGAAATTGGCGAAGATGGTTTCGGCCAGTCGCGGGTCGGTGATGCGCGTCACGCCAACATCGATTACTGTCGCGCCCGGGCGGATATCGTCGCGTGTAATCATCGCCGGGCGCCCGGTGGCAGCGATCACAAGGTCGGCGGCGCGCGTGAAATGGCGCAGATCGCGCGTCTTGGAATGGCAAACGGTGACCGTCGCGTTCGCGTGCATCAGCAGCAAAGCCATCGGCTTTCCGACGATATTGCTGCGTCCCACGACCACCGCGTCGGCGCCTTCCACTGCGATTCCGGTTCGCCGCAGAATTTCCATGACGCCCAGGGGCGTGCACGCTACCAGGTTTGGCCGGCCCTCGATCAGTTTCCCGATGTTCATCGGATGAAACCCGTCAACGTCTTTCGCCGGGTCGACTGCCTCGAGGATTTTTTTCGCATCGATTTCCGGCGGAAGCGGCAATTGCACGAGAATGCCGTCGACGTCGTCGCGCGCGTTTAGTTCGCGCACCATGGCGAGCAAATCCGGGGTCTTCGTGCCTGCCGGCGGCGTCAAGTGTATGTTGCCGAGTCCCAGCTGCTCGCATGCGGCGATTTTGCTGCGCACATAAATTTTCGACGCCGGATCGTCGCCCACAAGCACGGCAGCAAGGCCGGGGCGAATTCCCATCGCTGCCAATTCGGCGATTTCATTTTTCAACTCCGAGTAAATCTGGTCGCGAATCGGGCCACCGTTTAGTATGCGTGCCGGCAAAATGCTCTCCTCTTGAGAATCGAACCGTTGCGAAAGGCCATCATAACATACGGGATTGCGGCGCAAGTTTGCGGCCCTGAAACGCCGGTGAGGCTGCACGATTTTGCCGGTATGCCGTTAGAATCGAGGAGAGTGGAAGCGCAGGTCGGAGAGGAATCTCACGAATGTTTTTTGAAGGCAACGAACGCAAAGAGCGCGAACAGGAAATGGCCCTTGCGGGGCGGTTGCCGCCCGGGCAGTCGCTGACGCTGAAATGGCCGGTGCTGCACTACGGCTCCGTGCCGCGCTTCGATCCGGCGAGCTGGGATTTCCAAATCGCGGGGCTCGTTGAGAAGCCGTTGCGGCTGACGTGGGATGAATTCAATCGTTTGCCGATGAAAGAAGTGACGGCGGACATGCATTGCGTGACGCGCTGGAGCCGCTTTGACGTGCGGTGGGAGGGCGTGCCGTTTCCCGAGGTGATGAAGCTGGTGACGGTGAAACCCGAGGCGCGCTACGGGATGGTGCACGCGGAGCAGGGCTACACGGCAAATGTGCCGCTCGACGATTTGACGCGCCCCACGACTCTCTTCGCATTGCGTCACAATGGAGAGCCGCTTCGGGCCGAGCACGGCTATCCGGTGCGGCTGGTCGTCCCGCAGCTTTACGCATGGAAAAGCGTGAAGTGGGTTCGCGGCATCGAATTTTTGCCACAAGACGCGCCGGGATTCTGGGAGCAAAACGGCTACCACATCTACGGCGATCCGTTTCGCGAGCAGCGGTTTGACAGCGACCCGTAACGGATACTTCGCGCAGAGAGAGCAAAACGCAAGGCGCCCCGGAGAAGATCGCTTTCCCGGGGCGTTTGCATTTTCTTGTTTCGATTCCGAGCGAACGGCGATGGGCTAGTAGATGTCGTACTGCTCCCAATGAAGCGTAGGGTCGGCCTGAATGATGATGCTCTTCTTCGTCACTTGCTCGAGCTCATCCATCAGGGAGGATTCGCGAGTCTTGAGCGCCTTGGCAATTTCCGGATGGACGCGCAGGGTCAAGCTGGCCGCATCAAGCTCGGGCGCCATCTTGCGCGCTTCGGATTGAATTTCGTAGCACAGCGTGGGAATCGACTTGACCATGCCCGAGCCGGTGCAATACGGGCAGGGCTGGCAGAGCGTGCGTTCGAGCGCTTGCTTGGTGCGCTTGCGAGTGATGGCGACCAATCCGAATTCGTTGAACCGCAGCGCTTTGGACGGTGCGCGATCGGCCTTCAATGCTTCCTCGAGCGCGGCCATTACTTTGTCGCGATTCCGCCGCTCTTCCATGTCGATGAAGTCGATGATGATGATGCCGCCAAGGTCACGCAGGCGTATCTGGCGAACGATTTCCTTGACCGCTTCGACGTTCGTGCGGACGATCGTATCTTCCAGGCGATTGGAGCCTCGCCCGACGAACTTGCCGGTGTTCACGTCGATGGCCACGAGAGCTTCGG
>JBAUEX010000130.1:0-47727 GCA_049678845.1 Candidatus Acidiferrales bacterium
GTTGCTGGCCGGTGCGGGCGCGCTTTTGAGGACTCTGATGGTGCTCGAAAAAATGCAGGCGCCGTTCGACACGGCGCACGTCCTCGCCGTGAACCTCCCCGTGATGTCCTACGGCCGAACGCCGGAACAGGTGCGCGATTTTTACCGTGATGTGCAGCGCGATGTCAGCGCGCTGCCGGGAGTCGAGAACGTCTCCTCCGGCTTCGGCGTTCCCTGGCGTGACGCCAACTTTCTACGCATCAGTTTCACATTCGCCATGGACGGGGCGCCGCGAGAAGACGGCCAGGAGGATTGGCGCGCGAAGTTCCGCTCCGTATCACCCGGGTATTTCCAGACTATGGGCATCCCGCTTCTCGAGGGTCGCGATTTCGATGACAACGACCGTGATGGTTCCGAACGCGTGGTAATCATTAGCGAAAGCGTCGCGCAGAAGTTATTCCCGGGCCAGGTCGCTCTGAACCGCCGCTTGATGTGGACCGACGGCGTGATAAAGTTCATCGGCATCAGCGGCGCCCCTCGCCGCGTCGTCGGCATCGTGCCGGACTTCGACGATGAAAACATCATCCCGCAGCCGGTCATGAGCGTGTATCAACCGTTGGACCAGGAAGGCTGGGGCGGCCGCTTGTTCGTGCGTGCGCAGGCCGATCCTTACGCGCTCGTTCCCACCATCACGCGCAGGATTCATGAGATGTCGGCGGACCAGCCCGTCGAGGAGGCCAGCACGCTGGGCGACATTCGCGCGCAGATTCTCACGCCGGACCGTCTCAACGCTATCGTGTTCGGCGGATTCGCCATCGTGGCGCTGTTGATTTCCGTGGTGGGCGTGGCGGGCGTGCTTGCGTTTTCCGTGAGTGGGCGCACGCGCGAGTTCGGCATCCGCATGGCTCTCGGCGCTCACCCCCGCAACATTCTCACCAACGTTCTGTGGGAGGGTTTGGTCATCGCGAGCATAGGCGTTACCGCCGGTGTCCTGGTCGGTTTTGCGTTCGCACGCTTGATTGGCAAATACGTTGCGGACGTGCAACTCCCCGGTGCGCTGCCCTTGATCGCTTCCGCTGCGGTAATCCTCGCAGCCGCGGTGCTCGCGTCGGCTCTTCCTGCGGCCCGCGCTGCCCGCGTCGACGTGGTGCAGGCGTTGCACTCCGAGTAGTCGCTTGCGTGGAGGATTAGCGGCGATTGTTGGCGGCTGGGCTTGGTTGAGGACTTCGCTTACGCGCGGCTGCGGCTTAGAAAGAAGCGAATCAGCGAATAGCCGCCGGTGATGGGCAGCAGGATGATCTGCTTCCACATCGCGGCTTTTTCGACCTGCTTTTCGCGCTCGCTCGAGACGCGCGTTTGCTCCTGCGCAACGAGCATGAACGCGTACTTCGCAAAATCAATGCCGCATTTATCGCACGTCCCGCCATGCCTCTGCGTAGCGGTGCACGACGGGCACTTGAAGAGCAGGGTAGCGTGGCACCGCCGGCAGAATCGCTCCGCGTCGCCGTTCGGCGACTTGCACTTGGGACATTCCATAGCGCAATTTTACCGCGCTCGCGAGCAATGCTCGGGCGCGTCGAACTGCATGTGCCGCGACGCGAACTGTTCTCTTGGACAGGCCGCGCCAACAAGGCGGCTTGATTACGCATTGGACATCGGCCAACGAGAATGCGCTTGTTCCTATATATAGCGTCCCTATATAGTGGTGGCATTATGATTGGAGCAAACATCAAACGGGGCAGCGCGGAGCTGGCGGTACTTTCGGTTCTGGAAGCGGGCCCCTTGCATGGCTACGAAATCGCGCGACGCATCGAACGCAACACGCGCGGCGCGCTGCGCTTCACGCTCGCCTCGCTGTATCCATTGCTCTACCGCATGGAATCGCGCGGCTGGCTCAAGGCCGCCTGGAGCGAAACGGGTGACGCACGCGCGCGCCGCTATTACCGCATCACCGCCGCAGGACGCAAAAAGCTCGCGCCTTTGCGCAAGGAATGGAACGAGCTGTTTCACGCGCTCGCGCGACTGGCGGAGGCGCGCCATGCGTGATTGGCGTCCCGATTGGCGCGAAGAATCTGCGCGCAAGCTGGCGGATTCCAAGCTATCCACCGCCGAACGCGACGAAGTTTCTCGCGAGCTAGGCGATCACCTCGAAGATTTATGCGATGCCGCGTGCAGCAACGGCCAAGACGAAGACGCTGCGACGCAACGCGCTGCCGCAGAACTTCACGAAGACAACCACCTGGGCGCGAAACTCTACCGCGCGCGCAGGGAGGGCACTGTGGACCTAAATGACCGCACCAAACGTTTCTGGTTTCCCGGCATGGCCATGCTCCTCGCCAGCGCTGCCCTTCTCGCCGCGTTCCAACTCTTCGCGCTGGGCATGTACCACGCACTGGCCCCAACACCTATCGTGGGCAGTTTGTCCATTCATGCGAAAACTTATCCGGAGCTAGTCAGGAACGTAATGCGGCACAACAGCGCGGCCCTTATGATTTACTTCGGCTGGTTGCGTACATTGCCGTTTCTCGGCGCACTCGGAGCTTACTGGTCCCGTCGTGCGGGCAGCAGCCGCTCCGTGCAAATCACCACCGCCCTTTTTCCACTGGTGCTCTTTCTCGCAATTTTCGTTGGGCAACAGGACGTGGGACAGAGGGGCACGTCGCTGCCCTTTCTGGCGATGGACGCGCTTCCGCCCGCGCACATCTTCTTCATGTTCCTATCTGTCTCGGCCAATCTGCTGCTGAACTTGGTCTTGATACCCGGAGCCGCGCTGCTATCGGGCGTGCTGCCATTCGTGCTGGGTACCGACAACCGCCGACGCGAGATCGCAATTGAAGGCTAGTTCAAGGCGTGATTGGCAAAGGGAAGCGGTGCGCCTGCTGGAGTCCAGCAAGCTCTCATCGGTCGAGCGCGAAGAGGTGAGTCGCGAACTCGCAGGTCATCTGGAGGATTTATGGGATGCCGCGTACCGCAACGGCCAAGATGAAGACGCCGCGACGCAAAGCGCGGCCGCCGAACTTCACGAAGACAGGCACCTGGGTGCGCATCTCTACCGCGCCCGCAAGGAGAATTCCATGAACTTAAGTGACCGCGTCAAACGCCTTTGGCTCCCCGGTCTCAGCATTCTGCTCGCCAGCGCCGCTTCTCTCACGATTTTCCAGATCGTCGGACTTCGTCCGTACTTCCAAACGGTCTGGTTCCGCGGCGACTCAATGACTCCGCATTCCGTTTACTCGTATCTCACGATTTATGTGCCGTGGCTATGCGTACTGCCATTTCTGGGCGCCGTCGGTGCGTACTGGTCACGACGGGCCGGCAGCAGCCGCGCCATACAAGTCCCCGCGGGAGTTTTCCCGGTTTTGGTATTTCTCGCGATTTTCCTGGTGATCTGCCCTTTCAGCTTCGCTTTTGACGGCCTCCCCGCGGCGAAGATGTTCCTTCCCGATCTGGCCGCTGCCGTCGTGAGCTGGGTCGTCATTCCCGGCGCGGCGCTGTTACTGGGAGTTCTGCCGTTCCTTCGCGGCAGCAGCGCTCACCGGCGGATCGCATAGCGAATCATTATGCTTTCCGGCGCGTCACGCCTATTGCCGCAAGGCGAAGAACTGGTTAAAGGGATTCTGAATCGGCAGACGCTCGAAACGCGTGAATCCCGCTTCTTTTGCGAGGGCTCGCGCGCCGCTTTCGCCGATCACCGTGCCGAGGCCCGCTCCGTTATACGCGAGCGAAACCGTCATGCAATGCATCGGGCTGATGGAATGGAACGCCTTGCCGACCGGGTTGCGATTCTCGTGTGCGTTCGCTGACGCGTTTGGCTCCGACCACAGATAAATGCCATCGTCAGCGAGCGCCTCGCGGACCGCTCGTAGAGTCGCCTTGGGATCCACCATGTCGTGGATGCAATCGAAGCTGCAAATCAGGTCGAACTTGCGCCCTTTGGGAATTTCGTGAGCTCCGGCTTGCAGGAATTCCACGTTCGTGAGGTCCTGCTTCGCGGCGAGCTTGCGCGCGCTCTCGATGCTTGGCCCGTGGTAGTCAATGCCCAAAACTTTCGACTTCGGATACGCCTTCCCCATGGTCACCGATGATTGTCCGCGCCCGCAACCAATGTCCGCGATCGACGCGCCGTTTTCCAGACGTGCGACCAGCCCCGGCACCGCGCCGAGCCAGTCCTTGGCGAGGAAGTTCAGATACCCGGGGCGGAAAAAGCGCTCAATGGCATGCGGAATTTCATCGCCAATTTCGGAATAGGGAATGCCGCCGCCCTTGCGAAAGGCTTCCATGATTCTCGGGAAATTTGCCGTGGACGGGGTAGTGAAATGAAACGCTCCGCCCACGAACATGGGACTATCCTCATTGGCGAGCACAAAGGCTTGTTCGTCAGTCATGTAGTACATATCCGTGTCCGGGTCGTAGTCGATATATTCCGCCGCCACCATCGCGCGGAGCCATTCGCGCACATAGCGCTCGTTCAGTTGCGTCCGCGCGGCCAGGTTCGGACTGCGCATCGGTCCCGCGGCGGCCATCGCCTTGAACAGGCCGAGCTGGTCGCCGACGTATCCGAGCGCCATGGTGAACGCGCCACCCATGTCACCGACGACGCGAAATGCCAACTCCTCCACTTTTCTTTCATTCATAATGCAAGCCTCCTCATCCGAATGTAGAGAATCGCTAATGTGAACAGTCTTAGCTTTGAGTTTGAAACAGAACCAGTTCTGCGCGCCGCGCAAAAGCGAATGTGCGGGAAGTTTATACGGGGGGAATAAGTGGTGTCAAATCACGGGAAGTACGATTCGGTTAATCGCCACAGCAACGCTACTTTTCGAATTGCGTCAGGAATTTTGCGACTACCTGCCAGGTGACCGCCGCGCCTTTCGGGTTACGCTCCGCGAGCAAAGTCGACGAGCCGTGCACCGCGTATTTCGCCGAGTAATGCACTTTGTTGCTGGAAGCCACCGCGTCGAAAATCTTTGTGGCGTTCGCGACGGCGTCTGCGCTGTTCTCTGAGGTGATGAAAACGGGCACGTGGATTTTCTTCGCCGCATCTTCAATCAGTGTTGGATGGTCCTGCAAATATTCGCCGGGTGAAAACGCGAGCACTCCCGCAACTTCGGCGGGATGCCTGGCGGCGATGACGAAAACGAGAGACGCGGAGTAACTGCTGCCCCAGAGAATCACTTTGCGTTGGGGATTCCTTGCGTGCGCCCAGGCCAGAGCGGCCTCGAGATCCGCTTCGAATCCTGCGACGTTGCGCGATTGGGCGGCGGTTTTGCTCATACGCGCGTCAGTTTCATTGTCGTGGCCGAACATTGTGCCGCCGAAACGCTGGTCGGTCGCAAGGCAACTGAATCCCGACGCTACTAAGCGCGGAGCGATCGTCGAATATTCGTAGCGATTCGCGTGCGCCTGATGAAAAAGCAGAATCATCGGTTGCGAAGACGCTTTTGCCGGATAGTAGTTGGCGTAAATCGTCGCGCCGTCGGCGGCCTCGAATTGCACCGGTTGCTGCGCATGCGCTGGCCGCACGAGTGATGTAATCATTAAGCTGCTCGCGAGCATCGTCATGGCCATCGCTGTTGTTCTCATTGGCAACTCCCCGAAGTTCAGTCTGTACGATAGCACGAGCTCGGCGGGCCCATAAAAGTGTATAAATAAGACGTTGGACGGTCCGCGGGAATCTATAATAGGCGGGTGAGCAGAGCAACGTTCCTGGTGGAAGTGTTCACGGAGGAGATCGCGGCATGGCTCACCACACTGGGGGACAGGATTTGTGGTTTTCCGCGGCGATTGCAGTCCTGGGGCTGCACCTACTGTTCAATCTTTGGTACGTTTTCGGCGCGCTGGTAACCAAAGGGCGTCCGCGGCTGGAACTTCTTCATATTTTGTCGCTCTTCTACGGCGTGATTGCGGAGAACACAACTTTTCAGTGTCCGCTGACGCTGCTCGAGAAATGGTGCCAGGGGCGTGCGGGGTTCGTGCCGTATAGCGGCACGTTTGAAGTGCACTATTTGCATCAGCTTGTGAACCCGCGCTTTCCGTTGTGGCTGCTGGAATACGGCGCGGTGGGCGTTTTCGTGGTCAACATGGCGATTTACGCGCGCCGCTTCGCGCTGCGCTACGCCCAGCGCCACCGCCACGCACACTAGCACCCTCGGTCAATGTAGTATCGGACGCACACAGCTAAGCCTGTCTGCACTGGGCAGATCCACACGGTTCACGTCGTGACGTAGTGCGCGCTGGCGCGATAGATGGTTGGATGGCTCGGTATTACGGCGCCTACAGCCGCTCCCCCGACAAAACCGAGGGCTGCGCCGATCCCGGTTACAGCCCCTTTTGAAATTAAATTTCCACTGACGCAACCTATGCCAGAGCCGGGAGGACAAGGCTTTGCAGTCTTGTAAGATGCTGCGGCGATCACGGCTCCTGCACCGGCGCCGACTCCGGCCCGATCAAAGTGTTCCGCAACCGATGCTTGCTCTGCCGCTGCGTTACGCGCATGACGCTGGCACGTGGAATTGATTGCTCGCCTGTCGATTCGTTTATGCCGATGGCGTCGTCGGACACGGCCGCGAAGGTTCCCGTGTCCTTCTTCAGATTCGTTTCAACCACTTCGATTTTCTGGCCCGGGCGCAGCGTGTTCAGGTTTTCCCACGAAGACTGACTCGACTGCGCCGATGAAACGCACGGCAACGCCAAAACGCAAAAAAACAGCATTAGGTTTCGCATGACCACGCTCCATTCGCACCATCGTCAGTTCGTGCCAAGTGAAAGAACAACAGGAACCAAAATACTTCAGGGTACCTGCCTCATAATATCACTCAGTGAAACAACTCAAGTTTTTTTTGCGATGGGAAAATGGCGAGTGCGCACCAGGCTGCGAGAATCAATTCGTCCGCGTCGAGGGCGTGCGCCGCAAATGCACGCAGGCCAGAAGCCTGTGCCACGAAAACCAAAGGCTGAAACCTAGGTCGCGAGAATCGCGCTAGTGCGGGGCGGCGAGGAAAACTTGGGGTGTGGGGGACGGTGCTGTCGAAAACGTGGCGTAGCCTCCGCCGCCGGCGGCGCCAAAATCTCCGCCGAGCGGATTGCTCTGCGCATCCACTGAAATCAGCGTGATGCTCGCCGCGCACGGCGCCAGCGGCGGAATGCACGCATTCGCCGCGTATACTTGCTGGCCGGTAACGCCGGGCACCAGCGTCGCGAGCGAGGTGAACACGGCGCGCGTCCCGGCAATTGCCGGATTCGAGCTGTCGCCCTGGCCGGGCAAGCCCGTTTGATCCACGGAGAGCATTAAATTCCCCGAAGGCGTGCAGGAGACTGTCGACGGAATACCGATACAAATATTGGTGCCGAGGATTTGCTGGCCGGTCGCATTCGCCGGCAACAAATTCGCCGCGCGCGTCGCGTACACCACAAAGGAGCCGTTGCTGATCCCGGGCGTAAGACTGTCGGCCGCGCCGGGCTTGTTTCCAGCGTCGGCGGAGACCAGCACGGTTTGCTGCTGGCAGCCTATCTGCAGAAAGGGCTCGCTCGACAGGCATGTGTTGCGGAGATAGATCTGCTGCGAACCGTTCGACGCAATGCCCGCGACGATATTGTCGGCGAGCGATTGAAATGCCACAGTCAGCCCCGCGGGATCGACCGAGGGAAGAACCGAATTGTTGTCGCCGGGATTGTTGTTGGCGTCGGTCGAAAAAAGCTGCAAGTCCGGCTTGCAACCGCTGACGGCTCCTCCCATCGCGTTGCAACTTGCAAACAGATAAATCTGCTGTGTTCCGGCGGGGACGGTCGTCGAAGTCAAATTCGTCGCGGACGACTGAAAAGCGACATAAAGACCGAACGCGCTGATGGACGGATTCGTGCTGGGCGCATTTCCCTCGGCGCTGCCTGCGCCCTGGCTCACGAGCGTCATCTTTGGCGTGCAATTCGATACGGCGCCGAAAATAGTGCTGCAAGTATCGTAGAGATAAATTTGCTCCACGGCCTGCGTCGCGCCCGAGACCAGATTCGTGTCGTCGCTTTCAAACGCGACGAAACGGCCGTCGGCGGAAATGGCCGGGCGATCGCTGCCGATCGCTCCGCCTGCGCCAGGTCCGCCGGAGCCTGAGGAAATCAGCGTCACCTTCGCCGTGCAACTGCCGCCCGAACCAAGGCAGTTCTGCGCGAGATAGACTTGCGAAAGCCCGTTCGTCGCGCCGCTCGCTAAATTCGTCGCCTTGGAATCGAACGCCACAAAAAGTCCGCCGTCGGAAACCGAAGAATGCGTGCTCGCGGCGTCGCCCGGCGTTCCGGCGTTCGCGGATTCCTCGATGGGGAACTGGCCTGAGCCGGCGATCAGGAAACTGGCTGTCGCCGTCCCGCCCTTCGCAGCCTTTGGGTTCGCAATGGTCAACGTGACGGTTCCCGCGGTTGCAATCGCAGTCTTTGGCACAACCACCTGGACGGCGCAGGCCGTCGCCGGATTGCAGGATACGGGCCCCGTCGGCACCAGCGCGGTCGTGCCAAAATTTATCTGCACGGTCGGCGCTGCGTTGAGCACGGTCACGGTCAAAGGAAAGCTTGCCCCGCCCGCCGCCGCGGCCATCGGCGAAGTGGTCAGAATCTGCGGCGAGGAAACAGTGAAATTCACGTTGGCGGAATTTTGCGAGGCGGTCGTCACGGAAACCTGCACGGTTCCCGCGTTGACCACGTCGACGGGCGGCACGCTGACTTCGAGCGTGGTGACGCAGTTCTTGCCCGTGGGACATGGAGGATTCAGGACCTGCAGGGGTGTCAGGTTGTCGGTGCCGAAATGCACTGTGGACGAGCCGTTCATGTTCGTGCCGGAGACGGAAAGAATGAACTGACCTTCACCCGCAGGAATGGTGGATGGCGACATCGATGAAATCACCGGCATGGTGGACGAATTCGAGTTCGAGGCGCAGCCGCCGGAAAGAATGAGGCAGACCGCCAGAAGCGTTCCCAGTAGCACGAACCTTCGCCGCATTCCTTAGCCTCCGAGTATCGTTGTGCGCGAGCTGCGCGCCGCGGCCCCGCGATGTGCGGCAACCACGGCAGCGGCAAAAATTCTAACCGATTCGCGATGGATTGTCCCTGCAATTGTCCCGCAATCGCCCCCCGCAATGACGCACGCCGCGGAGAAATATTCGCAGGATAGAGCGCACGCGAAGCCTTTCGGTGCGCCGACGACACCAATCCCCGCTCCGCTGCGATGCCCACGCAAGCCGCTGGGGTTGCACGCCGGCACACATCCGGCAGTGTTCGCAGAGAGGCTTTAAGGAGATCGCTTCAAGCGACGGAGGTGCGGCTCAAAAATAGCCAGGCGATGAACGGCGAGTGAATTAGACAGCGACAGGGTTTAGGCGGACACGGGCTGCCCGGCCGGCTCTTCGTTGGCAAGGAGGGTCTTCAGCATGGCGTGCAGCCGGCGGCGCTCCAGAAAATCCAAGCCGATGAATTCCACGCCCATGCCGCGGCCCATGTGCATGCTACGAACGATAGCGCGCGTGCGCACTTGGCCCTGCGGCGCATCGAAAAATAAGTCCAGAATGTCACCCACGTCGGCGGGATTCCTGGTGTCGATGTAAATTCCGCCGAGACAAACATTGCGCGCGCGGCTGGCGCCGCGACGTCCGCCGCCCTGCCAGGCCACCAGAAAAACTGTGCGCATCTTGGTGCGCGGGTGACGCCGTTTGCTTTTTGTCTCTTTCAGCAGGCTTGAAAGTGTCACGGGTGCCGTCCTTTTTAAAGATTTCCAACGCCCTGAATTTGCACAAGCGCTACGTCGACTCAACTGGCGCGAGCATGCGCACCAAATTCGCCACGCGGTCAAGATCATAAGGCTTCGCGACACACGCCGTTGCGCCGAGCGCGTGGGCGGTGGCGAAGTCCGACGGCATTCCTGTACGCGTGGTCAAGATCACCGGTATCCGCGAATATTTCGGATTGCGACGTACGATGACGCACAGATCGTAGCCGGACATTTCGCCATTGGGTATGGAGCCGGGGAATGCTTCGGCTTCGCAGATCAGCGTGACAGGCGAGCGATGCCGCAGCAGCGTGACGGCCATGGTCGGATCCGCAACCGTCTCAACTGCGTAGCCGTCAAGTTCGAGCTGCGTGCGCAGGAGCAAGCGCACCTGCGGATCCTCGTCTACAACCAGGATCAACGGGCGCTGGTTGCGCCGGCTGGCTGGTTTCTCAACTTCCGGAGGCTGCGCGAACGGGCGGCCCTGAGCGTCAACGAGCTCGTATTTCGGCGTGCCTTGCAGGAATGCGACGGCTATGCTAAATCGTTTCTCGCTCGCTCGCGCGACGCGCACCACCTGGCCGCGCTGCTCCTTGAGAGGATCGCGCGATCCCGGCGTAAAGGGGAATACAATGGCCACTTCCTGACCTGCGGCGTAGTTCTGATGCGAAGACTCAAACAGGACGCCTTCGCGGGACACGTCGACCGTCATCGTAAGGTCGAATTCGTTGCCCAGAAACACGTCAGCCTGGCGAACACGCACCGGAGCTGAAATCTTCACGCGGCGGCGATGGCGGCGGTCCTGCCGGGCAGCCAGGCCCGCAACCGTGGCTTTCCCGCTCTGGCCCAGGTGCTCGCTGCGTTCCGTTTTTTCGATCTTGGCCATAATTGCGGCTACTTCGGCCCTGGCTTTATCGGTGGCCGGGTCTGCCTTTGTGCTATGACTCACAGGTTTGGAGCGCGCAGGCCTCTGTTTCTTCCTGAAATCGAACAATCGCGCCATGGTGTTCATTTCATCCCTTCAGATACGGGTTGAGCTTCCCAATCGCCCTGGCAGGCATGGGACACAGCTGGGCGGGGCGCAGGCTCAACTGCTAGAGAGTAGTATTTTGCGCTTGGGCGACGCACTGGCCTGTCAGACTCATTTGGGATAGTACGGAGGTACTGCCGGAAACGGGGCAGGGTGCCAGGCAGTACGCAAATCTTTGCGTACCGCGAGTTTTTGTGGCTTTTGGGGGTGGGATTTCTTGTGGGCGGAGTAGAATATCGGCGCGATGCGACGCTCCGTACTGATTTTCGTCGCCCCGGCGCTGGCCTTGGCGATCAGCGCAAGGGCTGTTCCTACAAACTTGACCACACGCGGCTATCTTGTACGCGCCGGTGGTGTTGCGCCCGCGCAACACGCTCATGCGTCAGCTCGAAACTCGCGGCGGTCAGAGGCTCCAAAGGCCGTTCCCGCCGCATTGCCGTTTCGGGTGCAGCCCGATGACGCTCTCACGCGCGAGGCTTTTGAAAAATATTCCAACATGGACTACGGCGGTGCGATTGCGCTGTTTCGTGAAGAGCGGAAAGCGCGGCCCGACGACCCCTTTGTGGTGAATCATCTGCTCGCCGCCGTGCTGGCCAAGGAGCTGAATCGCGAAGGGCAGCTCGACGCCACGCTCTACATGGGGAACCGCTTTCTGCAGCTCAAAGTCCCGCCCGTGGATCCCAACGTGAGAACAGAAATCGGCCAACTTTCGCAGCGCGCGCTCCAACTCGCGAATCAGTCCTTGGCGAAAAATCCCAACGACGTGGACGCTTTGTTTGCGCGCAGTGTCGCGCGCGGCCTCGCGACAGTATATTCCGCGGTGATCGAAAAGAAATGGATGGGAGCCCTCCGGCAAGCGCTCGGCGCCTATCACGACGACGTCCACATTCTCAGACTCAATCCGAACTACTCCGACGCGAAACTCGTCGTCGGGACATATCAATACATTGTCGGAAGTCTTTCGTGGTGGGAAAAGAGCGTGGCCTTTGTCGCGGACATTCACGGCACCAAGAAAAAGGGGCTGCAACTGCTTCGCCAGGCGGCCGATGGCGGTGGGGAAGAGAGCGTTGACGCCGGCACGATTCTGGCGCTTTTTCTGGCGCGCGAAAAGCGCTACCCCGAAGCGATCCACATCATCAGCGAGTCGTACGCGAACTTTCCGCACAATTTCATCTTCGGTTTGGCGCACGCGGATTTGCTGAACGCCTCCGGGCAAAAGGACGAAGCCATCGCGGCCTATCGCAAGCTGGTCGAACGGGGACGGGAAGGGTTTTTTCCGGACGCGCGCGTCGAGCGCGCCGCATATTCGCTGGGCCGCGCGCTGCAGAACAAGAAAGATTACGCCGGCGCGGCTAGCGCCTATGAGGAAGCCGTGAACTTTCCCCGCGCGAACCCGGCCATCGCCGCGCCCGCCGCGCTCAATGCCGGAGAAATGTATGACCTGCTCGGCCAGCGGCAGTCGGCCGTCGAGTGCTACCATCGCGCGATACAAATCGCGCCGAGCTCAGACTCCGCGCGCACCGCCGCCCGCCACTTGACGGGTTCGGCCACGAGCGCGAAGATGAATTGAAGAACCTCGGGGTATTTGCGCGTAACGGACAACCGAATAGGTTTCGCTAGATGACCCCGGGAAGCGTTGGAGAGGCAGCAGATGGATGCCCTTTGATTTTCTGCGGAGCCTGCGCGATCCGCGCGTCCAATTGCAGAGCCTGCCTGCGAAGAGGCAGGTTCGCATCGGCATTCGCCCACAATTGCAGCAGCGAGCCAAGCTCCTTGTTTGCCTTTTGACGATCCCCTTCGACTAGATAATCCTCCGCGAGAAAATAGCGCGCATCGAGATAGCGCTGCTGCGGTTCCCAGTTGATCCACCCCGGATCGGCGGCGAGGAGTTTTTCGTACCACCGCATGGCCGCCGCGGTGTTGCCAGCCCGCTGATTCGCATAGGCCATAAATTCCGTCAATACTTGGATTACCGAAGCGCCATCGGAGGATGCCGGTGGACTAATCAGCTCCAGCGCCTTCTGCGAATCTCCCTTCGCCAATGCAATTTCCGCCTGCAACAGATGCCAATATTTTGTTTGGAGGTCGTTCTTTGCGTCCACCAACGGAGTGATGGCCGTCAGAATCGTTTCTGACTTCGCCACGGCGCCAGCGCGCGCGTATGCCTGGCCCAAGAGTGCGCCGTAAACGACCTTAGGTCCGATATACTTGAACGTCGGCATTACAGCGTCGAGTTCCGCAATCTGTTTTTCTCTGTTTCCTTCGCCGCCGGCGATTTCCGCAAGCATGTAACGGACCCTCGCGGCGCTGAACGCCTGGTGCTGGCCGTCATCGATGGTCAGGGCCTCTTCGAACTGGTGTTGCGCGCGCGCGTAACGCCCGTAGTAAAGATCAAGCAAAGCGAGCGAGCGCAGCCCATTTTCGCGCGTCTCCGGCTTCGTCAGAAGCGCCGAGAAAATCTGTTCCGCTTTTTCAGGCTGTCCGGCATCCACAAGGGCGGCACCGTATTCGCGGTTGGTGTTACCTGCCGTCAGAAGTTCTGGTTCAAGCTGAAATGCCTGTGAATAAGCGTGCAGTGCGCTGTGCAAGTCGTGGAGCTCGGAATACGCCGTGGCCATTTCCAGATACGTGCGGGCGTCGTCGGGCGCCACGCGCAGAATTTCCTGGTATTGCTTGATAGCCTGCGGCGCACGGCCATGCATGCGCAGCAGATGGGCATAGTTCTTGAGCATCGTCCAGTCGTCCGGATACTGCTTCAAGTAAGCTTGGTACAAATCGGCCGCCTCGTCCACGTGGTTCATATCGTCCGCGAAGTTCGCGTTGATGATCATGCGCTCGCGGTCCGTAGCACGATCGGAGAATGCCAGGGCCTTTTCGTACTCCTGCTGGCCGGTGGGCTGTTCGTTGTAAATATAACTGCAATAGGCGGTCCCCAGTGCAGCGTGGGCCATGGCGAAGCCGGGGTCCGTCGCAACAGCGGCCCGGAACAAGGGAAGGGCCTGGTGGAACTTCTCTCGCTGCCACAGCGAAATGCCATCCGCATAGTCCTTGAGGGCCGCCAGAGAAGTCGTGGTTACCTCAGGCAATGGCCGGTCCGCGGCGTGAATCTGATAGAGAGACTCACCTAAGTCGGCGCGAATTTTCCGAGAAAGGGCATCGAGCGCATCAAGAACGCCCGCTTCTCCGTTGGTCCGTTCCGTATAGGAACGCAACGTTGCGCCATTCTGCGGGTCAATCAGCTCGGCCGTCAGCGCATATTCCTGGCCGGTCCTCGTGATGCTGCACGCAATCAGGCCACGAATGTTTTCGCGTTGGCAGATCTCGCGGCCTAAAGCGGGGGTGATCCTGTCGTTTGCGTGACGGCCCATCATCTGGAGTACATTAGGCAGGCGTAGTCGCGAAAAGACATTTGCATTTCGCGATTGTTCCAGACTGACGGTGAACGCAGTCTGGAGCGCCTGATCAAATCGGGGATCACCCGTTTCATTCTCGAAATCGGCCACCAACACCGAATCGCGCGAGTTGAAGGAAAGAACCGGGCGCTGGCGGAGCAGCCAGATTGTCGCCAGAGCAAATAAAGCGACTCCGATTCCCGCAAGCGACAGCCAAAATCTCCGCGAGCTCATTCCGAGGAGCCGCTTTGGCGGGCTGCCTCCCGGGGCACCTTCGACGGATAAGGGATAACCAGCCGCTGGGAGCGATTCCTGCTCGAGCGCGCCATTGCGATGGCTTTGGACCTTAACCTCGGCAATGAAGCGATAGCCTCGGCGAGGAAGAGTCTCAATAAATCGGGGATTTTCAGGGTCGTCGTCGAGCGCGAAGCGAATCTTGTTGATCGCGGTGTTCAGCCCGTCGTCGAAGTCTCCATACGTATGCTCTGCCCACAGGCGTTCTCTTAATTCCTGGCGCGTCACAACTTCGCTGGGGTGCTCCAGCAGAATTGTCAAAAGGCGGAACGGCTGACCGGATAATTTCACTTTTATGCCGTTTTTGTGCAATTCTCCGGCATACAGGTCGCACTGGAAGACACCGAATGAAATGACGCGCCGGGGCGGGGTAGGCTCGTTCATTTTTGTGGGCAAAGGACAATTAGGTGAGCCAGTTTAACATACTCGTCAAGATAATCTTTGCGGTGAATTAGGCGCCTCCTCAACCGTCCCACTCAACGACATTTCTGCGTTTAGAAAAAAGTTAGGTAAAAATAAGCCGCCATTCATTGACTGGCACGAACAAACCTCCTCAGAATGCGCGCGGTCGAAATGAGCTTAACGCCACAAAACGAACTGTTTGGAAGCGCGCTTGCCTTTACAGAGAGTGTGGCAGTCGTCGCCTCTGAAGCGGAATTCGAGGCTCTGCTGTTCGTTGCCGCCCGCCGGGTACACCAAGAAGTTGGCTGCGGAACAGTTGGGTGGGAGCGAAACACGGTGGAATTTTTACAAACAAAAGGGAGAAGTACATGACACAACGATTGACGAAACGAGTCGGAACATTCTTGGGAGTTTTGGTTTTGGCCGTTGCGGCCGTTTCCATGACCGCAAAGGCGCAGAGCGGTCTGAGCGGTTTTTCTCTCGGGCAGAGTACGGGCGGCGTGCTTGTTCAGCCGGACTTCAATGGTATTACGGGAAGTCTGGGTGTGAATTTTGAGAACGGTTGCACGGCTGCGCTGTCAACCGGATGCACGTTTTCGGATATCACGGGCAGTGTGCTTTTTGGAGGAAGTCCCGTAGGGTCGTATACGTTGGATTTCAACTCCACGCCATTTCTCGCGAATTTCAATGGGACCGGCAGCTGGCTTTTCTCGACCGGAGATACCAGTGGCTACAGTTTGGCGGGTCTTGGCGGAGGAGTAAACGGCACGATCGACTGGCTGGCTTTGAATGAATCTCTCACCGGTGTGGATAGCATGACCGGAAGCGCTACGTTTACCGGAACGGGCCTATTTGCAGGGCTTGGCAGCGGCACCGCATCCATTACGTTAAACCTGAACGCTCTCTCTTGCGCCAACCTGTCCGCAGGCACGGCGTGCAGCATGACGGGCGTCGCTCTGGATCCGCCGAATCCTGCCGGCTTCGCGACCTTCGGCGGCACTTTCGGTGGTGGCGGCTCAACGGGTGGCCAAACACCGGAACCCGGCACGTTGCTGCTTCTCGGGTCAGGCTTGACGGGGATTGGCTTCCTTCGGCGCAAACTTTGGGCCTGAGGACTCATGCATAGAACAGCTCCAATCACTTCGGGAGCGGAATTTGCGCGGTGGCAACTCGCCGTTCTCGAACACGAGCGCAATCGTTTGCGGGGAAATGCGCCGCGAAAGGGGCGTTGCGTGGTCGGTCAGACTCGTGACGCTTCTTTCGCGGCGGGGCCCAGCCCTCGTAAGCGAGAGCAATAACACTGTCCTCGCGCTAGGGGTTCGGGGACAACTAATACGGTGCCAGCGAGATAGACATCGGGCCTGCCTGATTTGGCTTGCGTGAGCTTAGTGAGTGCTAGGTCTCAATATGAGGAGGTGCCCGGTGAAACTTGGAAGATGGTCTCTGCTGGCGGCTCTACTGGTCTTCACGGCTACATCCCTGCAAGCCACACCTGCATCGCTCTCCTTTATGGGAAGCCTAGCGAACTCGTCCTCTGCCTTCACCTTGACGTTCCAGGTGGGCGGCGCGGGAGGCCAGACGATCGATGTTCAGACATGGGGGTTCGGCGGCGGCACGAATGCGGCTGGGAATGCAATCTCGCCGGGAGGTTTTGACCCCTTCCTGGCCCTCTTCGCGGGCATCGGTTCGGGCGCGACGATTCTGACTGACGGGCTTGGCAATCCCTTCGGAACCTCAGACGCGTTGTCGAATTTCGGCACCTTCCAAGGATGCGGGCCTGCGGGCACCGTTTCCGTCGGCGGCCCGGTTTGTGGCGACATCTCCATGTCACTCGTGCTACTGCCGGGGACTTACACACTCGTGCTGAGCGACGCTAATTTCTTCGCCAACGCCGTCTTCGACAACGGGACGCTCGGCGAGGGCTTCACGGATTTCACTGGCGGCGTTTTCCAGACCTGCAACACCGTGGGCAGCGCCACCACCTGCGCGAACGACACGGCGAACTGGGCTTTCGATATCACCGACCAGGCTGGCGCGAATCTGAGCACCGGGCCAACGCCCGAGCCCGGGACGTTGTTGCTCCTCGGATCAGGCTTGCTAGGGTTGGGGTGGCGTCGGCGCTCGGGCGCGGCGAAACGCTAGCCCCCCGGACGGGTGGACGTCATTAGCTGCTATCTTCGCGGCGGGTGCGGCGAAAGAGTTCAAAGCGAGTATGTGTGCAGACGAGCGGACGCTATGTGTGTGTCTGCGCGGTGAGGGCGCGTCTGAATTAAAGGAAAAAGAAAAAGGAGAAAAGATGAAATTTGCAAAGAGGCTGTTGATGGTAGCAGGCGCAGTTGCATTGTCAGGGATCGTCAGCGTGATGGTTGCGCCGAAGGCCGTTCACGCCATCGTCTCCACCCTCGTCACCGTCGCCAACACTTCGGCGAATCCCGTGCCCGTAACCGAAGGCAAAGATTTGGCGTATCAGCCCTTCGTCACATCAATTTGCAAGGACAGTGGCGACGGCAGTTGCGCCACCGTCGCCAGCGTTTTCGGATTGCCGTCGACGCTGCCGGATTCCTTTACGGTCCCGGCTACGGACTCTTCCGGGAACACTGTGAAGGCTCTGGTAATCACCTTCGTCGCAGGAGCCTGCCAAGGATCCCCCGCCTTGGCGACAACCGTGCCGACCAATGCCGTTAATGGGGTCAGCGTGGCCATCGATTTCCTCAGCGAATCAGCGGCTACCGTAATAAACCAGGCAACTACCATCGTGGCTGATCCTGGTAGCACAGTCGGTATATTCGATCAGCTGACGGCGGGTAACGCGTGCTTTCTTACTGTGCATGGATACCTCGCAAAGTAGTATTTTTTGACGCCCATGCGCGTTTTTTGAGCCGGGAGTTTCCTGGGATCAGCAGCAACGGAATGGCCGGACGAATTAAACGTGGGGGTGAGAAAAACCGTGAACATCGTGCGCAGAATCGTTGTGGCAACTGCGGGGATGGTGATCGTCGCTCTGGTTCTGGCGCTTGCGGAGCCGAAAGCGGTGCACGCCGTCGTCAGCGCCCTAGTCACCGTGTCGAACGGAGCAGGGAATCCCGTGCCGACGATGGCTGTGGATACGCGCAACGTCAACGTGGTCAACACGCCAGTGCCGGTCACGGGCAACATTTAACGCGAACGTAACCGGCAGCGTCAATGCGACGCTCACCGGCACGCCCACGGTGAGCTTTAACGGCAACGTCCCGGTTGCCAATCCCAGCGACCAAAATCAAAATCCCATTCCTCTCGATGTCGAGTCCAACGATTACTCGCCGGTTGAGGCGGCGTGCTCCAAATTCTCTGCGGGTAATGGCTTCAGCAATTTCTCTGCGTGTTCGCCATCTATCACCGTGCCGGTTGGCACCGCGTTGATCATTGACGATGTGTCCATAACCGCCTTTGAGGACCCCGGTCTCACTGAACAAAGTAATCTTGCCACGATTGGCGTCACCGACAAGAGCGGACGCGGCGTTGATTTCTCCCTCCCGCTGCAAGCGCAGGGCACCACGCCCGGCGGGCAGGAGCTCCTCTTCGTTGGTGCTCAACGCGTGCACTTGTACGCCTTCCCTACCTCATCCAGTGCGGGTCCTGTCTTCTGCGAGGTGGATACGGCGGTGGCTCAGTCGTCCTCCGCGGGTGTGCGGTGCGTAATAGTGGGACATCTGGTGACGGCTCATTAAACCTCGCTCTTACCGAGCTACGCGGCAACGCGCCCGCAGGTTGCAACGGAGCTGAGGAGTGGTTTTGGGAACGATGGCGACTCGACGCCCTCCGCAAAAAAAAGCCTCGCGCATGCTTTCAAGCAGCGACGAGGCTTTTCATTCCTAATGCTAATTTCGGTGAAGGCTTAGTTCTTTGAAGCGGCGACCGCCTTCTTTGTGGACTTGCGGCGGCGCTTCGGGCGCGTGGGGCGGCCGGCAATCTCGCCAACGACTTCTGCCGACCAAATACTGGTGACGAATTTCTTCATTCCGTGATCGTCGAACTCCACCGTGGTGCGGTCGTTGTCCGATTCGGTGACGGTGCCGACTCCGTACTGCGTGTGACGAACAGTTTGCCCTGCGTCCAATACTTGCACGGAAACCTCCTTAGTAAGGCGCTAGTCCCGCCGCCAGATGCCGGCGGGCTGGTAATGAAAGCACGTGAAATAGGGCAGAAAACAGTCCCATAGTTAGATGCCGAAAATTCACCCCACGAATCGGCGAATGATTCGGGGAAACGATTAATCGCCTAGAACTTCGAGCGTAAAACTGGGCGGAACGGAGAGCCTACTGCGATCGTTCCGCCCGCATGTGGAATCAGAGGCCGACGACGGCTTCCGCCTGCAGGCCTTTGGGCCCTTTCTTCACCTCAAATTCGACAGCTTGGCCTTCGTTGAGGGTCTTGTAACCCTCGGACTGAATTGCACTGTAGTGCACGAAGACATCTTCGCCACTCTGCCGTTGAATGAACCCATAGCCCTTGCTGGCGTTAAACCACTTTACTGTTCCTTGTTCTCTACTCAACTTCTTACTCCTCTAAATGGAAAGCTATTTGCGCTCGTCGTCGCCTCCCGAGTCCAAAAAAAAGGCCGCAGGGGTCAGTAACCCCGGCAGCCTCGTCGATGTCTCAAAAAGCAGTCACAAGAGCAACAAACGCAGCTCGATTCTAGCACAAATACCAGCCGACGCGAGTACTTTTTTCTCGATCTGGTGGTCAGCCCGTAGCGCCGAACGTCGGAGCCAGAGTGCGACGGGAAGGTCCATTTCCTGCACCGAATTGGAACAGTAGCGCATTTTTTTTCAGTCAATTTTGCAGTGGCGCCGCTAAGTCCTGTGTTTGCAATCCCGTGCCCCGGTCACTGAATTTGCCCCGAAGCAGCTCTGATCGTCGCACCGTTCCGGTGCGGCCTTTTGTTTTCGTGCCCGGAGCCAAGTCGTTATCACTCGACGCAAGAACTAGTTGCGCGCGGAGCCTAGTTTGGCCTGCTCTCTTCCGCGCCACAGCAACGCAGCTCCGATAAGGATCGAAGCGAGAGCGGCAGCCTGCGCGTTGGTCATGCCGAAGAACGATCGCGGATTGATGCGGATGAATTCGACGAGAAATCGCGCGACGCCGGTCAAAATCAAATATTGCGCGAAGACCTCGCCGTGCGGCGGCCACCGATTCGTGTCGGTGGAGTTCCGCTTGAGCTTCTTTTGCGTCGAATGATCCCCAACCTTGGCGCCGCTCACCGTTTCCGCGCGAGTTGCAATTTGTACTTGTCTTCCGCCTAATTTCCATAGCCACCAAAAAATGAAAATTGCGACAATCAATTCATAGATGGGCGTGGGGTGCACTCTCTGTGTTGTCGGCACCAAGCCGTGCGGGAAGCTCATGCCCCAGGGCAGGGAAGTGGGAATTCCATAATCGCCGTCGCCGGAAATCAGGCATCCCATGCGCCCGAGGCCGTACCCCAAAGCGGCCGCGGGAGACGCCGCGTCGAAAATCTCGCGCAGCGGAATGCGGTAATGCCGCGCCAACAAGACAAACGCGATGAGTCCTCCCAAAAAGCCGCCAAACCAAGCGAAGCCATATTGGCTGATCAGGATTTTCGGATCGGTGAAAAGGTCTCGCGGCGTTTCGAGCACGTGGTACAACTTCGCGCCCACCAGTCCCGCGATGCACGGCACCGCCACCATCAGATCGGCGGGCGCCTGAATCGCGCGTCGTTGCATGTCTTTCGCCAGCACAAAATACGAAATGAGCATGGCGATGCCGACGCAGAGTCCGTAGCTTGCCAGCACCACCGGCCCGATATGAATGAATGGCATCATGGTGAAATTCTTCCGCGGCTTGCTTTTCCCGAGCAGGACACGCCGCGCTGGATTTCCGGCCGGTTACGGCGCAACCGCAATACTCCCGTAAAGCAGTTTGAGCAGGACCAGGCCCCCAATCATGGCCACGCACAGACTGAGCAGCGTCCCGATCAGAAAATATTCCGCGAACCGGACGTGCTTGAATTGCGGATAGCGCGCGATGGCTTTGGCGGTGAGGACCAGCCCCGCCGTCGCGGGTGAGCGCAGCAGCAGCGCCGTCAAAATCAGGAACCGTTCCAGCCATCCGATGTACATTCCCGCATTGCGCAACTGCGTCGTGGTTTCATCGGCGGGCCGGACGCCTCCGTTTACCAGCGGCCGCGTGAGCGCGCGAATCAGATAGCCGCCGGCAAAAATCACAACCGCATAAATAGCGGCCGTGATTCCCAGTCGGGACAAAAAATGGACGGGAGGGGTATACACGGCGATGGCGATACGATTTCCAGTCATTGATTTGTATCGATATGTGCAAATATCATAAGTTGCACGAATACGTGCAATAACTGTGATATCGTTGTAGAACTAAAAACGGGCCGCGATCAGTTTCTCGACCCCTGAAGCGACCGCGATCAGTTGCCCATAATAACCGCGTTTTAGATTCCGCGATACGGTCGAGATATTGAGGCCCATGGCGCGGGCCGTGTCTTCGATTCTGCCATGCTCGAAGCGCGCAGCGATCGTCTTCCATTGCTGTTGCGTCATGCGCTGCACCAGCGTGTCTTGCAACTCGTAGATCAAATTAACGATGGAGTCAAATTCTGGGTTGCGCGTGCGAAAGGCCGTCAACGCCGGTTGCTTGCGTCCACTTCGCTTGCCCAGGCTTTCGAGCGCTTCGCGGGCCATGCGGAAAGCCGCTCCGTCCAGCTCATTCACCGGCGCGGTGATGCGTCCCGCGACTTCGCCGATGCCGATTCCGACGCGCAAAGACAGCGGCTGCAAGCGTCGCCGCAAGTCGAGCAGAAGCCAGGGAATCGTCTTGAGCCGCACGGTGATGGTTTGAAATTCGTCGCCCGCGGTGACGGCATAGGGCAACAGCGTGAGTTTACGTGCGCGGTGCGCGCGTGTCGCCTGCCCCAGCCGGTCATGCAGCAGGGCAGGCCAGCGCGACCGCGAGCCAGAGGAGATAACGTCGGCGATTAAGACGCCGTAGAGTTTCTGTGCCATTGCACGAGTTCATGCAAATATACACTTGTGCACGAATCCGTGCAAGTCGTATTTGAGGCCGTGTTACACGATGGGGCGCACGCCCATCAGTTCCAGATACACTTCACCGATGCCGCCGGTGACGTGCACTTGCACCGTCACTTTCGATTTTCCGTAGACATCGTTCACGTACTCGTCGCCGTCTTTCTTGAAGTCCGGCGCGTCCACCGAGCCGAGACCGCCATCCACGGTTACGCGCACGCCGACGTCGCGCGGCAACTTGATATGCGCTTCGCCCACGCCGCCCTGGATCGATGCGGTCACGTTCTGCTTCCAGTCGCCGGTCAAATCCACGGTCGAGTTTCCCGCGCCCATTTGCACATCCAGATTCCGCAGCGTGATGCTGCTGAAATTCAGCGTCGAATTTCCCGCGCCCATCTCTACCGCCACGTTCAGCGGCACCGCATTGGTCAAGTGCAAATTCCATGTGTATTTCACGCCGCCGATCGTCGAGTGGGAAGCCTCGGGCTGCATCACCATGAGCGCGCCGTTTCCGTCATGCACGCTGTAGCTGACGTCCGGTTTCCATTCCGGCACGTTGTACTTGATCGTGCCGTCGAGCAATTGTGGTGACCCGCCGGAAATATCCAGCTCGCCCGCGGCCATTTGCAAGTGCACGTCCACCGATTTTGCAGCGCCCAGGGGAACAGAGAGATTTTCCGTTTGCATCTCGGCTGTTCTCGCCACCGGTCCACGCCCGCCGCCAATGATGCAGCCCGAAACTCCCAGCGTCACAGCGAAGATCAAGCTGACCAGCGCCTTCGGCGTAATCTCGATCGCATTTCGCAGTTCCATAGCGTTCCTCGTTGCCGCGTCAAACGCCATTGCCCGTTTGCCGCTTCCCATTTCGTCCACTATCTAGATGAACGGAAATCCACTTTAAAATGTTTCCTTCGATTCGAAAAGTCATTTGTTGACATGCACCAATCACTTTCGATAGACCCCATCGGAATGAGTTTCTCTCCTTCGCGAACGGATTGTGGCCCGCATAAATTCCTCACATCCCGGTGCCGAGAAACCAAACGCCAGATGGATCGACTGTTTTCCAGTGTTGTTGGCGGAAATCCAGGTGCCTGCGGGAATAAACACGGTGACCTCGCCGTGCGTCTCCTTCACCTTATCGCCCAGCCTTATCCTGGCCGGCCCGTTCTGCAGGAACAGGATTTCGTCAGATCCGGGTGCCGATGAGTTTCTATTTCTCCTCCCGGGGAGAGGTCCTCAGCTCCGAAAACCAGGTGCGACGGGCCGCCATGGCGCGGATCCACTTTCAGGATGAAGAGAGACGGTGTGTCTTTGAGTCCCTCGACAGGTCTTCACACACGCCGCTCGCCTTCATTCTTTTCGAGGATGAGCGGGGTCGCCTTGGCCGATTGAGCCCGGAGTGACGACGGCAAGACAGCAGAGCCGCAAACCAAAAATGCGCAGCCGCCCACAACGGAAATGGCGGTTCGCATCGAAGATCTCCTCGCTATTTTCGACCGGTATTTCGTTTCCGAGTGGCGAAAATACTCCGCATCTGACGGAGCGTCAAGGGGACCTGGATTGGAGGTAGTTGCCGACCAGGAGGTTCAGAACTAGTGGCGAGCGCAACAGCACGGCGTGTTTAGATTTTGAAGCATCGAAATTAGAAACTCCGGGTGATAGAATGCGCGCGAGGGGAGTGTCGCCAAGAGTGTTCATGAGAGTGTCGATGAGAATGGCCGGTGGCTTGGTCGTCGTCGTAGTTGCCGTCGCGATGCTCGGCTGGACGCCGGCAAAGAGCGCAGCGGGGAAGCCGGATAAAGAGAATCCGGTGAGCGCATTACAGATTGTCGTGACCGGCGGCAACTCAGGCAAGCCAGTGGACAACGCCAGCGTCTATGTTCGCTACGAAGAGCCGCGATTTCTTCGGCATCCGCGGAAAATTGAATTGGACTTGAAGACCGACATGGCGGGAATCGCGAAGGTGAGAGATGTTCCGCGCGTGAAAATTATGATTCAAGTAGTCAAAGATGGCTGGAGCCCGTTTGGTCAGTACTACGTGTTGGATAAGAAAGAAGAGACGATTCAAATTCATTTGAAGTCGCCGGCACATTGGTACTGAGGTTGCAGGCCGAGAATTTTTCCAGCAAGCCTTTGCTGTCGCTGCATTCCCCCGATTTACCATCCGAATCGATCCAGGAATCACTTTAGTTTCGAATGGAAAAATGCCCTAGTTTAGTGCAAAGAGCATTAGGCGCTTTAATCGTGCACGCTTACGAGACGACGAGCGAATTTTTCCACAAGGTTTTCAACAAGACTGTTGAAATCTTTTCGTTGGCGAGATTTTTTCGTCAGGCGAAATTGGACGAGGCAAGCGGTCTCTCTTCGTCGTGGCTCCGGTGCAACAGCGAATATGCAATTTTTGCGTCCGAGCCGGAATGGCACGAGGGCGATGGGCTTTCGTCGCCGTGATATGATGCCATCACGTAACGATCATGTTCCTCAATGAAACGGCTCATCGTCAATGCGGACGACTTCGGTTACACACGCGGGGTGAACGCGGGAATCGTGCGAGGGTTTCGTGAGGGGATTGTGACGAGCGCAACGATCATGGCCAACGGCGATGCGTTTGAAGATGCCATCCAGTGCGCGCAAGCCAATCCGAACCTTGGAGTTGGATGCCATCTCGTGCTGGTCGGTGGGAAATGCGTTGCGCCGGCGAAACAACTGAGCTCTCTCGTGGATTCGGATGGGCGCTTGCCGCCGTCGCTACCGGTTCTGCTGTCAAAACTATCCACAGGTTCGGCACGTTCAGAAGAGATTGAGGCGGAGCTTCGAGCGCAGGCGGAGCGCGTAGTCGCGGCCGGACTGCAGCCGACACATTTTGATTCGCACAAGCACACCCATGCCCATCCAAGGGTGATGGAAGTAGTAGTACGAGTGGCGGAGGAATTCAAAGTCACGCGAATTCGAAAGCCATTCGAGGATACCAGGGCATTGCTGTGGCCCATATTCCGAGGCGTAAGCTCATGGAAACAACGCGCAACGGCATTGATCGCTGGAGTCAACGCGTCAGGTTTCCAAAAGCTGGCGAGTTCGCGTGGGATTCGCACTCCGGACCATTTTATGGGCGTTGCGGCGACGGGACGGTTGAATCGCGAGGCAATTCTGGCCATGATAGGGGCAATGCGTAACGGTGTGACAGAACTTATGTGCCATCCGGGGGAATACGATGAGGAGTTGGAGAGATCTCCCACGCGGCTGAAACGGGAGCGCGAGTCGGAATTGGAAGGCTTAACGGATGCCGATGTGCGGACGGCGATACATGAGCATGACGTCCGCCTGATGAATTTCCGGGAGTTGGACGGAAACAATGCGTGACGCTGAAGCAGGCGTGCCGAAGTATTCAATCGTTATCCCCGTGTTGAACGAGGAAGGCTCGCTGCGGGAGCTGCACAGGCAGCTTTCCGAGGTGATGAGGGGAAGATTTGAGCCTGTGGAATTTGTATTTGTTGACGACCACAGTTTGGATTCGACGCCGGAAATCCTTGCAGAGCTTGCGGATGAAGATCACCGGGTGATTTCGTTGAGGCTGAAGCGGAGATACGGGCAGACCGTAGCGTTGGCAGCCGGCTTCGATCATGCCACCGGGGACATTATTATATCGATGGACGGGGACCTGCAGCACGATCCCGCCGACATCCCGGCGATGGTCGAGGCGCTGGAGGCGACCGATTCGGACATCGTCAGCGGATGGCGCCAGAAGCGGGTGGATAACTTCTTTTTTCGCAGAATACCTTCTCGAGTGGCCAACTGGCTGATGGCGAAGCTTTCTGGGGTCAACATTCACGATTTTGGCACGACCTTTAAGGTGTATCGGCGAGAAACAATTAAAGATGTGCGTCTCTATGGAGAGCTGCATCGATTCATTCCGGCGCTGGCTTCCTTAAACGGCGCGAAAGTGATTGAAGTGCCGATACGCAACGTGCCGCGTCCCCAGGGGAAGTCGCATTATGGAATTTCGCGCACATCGCGGGTCTTCTTCGACTTGATTACGATTCGTTTCTTGCTCCGGTATATGTTGCGGCCGCTGCACTTCTTTGGACCGGCGGGGATGATCAGTTTTCTCGCGGGCGGGGGTATTCTGGGGTTTTTGTTTTTCGATAAGGTGTTCACAGGAGGGGATATATTTGTTCGGCACGGGCCGCTGCTGATTTTGGGGATGCTTCTGTCGCTTTTCGGGCTTCAATTCCTGGCTACGGGGCTGGTTGGCGAGTTGATGATGCGAAATTACTTCGAAGCGCACCGGAAGCCGGTCTACCGGTTCGAACGAATCACGAATTCACCGCGAATGACGGACGCGCGGCGCTGAGCGTTGCAATTGCGCCCCCGCGGGGAATCTGATAACAATAGGGCCATCGATTGAAGCTGAGGCGAATGCGGACGTTTTTTGGGCCGAGCAGTTTGGACGTCGCATTCGGGGGTCCTCGCTTCGCAAATTCCGGCTGTACCGGAGGGTCGCTGTGGCTAAAAGACGGATTATTTCGCGAGGAGGCCGGCGGGGAATTGGACATGCTGCCGTTGCCGTATTCCTCGTTACGTCGCTAGGGGCCCTGGCATGGGCGGGAGGGGATCCGTGGAAGACAAAACCCTTCGAGCAGTGGACCCAGAATGACGTGAGGCAGATTTTGCACGATTCGCCGTGGGCCAAGGTTCAGTACGTTCCTGCGGGCTGGAAGGAAGGGAACGGCGGCGGCAAGTCGGAGATGGGACGCGCGCCGGAGGGAACCGTGTCGGCGGCCCAGGGACCCGCGGGTGGCGCTGCAAACGTGGGCCAGCAGGCAATGGGAACGCCAGAAGGGCAAGCGGCCTTCTATCTCCGCTGGAATTCGTCTCGCACCATGCGAGAAGCACTGGTTCGCGACGCGATCCTGGCTGGGCAGATGAAGGAGGACGAAGCAACGAAGTATTTGAGCGCGCCGATTGCCAACTACGAGGTGGTCGTTATAGGACCGGACATGTCGCCATTCGGGAGCATTAGCGAGGATGATTTAAAAGCAAAATCTTATCTGCGCGGAAAGCAGTCGAAACTGAAGGTGATTCCCACGAGCGTGCAGATTAACCGAAGCGCGGACGGTCGCCAGGTAGCGGCGGTGATGTTTTCGTTTCCGAGAAAAACGGCGGACGGCAAGGATGTTGCCGCTCCCGATGAAAAAGGACTGCAATTCGTGTGCAACATCAAGGACTTAGATTTGAATACCACGTTCGATCCACGAAAAATGGCGGACAGTAAAGGCCCCGATTTCTAAGGATGCCGTGTGGGGCTGGCCGCCGCATCAACCATAGATATGAGTTTACCGGTGCATCAGGGAAGAACCTTAGGGCGCTCGTTGCTGGCGGGCGCCCTCTTTTGTTGCATGAGAACCACTTGCGGATTTTTCTGGCGACTCTCGGTGGAAAGGGAAATCGATGAGTATCCCGGAAGATAAATTCTTTCGAGCGCGAATTACGCATCGCGCCGACATCGCCGCGGATTTGTGGATTATCCGCGTGGAGCCCAACGGTGAATTTCGATTTCAGCCCGGGCAATATGCGACGCTTGGCGTACAAGGACCAGAGAAACTGATCGAGCGGGCGTATTCGATTGTTTCGGCGCCGCACGAGAAGGAACTGGAGATTTTTATTGAACTTGTCCCGCAGGGCGAGTTGACGCCTTTGCTGTACGCGCTGCAGACAGGTACGGAACTGACGATGCGCAAGATTCCGAAAGGGCGCTTCACTCTCGATACCAAAAGCGGACGGAAGAATCATCTGTTGCTCTGCACCGTGACGGGGATCGCGCCGTTTGTGAGTTACATCCGAGCGCTGAGCAAAGACTGGCGCGAAAAGAAATTTGACGGCGGACACCACTTATTCGTGATCAATGCGGCGAGCCGTTCCTGGGAGTTTGGTTATCGCGAGGAATTCGAAAAGGCCGCGGAGGAATTTCCGTGGCTGACGTACGTGGCATCGGTTAGCCGTCCGTGGGAAGAAACGGCGCCATGGAAGGGCGAAACGGGGCGCGTGGAGGATTTGATCCGCAAATACGCAGACGCGTGGGGCCTGGACAGGACGAATACTTCGGCGTATCTCTGCGGACATCCGCAGATGATCGACAACAGCAAAGGCATATTGCAGCGGCGCGGATTCCCAAAGGAATCGGTACGCGAAGAAGTCTACTGGATACCCGCCAAAGACCCGGCGAAAGAATCGCACGCCTAGCAAGCGGAAATACCCCTCCGTCGCGCGAGATGGTACGCAGTCGAGCCTCGCGAATCAGATTGGCCCGTCGGCGGAGGCGATTTCGTCGATGGCGCTTTTCGTGGCGTGCACTGGCACGGAGACGTGGACCGTTTCATCCGCATCATCCACGTCAACAACGATCGACCCGCCGCTCTTCACCACGCTCACGTGCTCGTCCGGATCTGTGACGTCAACCAGCGGCCCGTCGGGACAATCGGCCAGGCCGGCGAGGGCGGCGTCAATTACGGGAAGGTAGCGGCGAAGATCCCGGTCACCTTGCGCCAGATAGTGATTGGGCACGAATTTCAAAGTGACAGGCACAACAATCGCCGGCACCACGAGTGAGATGTGCGTTCCATTTGTTTGTTTTTCGTGGACCTTGACATGGATGAAACCTTCGCTGGAAACGACCGCGCCCGCGACAAGCGCGGTGCTCAAGAATCCCAATCCGATTTTGCCAAGCAGTAACATGATTTGATTCCTCCTCTGCGTTCCGCGCTGTTACCGCGATGGAGTTAATCGGATGTGTTGCGCGAGTCGATCCACACGCGCACGGTTTGACTGTTGTCGGTAACGGTCACCAGCGTTGTGTCGCCGGCTTTTTCGAGAGCTTCGATAGCGGCTTCGACGTTGAGTTGCTGGCCGCCACTCGATGCAAGAGCCTGCGCGACTTCCCAGGGAATTGTGACATCCACTTTCTCTTTGCCCTCTTTATCAATCACGTGAACGATCATTTTGCCGTTGGATTTGGCGACGCGAACCTCTGTGTCCGGTTCCTGAACGGTGACGAACTCGCCGTCCGGCGCGGACTTGACCGCATTGAAGAGCATTTTCAGATCGATGCCATTCGCATGGAAGTTTCCCAGCTCGACTTTGCCATCGCGGAGCTGACCTTGATTGATCGCCGGGATGACTTTTTCGGCGAGTGAGAGCGGAATGTTGACGCGGACGTGCTCGCGTCCTACCGGGTCGTCGACTTTCACGTGGAGGTAACGCTCGGCGGGCGCGGCCAAAGCTACCGTTCCCATACAGAGGACCGTCAGAACAGCAAGAATGGTTTTCATCGTTGAGCGCCTCCTTGGGCGTTCAGCGATAGTTACGTAAGGCTGCGAAGAAAAGTTCCCCAGTTTTCAAGTTAAGACGAATTAGTGGCGCTGGGGTTTGAAGTACACCGCTGCGAGCGGCGGGAGTTTGATTTTGATGGAGTGCGGGCGGCCGCTCCAGGGGATGGGTTCGGCGCGGACGCCGCCGATGTTGCCTGCGTCGCCGCCAGAGTAGTGGGCGGAGTCGGTGTTGAGAATTTCGCGATAAAAGCCCGGCTCCGGAACGCCGAGACGATAGTCTTGGCGCGCGACAGGCGTGAAGTTGCAAACCACCGCAAGGAAATCTTCGGGGCGTCGGCCACGGCGGAGGAACGCGAGAACACTGGCGTCGGCGTCGTGCACCTCCAGCCATTCGAAACCCGGCCATTCGAATTCCACGTCGTGGAGCGCCGGTTCCTTGGTGTATAGGTGATTCAAATCCTTGACGAGCCGCTGAATGCCCAGGTGCGGAGCATATTGCAACAGATGCCAGTCGAGACTGGTGTTTTCCCACCACTCGTTCCATTGCGCAATTTCCAAGCCCATGAAGAGAAGCTTTTTGCCCGGATGCGCGTACATATAACCGAAGAGCAGGCGCAGATTCGCGAATTTGTGCATGTCGTCGCCCGGCATTTTGGCAATCAGCGAGTGCTTGCCGTGGACGACTTCGTCGTGCGAGAGAGGAAGAATGAAATTCTCGTTGAAGGCATAGAGCATGGAGAACGTCAGTTCGCCATGATGGAATTTGCGATGTATGGGATCGAGAGCGAAATAGCGAAGCGTGTCGTTCATCCAGCCCATGTTCCACTTGAGGTCGAAGCCCAGTCCGCCTGCATAAGTGGGCCGCGAGACGGAAGGCCATGAAGTGGATTCCTCGGCGATCATCAGCGTGCCGGGCTGGCGAGTGTGAACGACCTCGTTGAGTCGCTTGAGAAAGGCGATCGCTTCGAGGTTTTCGCGGCCGCCGAATTGATTTGGCAGCCATTCGCCCTCGCGGCGCGAGTAATCGAGATAGAGCATGGAAGCAACGGCATCCACGCGAAGACCGTCAATGTGATACTTGTCGAGCCAGAAGAGGGCATTCGAAAGCAGGAAATTCTGCACTTCATTTCGGCCGTAATTAAAAATCAGCGTTCCCCAATCGGGATGAGCGCCGCGGCGCGGGTCTGCGTGCTCGTAAAGATGCGTGCCGTCGAAAAACGAGAGGCCGTGGGCGTCGCGAGGGAAATGACCGGGCGTCCAGTCGAGAAGAACGCCGATGCCGGCCTGATGGCAGCGGTCGACGAAAGCCATGAAATCCTTGGGCGAGCCATAACGGCTGGTGACGGCGAAATAGCCAATCGTTTGGTAGCCCCATGATGCATCGAGCGGGTGCTCCATCATGGGCAGGAGCTCGATGTGCGTATAGCCCATTTGCTTCACGTAGGGAATGAGTTCGTCCCCCATCTCGCTGTAGGTGAGCCAGCGGCCTCCGTCAGCGCGGCGCCATGAGCCGAAGTGGACTTCGTAAATAGAAATGGGCGCATGCTGCCAGTCGAATCGCAGCCGCTGGTCGAGCCATTCGGAGTCTTGCCAGGAATGGCCTTCCATGTCGACGACGACAGAACTGGATCTGGGGCGAAGTTCGCCGGCGAAGCCATACGGATCGGCTTTCAGAGTCAAGACATCGTTGAAGCGTGACCGTATCTCGAATTTGTAAAGATCGCCGTGGTTCAAACCGGGAATGAAGATTTCCCACACGCCCGTGCTGGCGCGGCTGCGCATGGGATGAACGCGTCCGTCCCAGGAGTTAAAGTTGCCAACGACGCTGACGCGTTTGGCGTTGGGCGCCCAGACGCCGAAATGCACGCCGCGAACTCCTGCCACTTCCCGGACGTGCGCGCCTAATTTTTCGTAGTTCTGGTAATGAGTGCCTTCGCCGATAAGGTAAAGGTCGAGGTCGGACAACAGAGGAGGGAAGGCGTAAGGATCATAAGTGTCCCAGGATTTTCCGTCGGGATACGTCATTCGAAGGCGATAAGCCGTGGGGGCGATGTCAACTGCGTCAGACGATTTACCGGGGACTTTTCCCGCAAGCGGGATGATGGCTTCGTAAAGACCGTCGGGGTGAATGCGTGTCGCAGGATATTCTTCTCCGGATTCGCCCCAGAGAATTGTGACTCGCGTGGCATGAGGCTGAACCGTGCGAATCGCGACTGAGGGTTTACCAGGCAAATTTGCGGGATGCGGTCCGAGGAAATGGAAAGGATCGGAATGCTCCGCGCGAAGCAGTAAATCGACTTCGGGATTCGCGGACGGCGAGATGGTTGAAGCAGCGTCGTCCGGCGTGCCTGTGTTCTTTAGGATGGACAGTTCCTGCCTCCGGTCATCATGACCCACGTCTATTTTAGCGCAGAGATGGGCTCATGCGACTCAGTGATTTGAGGGAAACGCAGAAAAAACGTGCCGACGCCCAATGCGCCGGCCTCGCGGTTGCGCGCTGGACAGAAATGAGGCGGACAGGTAGGCTATGGTCTCTTACCACTGCGCCTAGCCACTGAGGAGGAAATTCAAATGCGGAAGACTGCTGTTTCCTTTCTGATTGTAGTTTTTCTAGGTGTGATCGCCGGCGCAAGTGCGGCGTCAGCTCAGGAAGCTGCTATGAAGAAAGCGCCGGGGCCAGAACAAGTCCTTTTGCGGCAATGGAACGGGATTGGAAGCAAGGTAATCGCCATGGCCAAGGATTGGCCTGCGGACAAATACGACTACCGCCCGAACGACAAGGTCCGAACATTCGGGCAGTTCCTGGTGCACATTGCGGCCTCGAATTATTACGCGATCAACCCCGCGCTGGGCAAGAGCACAAAAGGCCTTGAAGACGACCCGAAGGAATACAAGACGAAGGAACAGATTGTTGCGTTCGTGGAAAAATCATTTGCGGATGGCGCGGCGGCGCTCGAAAAAGGCGGCGACTCCGGCGCGATGGCGCACTTGGGTGACTGGGTGGGAATCATCGAGCATAGCGGCGAGCACTTCGGGAACTTGGTGACGTACTACCGGAACAATGACGTGGTGCCGCCGGAATCGCGTCCCAAGAAATAGAAGTTCCATGCATCCTAATTAGGACAGGGAATCGAAAGATGAAGCGGAGCCTTGTTTATGTGTTTTGTGTGGTGGTGGCGGGATTCAGCATGATCAGAATCGGAAGTGCGCAAGATCGGACGCAAGGGCGCTCGATGGTGACTACGCGCTACGGAATTGTGGCGGCAGAGAGCCCGTTGGCGGCGCAGGCTGGCGCGCAAATTCTCGCCCGCGGCGGGAATGCGATTGACGCCGCAGTGGCGACGAATGCGGTGATGGGCGTCGTCGAGCCCATGATGAATGGGATGGGCGGCGACCTTTTTGCGATTGTTTACGATGCAAAGAGCGGCAAATTGTATGGGCTGAACGCAAGCGGATGGTCGCCGAAGGGGTTGACGCCGGAATTTTTGAAGGCCAAAGGCCTCACCGCGATGCCGCAACACGGAATCGATTCCGTAACCGTGCCCGGCGCCGTGGACGGATGGTCAAAGTTGCTCACGAGATTTGGGAAGCTGAGATTCGAGCAGGATCTTGCGCCGGCGGTTCGCTACGCGCATGAAGGTTTTCCCGTGCCGGAGTGGGACGCCGAATACTGGGCGGCAGCGACTGGATTTTTGAAGAAAAATCCGGCGACCGCAAGCCTGTATTTGTTGCAAGGGAACGCTCCCAGGGTGGGAGAAATTTTCCGCAACGAAGAATTGTCACGCTCCCTGGCACTGGTGGCGCGCGGCGGCCGCGACGCGTTTTACAAAGGGGAGCTTGCACACCGCATCGTCGACTTTTCAAGGCAAGAAGGCGGCGCGATGACACTCGAAGATATGGCGGATTATTCGAGCGAGTGGGTCGAACCGCTTTCGACGAAGTATCATGGTTGGGAAGTGTATGAATTGCCGCCGAATGGGCAGGGAATTGCAGCGCTCGAAATGCTGAACCTGATGCAGGAATTTCCGTTGTCGCAATTCGGCCACAATTCCGCTGACGCCTTGCACGTGATGATCGAAGCGAAAAAACTAGCGTATGCGGATTTGCGGAAGTACGTGGGCGACCCGCGATTCAGCAAGATTCCCGTGGCGGGAATTCTGTCTGACGATTACGCGCGCGAACGTGCCAAATTGATAGATATGTCCAAGGCGAATTGCGATGTTGGGCCCGGAATGCCGAATGACAAACTCGGTGACACAACCTATTTAACAGTAGTGGACCAACAGGGAAATATGGTGTCGCTGATCCAAAGTAATTACGACGAGTTCGGCTCGCGGCTGGTGGCGGATGATACGGGCTTCGTGTTGCAGGATCGCGGCGCCTTGTTCAATCTTGAACCGGATTCGCCCGACGTGCTCGCAGGCCACAAGCGGCCACTGCACACCATCATTCCAGCGTTCATGAACAAAGGGGATACGCGAATCGCGTTTGGAATCATGGGCGGGTTCAATCAGGCGCAAGCCCACGCGCAGTTTGTCTCGAACGTCGTGGATTTCGGTATGAACATTCAGGCGGCCCTGGAGGCGGCGCGGTTCGACAAAATCACTTTCGGCGGCTGTGGCGTGCAAATCGAAGACCGCGTTCCCGCGGATGTCCGCGCGGCCCTTACGGCTCGAGGGCACCAGATCGAAGTTCGCGGGGCATTTTCCTCACATATGGGCGGGGGTCAGGCTACCGAACGTAACTTCGCAACGGGCGTGAATTTTGGCGCTTCCGACCCGCGTAAGGACGGCGAAGCGATTCCGGAGCCGCCGCCGCATCCCTGACCCGGCGCGTTTCGGAATCAGGTACGGCGCATATTCGGCGACGCTCGTGACCCTTTTTTGCGCGTCCTGCCGTGACGCTCAGTTGCCGAAAAGGCACACTGCGGTACCAAGGTACTATTGCCGTTCCTCGGTGGTACACGCTAAATAGTTGATTGGGTGTGGGTTTCGGAAAGCCATAGATTGTAAATCACTTCTCGCAGAGGTGCGCGCAATGCGAGGATAAGTTTGTGCGCGCAGTTTGCGCCGCTGCAGGCTTTTGCAACGAACTCAATGCCGATTAAGGTCGAATCCGTTCGCGCCAACCGTAAAAAAGGCAAATCTGCATCCCGAACTGGCCGACATGACTCGCCCGAGATTACAGCGCCCACGGTAAATACCGAGAGCCAACCCGAAACGTACGAGCGGACCGCCAATACAATTGGCGAACGCAATGCCTTTCTGACGGCCATCGTCGAAAATAATCCACTCGCCAGTGTGGTGCTGGATTCCAATAACAGAGTCCAGCTCTGCAATCCAGCCTTTGAACGCCTCTTTGGATACCCGCTAGACGAAATCGTCGGCCGCGACGTAGACGACTTCATAGCGCCTCCCGCACTCACTGTGGAAGCAGCAAATTTCAGTTGTCGAACATTGGCGGGAGAAAGTCTTCAGGCGACAACTCGGCGTCGCCGTATCGACGGCAGCCTTGTAGACGTTGAAATTTACGCAGCCCCGCTGATGTTGCAGGGAAAGCTGGCGGGAATTTTCGCCGTATACGAGGAGATTACGGAACGGAAGCGAGCCCACGATCAGCTCAGGGCCGCGGAAGCACGGTATCGCCAGCTTGTCGAACAACTCCCGGCCATAACCTATGTGGCGGAATCCGGCGTCGCGGGAACCTGGGAATATGTAAGTCCGCAAATCGCAAGTTTTCTCGGGTTCTCACAGTCCGAATGGATGGAGAAGACGGGGCACTGGCTCAGACAAGTTCACCCGGACGATCGCGAGCAAGTGATGGACGCCGAGGAGCACAGCAAACGCACGGGCGAGAATATCGACATGGAGTACCGAATGCTGGCGCGTGACGGCCGCGTGGTGTGGTTTCGCGACCGCGCGATTGTGAGCCGCGAAGAAGACGGCCGCATGTTGCAACACGGCTTCATGCTCGATATCACCGAACGCAAGGATGCGGAAGCCGCACTGATGAAGCTGAGCCGGCAAACAAACATGATTCTCAATTCGGCTGGCGACGGAATATTTGGACTGGATCGAGAAGGCCGTCCAACCTTTGTGAACCGCGCGGCGGCGCGCATGTTTGGATACGAGCCAGAAGAGATCATTGGCAGGAACGGCCATGCGCTCTGGCATCACACCAGACAGGATGGCACGCCTCATTCGGAGGAGGAGTGTCCTGCATTCGCCGTATTGCGCGACGGAATCACGCGGCACGGAGCGAATGATATCTATTGGCGGAAAGACGGGACAAGCTTTCCGGTCGAGTTCATCAGCACAGCCATTCGCGAGGGCGAGGAAGTGGTGGGCGCGGTGGTCACTTTCCGGGACATTACGGCGCGCCAGCGAGCGGAACGAGCACAGAAGCAAGCGGAGGAAAGATTCCGCGGCATATTCGAGAATGCCGTTGAGGGAATTTACCAGTCAACGCCGGACGGCCGGTTTATCAGCGTGAATCCTGCCATGGCGCGAATGTTCGGTTACGCGTCTTCCGAAGAAATGATCGAGGTTGTCGGGGACATTGGAGCGCAGTTGTATATCGATTCCGCGCAACGCGAAGAATTCAAGCGCGTCATGGAACAATTCGACGTGGTCGAGAGATTCGAAACTCAAGTTTGCCAGAAGGATGGCACGAAGATCTGGATTTCAGAAACGTCCCGCGCGGTGCGGAACGTAGTTGGGCGAATTTGCTATTACGAAGGAACGATCGAGGATGTGACTTCGAGGAGGCGCGCGGAGGCCGAACGGCAGGTTTCGTTCGAAATCATTCACGCTGCGAACGTCACGGACAATCTGGACGAGCTGCTTCATCGCATCCATCAGTCGTTAAAGCGAGTTCTGTATGCCGAGAATTGCTTTATCGCTCTCCACGATCCGATCTCAGGCATGTTCCATTTTCCATTTTTCGTGGACCAGTTTGACAGCGCGCCGCCTCCGCAGAAGACCGGAAGAAGTTGTACAACGTACGTCTTCCGTAAAGGGGAGGCCATGCTGATTCCACAAAGCGTTTTCGACGCGCTGGTGGAACAAGATGAGGTCGAGCTCGTCGGAACGCCATCGCCGTCGTGGTTGGGAGTTCCGCTGCGCACACCTTCGGCGACCATCGGAGTGCTGGTGGTGCAGCATTACGAAGACGTGCGTGCCTACACGCACCGCGATTTGGAATTTCTTGCTTCCGTCGGAGGACAGATCGCCCTGGCCATCGAGCGTAAGCGCGCGGAGACTGCTTTGCGAGAAAGCGAAGCGCGTCTGCGAGTGTTGATTGAACAATTGCCGGCCGTGCTGTGGACGACTGACAGCGAATTGCGTTTCACGTCGTCAGTCGGCGCGGGGCTAGCGCGCTTGGGGTTGAAGCCGCAGGAAGTTGTCGGCAAGTCCTTGTACGAGTTCTTTCAAGCAGAGGATCGCAATTTTCTGCCGCTTGGCGCGCACCGTCGAGCGCTCGCCGGAGAATCGGTGACATTCCACGTGGAATGGGGAGGCGGGTCGTATGCATGCCACGCCGAGCCGCTGCGCACGGGAGAGGGGAATGTCGTTGGCGTCATCAGCATGGCGCTGGATATCACGGATCGCAAGCAGCTTGAGGCGCAATTGCGGCAAGCGCAGAAGATGGAAGCGGTGGGCCGCCTCGCTGGCGGAATCGCGCACGATTTCAACAATCTCTTGATGGTGATTCAAGGCTACACCGAGCTGTTGCTCGACCGCCTGGGCGGCGAACATCCACTGCGCCGCAATGCGGAGCAAATTCATGACGCGTCGCAGCGCGCCGCTGGTCTGACGCGACAGTTGCTCGCCTTCAGCCGCAAGCAAATGCTTGCGCCGCAGGTGCTCAATATTCAATCGGTAGTATCGGATATGAACAGCATTTTGCGGCGTTTAATTGGCGAGGACATTGAACTCGTCACGGTGAACCCACCGGATCTGTGGCACGTGCGCGCGGATCGCAGCCAGGTGGAGCAAGTGATTCTGAATCTCGCGGTCAATTCCCGCGACGCCATGCCCAACGGCGGCAAAGTAACCATTGAGACAGCCAACGTCGAGTTGGACAGTTCCTATTCACGACAAGCAGTTGTAGAGCCCGGGGAATACGTGATGATGGCGGTGAGCGACACAGGTTGCGGGATGGATGCCGAGACGCAAGGGCACGTCTTCGAGCCATTCTTCACGACGAAAGAAAAGGGCAAAGGCACGGGCTTGGGACTCGCCACGGTCTACGGCATCGTCAAGCAAAGCGGCGGATATATCTGGCTTTACAGCGAGGCCGGCAAAGGCGCCACATTTAAAGTCTATCTGCCGCGCGTGCGAGAGACGGAAAAGCCGGCACACCAAAAGCCGGAAACGAAGTCCTTCCCGCTGGGCTCTGAGACAATTCTGCTGGTCGAAGACGAAAAGGGCGTTCGGGAACTGGCCCGCGAATATCTTGAACAGATCGGGTACACGGTGCTCGGCGCAGAGAATTCGCAGCAAGCCATCGAGCTGGTGAAGAATCATCCCGGTGCGATTGAGTTGCTCTTCACCGATGTGGTGATGGCGGGGATGAGCGGGCGACAACTCGCCGAAGAAATGCAGAAATTGCGTCCTGGCATTCGCGTTCTCTATATGTCCGGATACGCGGACGAAGCGATCGTCCATCACGGCATCCTCGGCCGCGGAATGGTGCTGCTGCAAAAGCCGTTCACATTGAACGCGCTCGCTTTGAAGGTGCGCGAAACGCTCGACCAAAAGAACTAGCCCCCTCTTTATGGCGCGCGCGCCATCTTTCACCGGCACAAAATCCCATACCCCTGATTGATTTTCACCGTTGGCCCCGATAGCATAGCAGCTTCCGTTTTTTTCAAATCGAAGGAGTCGAGATGGCTCGGGACATTCGCAGCAGACGTTTGGCAACGCGCGCTGTTCACGCGGGCGAGCGACGGCGCCCAGATGGGTTTATTCCCATGTCCACGCCCATCTATAGCACCGCCACTTTCATCTACGAACATCTCTCGGAGATTGATTCCATCAGCGCGGGCGAACGTGCCGGATTCACCTATTCCCGGCACGGCAATCCAACGAACACCGCATTGGAGGCGGCAGTTGCTTCGCTGGAAGGCGGCGGAGTCGCGCTGAGCGTCGGGTCTGGAATGTCCGCGATGTTGTTGGGGCTGCTCGCCGCGGGCGCGGAGCAGGGAACGACGATTGCAGCTTCGCAGGAAATTTACGGAGTGACGATAAAATTCCTGCTCGATGTCGCCGCGCTCTGGGGCGCTCGCATCGAGTTTGTGGACGTTTTCGATTCCGACAAGCGCAAGGATATTTGGAAGCTCGAGCCGCAAGTGCTGCTGCTGGAGAGTTTGACGAATCCGCTGCTTCGCGTTCCGGATTTGCCTTCGCTGGTCAAAGAAGCGCACGCGCACAAGACACGCGTCATCGTAGACAATACCTTTGCCACGCCGCTGCTTTTGCGTCCGCTAGAACATGGCGCGGATTTTGTGGTCCACAGCGCGACGAAATATTTTGGCGGGCACGGGGATTTGACGGGCGGCATCCTTGTCTCACAGGAGGAACACGCGGCGGAAGTGCGCCACTTCGCGCGACTTGTTGGCGCTGTGCTGGGACCGTTCGAAGCGTGGCTCACTCTTCGAGGAATGAAAACCCTGCCTCTGCGCTTCGCGCGGCAGTGCGAGAATGCGCAACGACTGGCTGCATGGCTGTCGACACATCCTCGTGTCGAGCACGTTTATTATCCAGGTCTTGAGTCGCACCCGGACCACGCGCTGGCAGCGACACTTTTCAACCGGCAAGGCGCCGGTGGCGTGTTGTCATTGAAGATTCGCGGTGCGGGCCGCGAAGACATTTTTCGCTTTGTCGATTCGCTGGAAGTATTTTTGAAGGCGACATCTCTGGGAGACGTTCAGAGCCTGGTGCTCTATCCGGCGATTTCTTCACATCGCGATCTTTCGCCAAAGCAGCGCGAGCGGCTGGGAATCACGGACAACCTGATTCGCCTCTCCGCCGGAGTTGAGGACGCCGAGGATTTGAAGGACGATTTAGAGCAAGCCTTGGCGAAACTCTAGCACTTCCATTCCTGCCGCAACGTCACTTTCAGCGTAAGATTGCCGCTGCTCGTCTGTGCCTTCACAAAGGAGTCGCGCTTAGTCGTGCCGCATCGTACCGACAAGAATCCCATTGAGGTGCAAGTGCTGGTGGCGTGCGCGCGCAACGCGATGGATGCCGCGCAGCGCAGTCGTCTCACCGAACTTGTCGCGCAGCCTCTCGATTGGACGTTTCTGCTGCAACTGGCAAACGACAACGGCTTATTGCCGTTGCTGAACAAGCATCTGGCAGAAGCTGCGGTCGGCAGCATACGTCCGGATATTCTGAAACAAATTTCCCAAGCGAACCGCGAAAGCGCCCTGCGCGGACTCTTACTTACCGCCGAGTTGCTGCGCATTTTGGATGCTTTTCGCCAACGAGGAATTCCGGCAATTCCATATAAGGGGCCAGTGCTTGCAGCACGCGCTTACGGCAGCCCGTCGCTGCGCCAGTTTGAAGATTTGGACATTGTGACGCCGCAGAGATATATGCCGGAAGTTTATGAATCGATGCAAGACCTTGATTATCAGGCGCGGCTCTCGCGGGAATTCTTTCTAGCACAGCGATCATCTGCGGTTCCCGGAGAGTATGTTTTCGTCCACCGGGAAAACAAAGCGATGGTCGAGTGGCACACGGAATGGACACTGCGACACTTTCCGGTGCGGCCGGACATCGAAAAAATGATTGCGCGGGCACTCCTTGTGCGAATTGGCAACAAAGAAGTCCCGGCGTTTGCCGCCGAGGATGCATTGCTGATGCTTGCCGTTCACGGCGCAAAGGATTTTTGGGCGCGTCTCGTTTGGGTCGCGGATATCGCAGAGATCGTGAAACAATCGCCGGACATCGACTGGGAGGAAGTAATTGCTCACGCACGCAAACTGAAAGTCACCCGCATGTTGAATGTCGGTTTATCGCTCGCTCACGACATTCTGGATTTCACGCTACGGCCTGAAATTACGAGTCTGATTGAAGCGGACACGGCGGTGAATCGGCTGACACGGCAGTTTGTCCAGCATTCCGCGAACGGCGAGGCGATTCCGGAAGGCGCTTTTCAGCGGTCGCTATATCGCATTCGCATGGTGGAAGGTCTTGGGAATGGGCTCCGCTACTGGGCGCGGCTCACGACGGCGCCCGCGGAAGAAGATTGGGCGATGACGGGCATCCCGAGTCGCTTCTCCGGATCTCATGCTTTCCTGCGGCCATTTCGTCTGTGGAAGAAGTACGGGCCGCGCGCGAAGGGCGAGCCCTAGTGCAAATGGCTTGTCGTAGACGCACCACTTCATCGCATCGGAAACATCTCGCTTCACCGGATCGATTTCCTCGCGGTAGTTTCATTCTCGCAACATCAGAGAATCTGCACGTTGCGTGGCTCCATACAAGACGGAGAATAGAAGCGTTCGTTGCTTCTCCGCCAGAAGCGCTGCCGATCTTTCTTCGATCTGCGTGTGATACGGCTGCGCCCATCCTCCGCTCGATAGCCCGAAACTTTGGCGGTCGTCAGCGTGCACGATCGCAACGACAATCAACGAAGACACTCATTCCGGCCCAGTTTGCTCATTTTGCGGATCGCAAGATATCTAGGAAAGGATATCGAATGGGGACCCAGGACAAATTTGGAGACGCACTCTCGGAATTCATTGCGCCAGGACTATTTCAGGATACAGAGAAAGCCTGCTATTCGGCCGGAAACAGCGCCGCGGTCGTTGCTGCAGAGTTAAATTTGAAGGGACGCGCATTTTTAAAAGTCTCCGGGAAAAGCATGCTGCCGTGGTTTCGACCCGGAGATATTGTTTTTGTCCGAAGAGCAAAGACAAACCAAATTTCGCGTGGCAATGTGATTGTTTTCGAAAGAAATGGAGGCCTCTTTATGCATCGCGTGATGGGGACGATCAAGTCGCACAATGGTGACGAGAACGGCGTGCGGTTGATTACAAAGGGAGACTGGTGCGCATCGGCTGACGCGCCGATTGGCGCCGAGCAGCTTTGTGGGAAGATTGAGTTTCTCTACCGTAACGGGAACGAAATAAGGCTTGGCTCAGGTTGGAGGAAATTATTCGCGACATTTCTTGCGGCGCTTTCGCCAGTCAGCCGATTTTGGCTGCCGCGCTCCTTTGAGCTGCAAGGTGAGGCGGATGATGTGACACCAGCAGGTTGCAATCTGCGCGAAGCGACGAATGTCAGTAGCTCGCACGCCTCATAGCATCGGTGATTCGGTTGGCGCATCATGAACATTCTATTGAACGATGTTGAGGCTCGAGTGCTGGGCTCGTTGATCGAGAAAGAAATCACGACACCCGATTACTATCCTCTTTCGTTGAACGCGCTCGTCAGTGCGTGCAACCAGAAATCGAATCGCGAGCCGGTGATGAATCTGGACGAACATGCGGTGAACTCGGCACTCGACGAATTAACGGAAAAGAATTTGGCGGCGGGGACGAGCGGCCGGGACAGCCGCGTGCTCAAATATGAGCATCGCCTCCAAGAAGCATTCAACTTCGATCGGCTGGAAACGGCCACGCTTTGCGTTTTGTTGTTGCGGGGCCCACAAACGCCCGGTGAATTGCGGAGCCGCACCGAGCGCATGCACAAGTTCGATGATTTGGAGCAAGTGCAATCCACGTTACAGCGATTGATGAAGCGCGAGCCTCCGATTGTCGCAATGCTCCCGAGGCGACCCGGAACGAAAGAAGCGCGCTATGCGCACCTGCTCTTCGGTGAATTGCAGATACCTGCTTCCGCCCCCGAGCACGCGGCGGCGAGCCCGTTCCGGAGCTCCAGCGACGCGGAACGAATCGCGCGCCTGGAAGACGCAGTAGCGCAACTTGAGAAGGAAGTAGCAGAGACAAAGGAGCATCTGGCCGCGTTGCAAAAACAATTCGAATAAATATCGCGCCGCGACGATAAACTTCCGTCGACAATTTCAGCACGCCAAACTGCTCATCCGCAAATTGCCGGAACGCGGGACAATCCTATTTCTTGTCAGGCGAATTCGGCAACAAGTTCGAAGCGAGTCTGGTTGGCTGTCGGAACGATGGCAACGTCTTTATGCAAACCGCCGATCGTCGCTTGCTTGCCGTTGACGGTAACTTTTTGCAAGCTATTTTGCGCCGGCAGGCGGAATTTTACCTGTAATTCTTTCGGCGCGCCGGAACGCGCCAGTTCCACGGCCGCTGACACGCGCTTCGCCGCCGGATCGGCTTTCATCTTGAAGCTGACGCGGCCCCAACGCGTTGGCGCATGGTCGATCCTGATCTCTTTTCCCGAACCGACCCACTCACGCGGAAGGCCCTTCCCGAGATGGAGCTTGTCCTCGTCGGAATCTTCGAACACGAGCATCCAGCGAACCAGCAAGGGAATGGTTTGCTGGGCCGGAATGCAGAAAGTTGCCGTGCCTCCCTCGATGCCCGACACTTCTCCGGCCGTCCAACTGCCCGGTGTGTGATCGTGGAAGCGATGCGAGTAGAGAAACAACAAATATTCCTCGACGCGGTCCATGCGAAGCAGCGCCTGGGCGTAACCGTAAGAGATGAAGCCGAGAATGTCCCGGCCGTTCGGATGCGGTGGCTCCATATTGGCGACGATCCCGAGCGTTGTGCCGCCGTAGGCGCGCATGCAATCAATCACCAGGTTCGCCAATTTGGGAGAGAGCATATCGGCCTGAAGCAACTCCGCGTAGGGCCGATGCGCCCATTGTTGCGGGCTGGGCCGTTCCTTTTGCATCGACTCCCACACGGTGCCCGTCGCGCCGGCGTACGTTCCAACGTAGGGCGGGTTCATATCGTTGTGAATATTCTTTTCGATGCTTGCGGTGACCGCATCTTGGAGAATCTTGCTGCGCCGCAGCCAATCCGCTGTTGATTTTTCGCCCGGAGCCGCGGGTTGGATGTTCCGCCATGCGTGGCTGAAATCCTTGAGGCCCCTTGCGGCGAACGCGCTGTTGGCAAAATAGGGCAGCCACCAGGTCTCGGGCTTGGGCGCGAGACAAGAATCCGATTCGCTCCAGCCGTGAATCAGGCCATGCCCCGGGTCGTCGGCGGGCAATTGAAGGCTTTCGTCGTGCATTTCGCAGAGCATCGAAGCAGTAGCCTCGATTTTCTCCTGATGCTTCAGAAGCAGGGCCGAGTCGCCCGTATAGTTGAAATACTTCGCGAACAGCATCAGCTCCATGCCGAATTGCGCCGTCTCCGGCCCGCGCATGTTAATCCTGCCTTTCGAGTCGGTGAAATCGGTGAGGTAGTTGTCGATGATTCCGCGCGCCATGTCAAAACGGCCCCATTCGAGATTCGCGAAGACGGCCATCGTGAAAATGTCCTGGAACCCGTCGTACTCCGAGCCGTAATAATCACGATCAACCGCGCCGTATTTCGGATAGACGCCGCCTGGACGCACCATCAGCTCCTTGGCAAACGCGTACTTCGACATATCGACCCATACATTTTGGGGAAGCGAAGTCCGCGCGAAGTCGCGCAGCTGGGTATCCCAGTAATCGGCGAAAAACAGAAGCGCGCGATAGAACTCTTCCGCTGGCGGGTCTTGACGGGCAGGCGGATAGGCCGGGTAACTATAACCATAGACGACTTTCGAAATCTTGCCGTTCTCGATTCTCGCGGTGCGGTGCCAGGTCTGCACAATGAATCTGTCGTGAGCCTTCACGTCGCCGAATACGACAACTTCGTGATACGCCGTATCGGATACGGGGAAGATTTTGCGAACGGCGGGCATCCAGCCGCCAATCAGGCCTTCGAATCGTTTCTGAGGCTCTCGAGTATTGAGTTCCGGAAAATATTGGCCTGGATGATACGTCCGCGTGTTTCCGGAAGGGTAGACGGGCATCGTGTCAGAGCATTCCTTCGTTCCTACGAACGTATTCCAGGGCAGACGGAAAAATACTGGTCGTCGGGCTCCGCTGGGTGAGCCCATGGGCGGAGCGGCGGATCTTACTGATTCGGGGTCTGGGTCGCCGTTCTGCAGCAGTTTGTCGGCCAGCAAATCGGGGCCGGACATGGCAATATCCTTCAAGCTCAACCCGAGATACGGAGGATTTGCCTCGGCGAATGTGGCTTCGGCAGTCTTGGGAAGCACGCGACTGGCTCCGCGCGAGGAAAGAAAAGTGATCGCGCCATCACGCGTGCGAAGATCCTCGAAAACTTTCCACGTGGTGGAATCAATCTTGAATTCACAGAGCAGCGAGTGGCCTTCGACGTCAGGTGCGAGTTCAGGCTCGTTGGAGCCTATGGGCTGCGCGAAGCCGTCAGACCGTTCTGCCGCATCGGCGGTCTGTGGCAAATATCGCAAAGCTGCGGTAGTGACCGCTAAATTCTGCAAGAAACGGCGTCGATCCATAATGCTCCTTGCCAGGCTAGCCTGGCTGACGAAATCGCTTCGATAATTTTTTGGCTTCGCTCTCGCGGGGGATTTGTACCATACTCCGCAGGACGCGTGTAAACGTTTTCTCGCACGGGCCGGAGAGCGGTGCAGGAAGGCAAGCGTGACTTTGAAAAGAGTGTGAGCTGCCCGAAATATGTTCACGAACCCACGTTTTGTGCGACTGAACGCGAACAAGATCGAGGACGAGTTCAGGAAGGATTGACTTATCGCGTCGGCAGCAAGATAGTGCTTTTTTCTATGCGGTAGGGAATCTGAGGAAGGGGAAATGAAGAGTCGTCAAATTCGTTTCGCAAGCGCAGTTGTGCTCTTTTGCTTTGTACTCGGTCTCGGTTCGGGGCTGCACCGCGATGCAGCCGCGCAAGGACGGCGTGCGCCGACGCCGCCGACGCCTGGGCCCATGCTGAGCGAAGGCACGATGAATCTCGACACGTCTGATTTCGATTTGCGCCTGGTGCGCTCGTCCCAAACAGTTGCGGCGCTGAAACCGAAAGGGGCCGGCGGCTTTGATTTCACTCCCGGCGATTTGCTCGTGGCGCGCTCGCAGAACGGGTACTACCACTTGGGCGACCTCGATTTGCGCCTGCGGGTGGGGAGCACGGGCGAATGGAAAGGCTATTCGACCGCGTTCGAACGCACGCCTGTAAGGGCTCTGCCGACATCCGCCGAAATTCTGGCCGCCGCTGATTTGACGCCGACATTTCCGCAGGATTTCCCACTCGACGTGACGCGCGCCTGGGCTGTTGAACACGGCCAGCTTGTGCTGCGCTTCACCTTAGAGAACAAAACCACACAAGTGGTGCAAATCGGCGCGTTGGGCATTCCGATGATTTTCAACAATGTGATGAATAATCGCTCGCTGGCCCAAGCGCACGAGATCTGCTCTTTCTACGATCCCTACATCGGAGAGGACGCCGGCTATCTGCAAGTGACGCGGCTGAACGGGCACGGACCCGCGCTCGTCGTCGTGCCCTATGGCAAAACGCCCTTCGAGGCCTACAACCCAATCCTCAACAATCGAAGCGCTAATGGAGCTGTGCCGATCTTCAACGATCCCACCCCGCGCTGGGTGACCTTCGAGGGCTTCTATGACTGGATGGTGCACAGCGAAGGGTATGCGGAAAACGAGTGGAAAAACGCGCAGCCGTGGAATCCGCCGACCATGCTCAGCCTCGCCCCCGGTGAATTGAAAACATACGGCGTAAAATTTCTTCTCGCGGATTCCATTCGCCACATCGAGAAAACGCTTACGGCAAACGACCGTCCGGTGGCAGTTGGGATTCCTGGTTACGTTTTGCCTACGGACATCGACGCCCGCCTGTTTTTGAAATATCGAAAGAGCGTGAAGTCCATGGTGGTGGAACCAAACGGGGCGATTGATATTCACAAGACTGCGCGGATTCGCGACGGCTGGCAATCGTTCGCGCTGAAGGGCCGCACGTGGGGCCGCTCACGAATGACGATTACCTATGAAGACGGCCTGGTGCAGACGGTCAATTATTTCGTAATCAAGCCCGAGTCGCAGGTCGTTTCCGATCTGGGAAATTTCCTGACAACGAAGCAATGGTTCGTCGACTCCACGGATCCATTCCACCGCAGCCCTTCGGTGATGACCTACGACCGCGAGGCGAATCAGATCGTGACGCAAGACAGTCGCGTGTGGATTGCCGGGCTGAGCGACGAAGGCGGCGCAGGCTCGTGGTTGGCCGCGATAATGAAGGAGTTTGGGCAGCCGGATAAAGAAGAGCTGGCCAAGTATCAGCAGTTTGTCGATGGCGTTTTGTGGGGCGGCATCCAGTACAAAGACGGCCCGGAAAAGTACGGCGTGAAGAAAAGTCTCTTTTACTATCAGCCGAATGAAGTGCCGTGGGGTTATTACCGGAGCGATCTTGATTGGAGTAGTTGGACGAGCTGGGACAAAAAAGCATCAGAGGCGGTGGACCGCTCCTACAATTATCCGCACGTCGCGGCGGCCTATTGGGTGCTCTATCGCTTGGCGCGAGACCACCAGGGCCTTGTCACCGACCATCCTTGGCAGTGGTATCTAAATCATGCCTACGAAACGTCCATTGCCATGACTAACAATGCGCCGTATCTGGCGCGGTTCGGACAAATGGAGGGCGATATATTTCTGAAAATCATGACGGATCTGCGACGTGAAGGCATGACCATCCAGGCCGACGACTTGGAAGCCAGAATGCGCGCCCGTGCCGACCTTTGGAAAGAGGAAGCCTACCCCTTCGGAAGCGAAATGCCATGGGACTCGACGGGCCAGGAAGAAGTGTACGCGTGGATGAAGTATTTCGGTTACCAGGCGAAAGCCGATGTGACGTTGAACGCAATCCTCGGCTACGACCCAACCATACCGAACTGGGGCTATAACGGCAGCGCGCGCCGTTACTGGGATTTTATTTACGCCGCGAAGGTCCAGCGCCTCGAGCGGCAGCTCCATCATTACGGCTCGGGCATCAATGCCATTCCGCTGCTTGCCGCGTATCGCGAGCACCCGGACGATTTCTATCTTTTGCGCGTCGGTTACGGCGGCACCATGGGCGCGCTGACCGACATCGATCAGCAGGGTTTCGCGTCGGCCGCGTTCCACGCCTTTCCGGATATGCTTAAATTCGATCCGTACTCAGGCGACTACGGCCCGAATTTCTTCGGCCATGCGTTGAACACAGCTACATACATCGTGAATCACCCTGAATTCGGATGGCTCGCGTTTGGCGGGAATATCAGTACCCGCGGAAATATCATCCGAGTGACGCCGCTCGATTCTTTTCGTATGCGCGTGTACGTGGCCTCTTTGGGTCTTTGGCTGACGCTTGACGCGGGAAACTTCGACGCGGTGGAAATAAATTCCGAGACGGGAGCCGTCCGGCTCGGACTAGCGCCGGCGACGGAGTTCACGCCGACTGCCTTTTTGCGCGTGCAGCAGCCGGCGAAAAGAAACGGCGTCGGAGCGTATCGACTCGATAAGTCATTCAAGCTTGAACGCGGCGCTTATGTTATTC
>JBAUEX010000131.1:0-2279 GCA_049678845.1 Candidatus Acidiferrales bacterium
GATTGCAGCAGCCATTGCTGAGCCCTTATCGGCATAGGCGTAATCGTCCGCCAAGGCTTGGGCGAATTTTTCGGCCACCTCGGTGCGAGCAGCGGAGTCGATCTGCGGCATCCTCGCGACGGGCTGCTGTTGCCGCGGTGACTCAACTTTCGCGTTCCTGGTACTCGCCACAGAACAAAGTGCGCAACAAAACACGCAGAATAGGACTGGGGCGCAGCAGCGGTTCGACCACCCAAATGGCCCGATTCGCATCATGCCCCTCTCATTTTGTGAGCGCCCCATTGGAGGGCACGGTCACGCTTATCTATACCGCAAGTGTGACATGCGGAACACCATCGCTGCAACAAACCCAACGCATAGCGCGTCGCCCTTAAGTCTTCTTCCACCGACAAGAAAAACCAAACCGACTCTCCCAAGGAGGAAAGGAATGAAAGTTAGATTCATCTCTGGCCTAATCTCGGTAGTCTTTATCGGCATCTTGGCAGCGGTTCCAGTCCTAACGCACGCAGCAACCGAAACTGCTCGCGTGGTGAAGTATGGCCAGGACGATATCGTCACAGTTCACGCCAAACTGCGCTACTCAACACTCATCGTATTGCCCGAAAACGAGGAAATTCTCGACTTCACGACTGGCGACAAAGATTTTTGGATCATCAACGGCGCGCACAACCTCTGCTACATCCACCCGGCCCAGGCTGGCATTCGCAGCAATCTGAATCTCATCACCGCCAGCGGCCATGTCTATTCGTTCCTGCTTGAGGAAATAAGCAACGAGCCGAACGTTGAGCCGGACCTGAAAATTTTCATCGAGCCGAAAGAGCAATCCGGGATCGGCACCGACGCTTTTGCCCGGAACTATGTGCCCGCCAGCGAAGCAGAAGCTTATCAGCGGGAAATCCAGACCGTTCGAGACGAAGCGAATGCCCAGGTTCAAGCTGCCCAGGCGAGCATCAAAGAGCGGGTCGAGAAATTCCGCTCCCAATATCCGACCAAGCTTCAGTTCGACTATGAGCTAGACCGCAAGGCCACACGCGAGCCGTTCCTGGTTTCCGCGATCTTCCACGACGACCGCTTCACGTACATCAAGTGCGCTGCCCCCGAGAAGCCAGCCATCTACCAAATCAAGGACGGCAAGCCGAACCTCATCAACTTCGATTTGCAGAACGGTCTCTACATCATCCCGAAAATTGTGGACGCGGGCTATCTGGCGATTGGCAAGAAGAAGGCCACCTTCACGCGGCACCAGCAGTAGACCGAGCGGCGAACCCCATCAAGACGAAGGAGAGAACTCAGATGACCGAACCAACTACCGCACCCGCCGCCGCGCCGATTCAAGACAAGGCACCAAAGCCGCCCGGCCTGATGCCCAAGAATGTTCAAGCATGGGTCATGCTGGGTTTGGCCGTGCTGATGATTGTGATCATGTGGCTCACGGGCGGGAAGAAGACTCAGCCCGCTGCGAAATCGAATGTTTCGACATTCCAGCCCTCGGCGCAGCCTGAAGTAAACGAAACGCAGATTGCAGCCCTTCAGAACCGGATTCAGGAGTTGCAGCGCGAGCAGCAGACCGCCATCACGCAGCAGAACAAATTCTTTGGCTCGCTCCAGTCCAGGCCGCAGCCCGCTGCTTCCGCTCAGGTCACAGGTGAGGCTCCGCAGCCGCCACCGTCCGATCCAGTTCAAGAGGAAAGGAAGCGGCGAGCCTACGTATCACTGTTCTCCTCAAACGTCGCCCTGAGCTACCGGAAGGAACTCGCACCGTCGCAGCAATCTTCACCGACCGCTCAGGCTCGGAACGAGGCACCGCGACCGTCCAACCTCCCAGCGCAACCGCTCGACATGAATCAACTCGCTCAGATCCTCGCCCAGATACCACCTCAGCCGCCGTTGGCAGGAGTCCCGACAGCCGCCCTCCAGCCGCGCAATCAACAACCGGGAAATACAACAGCAGAGAAGGAAGAAAAGCTCGCACCAGAAACATCTTCCGCTTCAAACCCGCTCGACGATGCAAGTGGCAAGACCTATGTTCTATTCGAGGGGACGATCCTCGAAACTGTCCTCTTGAATCGCCTCGACGGAGACTTTGCAGGTCCCATTGAATGCCTCATTACCAACGACATCTATTCGCATGACCGCCAGCACCTTCTTATTCCTTCGGGCACGAAGGTTCTCGGGGAAGCCAAGCGAGTGGACACATTCGGTCAGACACGACTTGCCGTCGTATTTCACCGTCTCATCATGCCCGACGGCTATTCCGTCAGCCTCGACCAGTTCAAAGG
>JBAUEX010000132.1:0-1866 GCA_049678845.1 Candidatus Acidiferrales bacterium
TCGCCGAAGGTTCGACCGACGACGGCGTTGGCGTCGCCACCACTCTCGGCGCCGCAGAAGCCATCGTCCGCTCTGGCTTCAAGCCGCTCCGCACCATTCGTTTCGTGCTCTTTACCGGAGAAGAAGAAGGCCTTCTCGGCTCGCTCGCCTACGTAAAAACGCATAAAGCCGACATGGCCGATCACGTCGCCGCCGTCATTCTCGACAACGGCCAGGGCCCGGTCACCGCGCTCAACATGGGAGGCCGCGACGACCTCGTTCCCGCCGCCTCGGAATTCGCCGCAACGCTCGATGCCTTCGGCACAATCAGTGCCGACGACAAAACCGAATTCGGCACCGACGCCGGCCCCTTCATTCTCGCCGGACTTCCGGGGATCAATCTCGATCAGGACTCGCCCGAATATCGCTACACCCATCATTCGCCTGTCGACACGTTCGACAAAGTCGATGAAGCGGTCCTCGATCGCGACGCCACCGTTCAGGCCCTCGTCGCTTTCTGGATCGCCGATCGCCCCGAACGCCTCGCCTCCCCCTGGCCCCCTGAAAAATCCGCCGAAATGCTCATCAAGAATCACGACGACGTTTTCCTAAAGCTCTTCCACCTCTGGCCCTTCGGCCATTGAGCGCCCCGCCCGCTCTCGCATCTTCGAGCTTCTCCGAGCGACGGAAAATCGGCGGGTCATCAGCCGCAAGCACAAAATCCAAACTCCGCATCTCCGGCGAACACATCGGCGCCCATCGCCGCTCGCGCGCCGCAAAACCACCACGCACACCGCTCTACGACGTCGCCGAGCCCGACCACCTCTCCCGGCGCGCCGCAACAAAACCCACGCCGCAACCGACGAATTCTAATCGGTACAACCCGGGATTAAAAATCCCGCCAACTCACACAAAACAAACACTCGCGCCCAATTCCCAATCGGCACAAATAGCGTCTTTCACGCGGGCATATTTGCGAGCCAGTCGGCGAAGGAGGCGCCCGCAAACCGAATGCGCTAATATAGAAAAGCATTCTGAAGCGACAGAAGAGGGGAATCAAAAGACGATGAAGAGCACCACCGTCTACATCATCAGCGCCGTGCGCACGCCCATTGGAAAATTCGGCGGAGGCCTTGCGGATTTTACTGCCCCGGATTTGGGAGTCGTCGCGGTCCGCGCCGCCCTCCAGCGCGCGTTTCACGGCGAATTGCCGCCGGAACGCCAGCCGGGAGTCGGTGGGAAAATAGAAGACAGCATCCCGCAAGCGAACGAGAACGTCGTTGGCCAAAAATCATCTCGCAACGCAGCGCCTCGTGAATTTCCCTGGCGCGTCGACGAATTAATTTTTGGCAACGCTCGCCCTGCGGGCGCGGGACCCAATCCCGCGCGGCAGATTGCTTGGCGCGCCGGGCTGGGCGACGACGTACCTGCCTTCACCGTGAACATGGCTTGCGCGTCCGGACTGCGTTCCATCATGCTCGCATGGCAGGAAATTTTGCTCGGCGACGCCGAAATCGTGGTCGCCGGCGGAGCCGAATCGATGTCGCGCGTGCCCTATCTCGTCGAAGCGCGTTGGGGCGTGAAAATGGGCAACCAGCCGCTGGTCGACGCCATGTATCGCGATGGATTCCTGTGCCCCATTTCGCAAATGATCATGGGTGAAACAGCCGAAGTGCTCGCGCAGCAGTATCAAATTTCTCGGGAAGAACAGGACGCCTTCGCGCTCGAAAGCCATCGTCGCGCCGCGCGCGCGCAACGCGAAGGCCGTTTCAGCCGCGAAATCATTCCCGTCGAGCGCACCGACAAAAAAGGCAATGTCGTCCGCGTCGACAAAGACGAGCACGTGCGCCCCGAGATCACGCTCGAACAAATGGCCAAGCTTCCGCC
>JBAUEX010000133.1:0-4531 GCA_049678845.1 Candidatus Acidiferrales bacterium
CGGTCCTGCTCTCGCTGGTCTTCGCGCTGACGATCATCCCCCTATTTTCGATGCGATTCCTTTCCGCGCAAACACACCGTCCCAGCTCAGAAAAACTGATTGCACCCGTGAATCGCGGATATGAAAAGGCTGTGCGATGGGCCTTGCGCCGAAGGCTGATTGTCGTCATCGCGGCGGCGGCGTGTGTGGCGCTTGCGGTTCTCTGCTACACGAAACTGGAAACCGGATTTCTGCCGGAGATGGACGAAGGCGGATTCATTCTGGATTACGTGACACCGCCGGGAACTTCGTTGGAAGAGACAAATCGAATCCTGCAGAAGATCGAGCAGCGAGTCGCGGCGTTGCCGGATACACAGTCATTCTCACGACGCACCGGCGCGGAGAATGGATTGTTCGTCACGGAGCAGAACACCGGCGATATCACCGTGAAATTGAAGCCGCGCTCGCAGCGGCGCGACATCAACGAAGTAATGGACGATTTGCGGGCGCAGATCGAGAAGAACATTCCCGGCGTGGACGTGGAGTTTTCGCAAATCCTTCAGGACATGCTCGGAGACTTGGAGGGCACGCCGCAGCCGGTCGAGGTGAAACTTTTCGGAGACGATATCAATGAACTTGAAAAACTATCGGATGAAATTGGGCCGAAACTGCAAGCCGTGAAGGGCCTGGTGGATTTCAAATCGGTCACGAAAGGCAATCCCGAAATTGTTTTCGACGTGGATACGGCGTCGGCAGGGCGGCTGGGCATGACGCCGGCGGATATCGCCACGCAAGTAAGCAACGGACTTCTTGGCGTAACAAAAAGCGAGCTGCGCGAATCCGATCGCACGGTTCCGATTCGCGTCCGTTTTCCTGATTCCTTCCGCTTCAATTACGACAACGTGTTGCAGTTTCCGATTCTGACGCCGTCGAAACAGACTGTGCAGCTTTCCTCCGTCGCAAAGGTGCAGCGAGTGCAGGGCGAGAGCGCGCTCGAACGCGAAAATCAACGATTGATGATTTCCATGACCGGGCAGCTCGAGAATCGAGATTTGGGCAGCGTGGTGAATGACGTGAAGGAGGTGATGAACAAAGTGCAGCTTCCGGTCGGTTATACATATGAAATCGGCGGGCAATACGAAAGCCAGCAGAGCGCGTTTCACGATTTGCTATATGTGCTGTTTCTGGCGCTGGGAGCCATCTTCATTGTGCTGGTGGTTCAGTTCCGTTCCTTCGCACCGTCGCTCATCATCATTTCAGCCGCGCCGCTGTCGCTGGTGGGCGTATTCGCAATGCTACTGGTGACGCACACGGCGCTGAACGTTTCCTCTTTCATGGGGATTATTTTGATGGTGGGATTGGTGGTAAAGAACGGCATCATCCTCTTTGAATATGTCCACAAACTCTGGGAAGAGGACAAAATGCCGCTTTTTGAAGCTTTGGTGCAGGCCGGCAAGATCCGTATCCGACCGATTTTGATGACCACGCTCGCCACGCTGTTTGGCTTGTTGCCGCTGGCGCTTGGCCTTGGCTCAGGCGCGGAATTGCAAAAGCCGTTGGCGCTTGCGGTTATTGGCGGACTCTTCCTTTCGACCTTCATCACGCTGCTGATCATGCCTGTCCTGTTTTCGCTGCTGCAAAATAAATCCGAAGCGTAGAATGGCTTGGATATGAGCGCAACTCGGTTTTTCCTGTGCTTGTGCATTTCTTCGCTTCTTGCTGTGCCTATGCATGCGCAGGAGAAGCGAAAAATAATCATTGACCAGGACGCGCGCGGACCTGCTACGACCGACCAGCAGGCAATTCTGGCGCTGATTCAGTCGCCGCAAACGGAAGTGTTGGGCATCACGGTCGTGACGGGCGATCAGTGGCGCGACGAAGAGGTGGCGCACACGCTTCGCATGCTCGAGATTATCGGCCGCACGGACATTCCCGTCGTCCCCGGTGCGGTGTTTCCTATCGACAACAGCAAGGAATTCACTGCGCGGTGGGAAAAACTCTACGGCAAAGTTGTTTACCAGGGTGCGTGGAATTGGGGCAAAGTCCACGGGCCGTTTGACGTTCCGCCGCTTGTGGAAGGCGCTCCCACCACCAAACCCGCGAATGAGAATGCGGCCCACTTCATGATTCGCATGGTGCATCGCTATCCGCATCAGGTGACGATTTACGAAGGCGGCCCGCTGACCGATCTCGCACTCGCCATTACCATCGACCCGCAATTCGCTGAACTTGCCAGGGAGCTGATCGTCATGGGCGGGAGCATCGATCCGCAGAGCACCGACCCTGAATTTCGCATGAATCCGCGCCGCGAATTCAATTTCTGGATGGATCCTGAGGCAACGCATGCCGTCCTGCACGCGCATTGGGCGCGGATTGTAGATACGCCTGTGGACATCTCAATCAAAACGCGGCTGACGAAGGAAATGATCGCGGAGATCGGAAAGACAAACACGCCGGTAGCGCAATACATCGCAAAATACGGCGATGCGGAGTACATGTGGGACGAACTCGCTGCCGTCGCCTGGCTCGACCCGAAGATGATTACGCGCACGGAAAAGCTTTATCTCGACGCTTCGATCGACCAGGGGCCAAGTTACGGCGATACGCTCGCTTGGGAGCCTGGGAAGAATCCCGGAATCGGCGAGCAGCTTGTGATTGTCAATACGGACCTCGACAAATCCAAGTTCGATAAGGAATTTATTGATTTGATGACGCGGCCAACACCGCAAAGTCACTTTCCCGGCGACCCTCATCCTTCCCTTCCCTAGAATCCTGCAGGAGACGGGCGAAAATGCTGTAATCTGTTTCGGTTTGACTCTCGAAACATCGAGACTTATAAGCAGCGCATTCTTCGATCGCGCCGAGGAAAACGTTGCAGACGCAATCGAAAGAGGGGACGGCCATGGGTGATGTAGCGGATGTCGTCGGAATCGGCAGTTGCACGGTCGATTTTTTCGCCATCGTGCCGCGGCTGCTGGGGCCTGAGGAGAAAATCAATGCCACGCGGCTGGAAATCCACGCGGGAGGCGTGACAGCCAACAATCTGACGCAGGTAGCGCGGCTGGGCGTGAAATCCGGTTGGCTCGGATTGATCGGGGATGACGACAACGGGCGACTCATTCAAAAAGCCTTCGCTGACGACGGAATGGATTTGTCGGGGATCGAAGTCGTCAAAGGCGAGCTTTCGTCGCTGACATGGATTCCCGTGGACGTGGCAGGAGAACGTTGCATCTACATGTTTCCAAACGTAACCGGAAAAATCAGCGTGCATCAGGTGCACACGCACTTCGCTTCGAATATCAAAAAGGCCAAGCACTTTCACACTGAGGCTTCGCAACTCCCCATAACGCCCGTGCGCGAAGCGATGCAGGTGGCGCGCGATGCGGGCGTGCGCGTGCTTTTCGATCTGGACGTGTCCCCGAGTTTTTTCTGTCAGGCAAACCTTGGCACGCAGGAAGAACTAACCCTGGGACTGAAATTGGTTGACGTGCTAAAGCCTTGTAAAGCGGCCGCGCTCGAGCTTACCGGCGAAGATGATTATGAGCGCATGGCGCGAAAACTGCTGACAATGGGACCGAAGCTCGTTGCCATTACCATGGGTGCGAACGGCTGCATGATCGCCAGCAAGGACAAGGTCGTTCACGCGCCAGCCTTTGCCGTCAAGGTGGTGGATACGACCGGTGCGGGCGATGCCTTCATGGGCGGCCTTTCTTACGGGCTGCTTCGGGGTTGGGACCCTGAACACGTGGGTGCATTCGCCAACGCTTGCGCTGCCCTGTGTTGCACTAAGGTCGGAGCGCGCGCGATGGCCAAGCGCGACGACGTGATCGCGCTGCTTCGCTCGCAGCGTCCTGCTCTTGTTGCGGGATTGTAGTTTTAACGCTAAAGACATTGGGCCCGCGTCTCTGCGATCTGACACCGTTGGGGAAAGGGCGAGATGTTCACTCCTCACACTTTTTCGACCGCGCTGCTCATGATTATCACCAGCGCTATCTGCTGGGGCTCGTGGGCCAATACATACAAAGGCGTGAAGAATTACCGTTTTGAACTCTTCTATTGGGATTATGCCATCGGCATTTTCCTGATGTCTCTTATCCTTGCCCTCACCATGGGCAGCACCGGGCACGATGCTTCCAGCTTTCTGAACAATGTGCATTCGGCCGACACCTCGAATATCGTTTCCACGCTCGTCGGCGGCGCGATTTTCAATCTGGCGAACCTGCTGCTGGTGGCCGCGATTGATATGGCCGGACTCGCAGTCGCATTGCCGGTTTCCATTGGCATCGCGTTAGTCGTGGGCACCATGCTGAGCTACATCCTGCAGCCGAAGGGGAATCTGCTGTTGATCGCAGCCGGTGTGGTGTGTGCGCTGATTGCCGTGATTCTCGATGGCAAGGCATTCGGCAGCCTGCCCGGTGGACGGACGGCGTCGAAAAAAAGCATCGTCATCTGCATCGTGTCGGGCGTGCTGATGGGGTTGTGGAATCCATTCGTCGCCTATGGTGCGACACGTGGCAATGCGCTGACGCCATATAGCTCCGTGGTGTTTCTC
>JBAUEX010000134.1:0-3309 GCA_049678845.1 Candidatus Acidiferrales bacterium
CAGGACGCCGATCGATGCCGTAATCGTGTCCGGATCGGCGATAATCTTGTCGGCGGACATGGAAATCCAGTATCCGCCCGACGCCGCCACATCCGACATGGAAACGACCACGGGCTTCGCTTTGCGCGCCAGCTCGACTTCCCGTCGAATCACCTCGCTGGCCACAGATGAACCGCCCGGCGAATCGACGCGAAGAACAATCGCCCTGATACTGGAGTCAGTTCGCGCCTCTCGGATCTCGGCCGCCACGGAATCGCCACCCATGACGACCGTCCCGCCCGGAGTTATCTGCGATACACCCGATACAATTTCTCCCGACGCATAGATGATCGCAATCTTCGGTCCGCTCCCATCGCTTAATCCCTGACGATATTGCGCGAATCCCACGGGGTTCCACTCCCCGGTCTTCTGACGAAAAAAATCCTGCACTTCATCCCAGTACGCCAAACGGTCGACCAGCTTGTTTTGCATCGCGTCTTGCGGCAAAAAAGGTCCCTTCTGCACCAAGTCCGCAAAATGCGCGCGCTCCATGTGGCGTGCCGCCGAAACTTCCGTGAGGTATTGGTCATACAAGCTATTGAGAAGCGACGCGACTTCTTCGCGATGCGCTGACGTGAACTTTTTCTCGGTTAATTGGTTGGTCGCGGTCTTGAATTCCGCGATGTGATAAAAATTCGGAACGATCTTTAATTTGTCGAGCGTGCCGCGCAGGAACGTCGCTTCGGCCATCATTCCGCGCACACCGAGCGGATTCGACGGTTCGAGCCAAACCTGGTCGCAGCCCGTAGCCACATAGTATTCCGCGTTCTCTTCGCCGTCATATCCCAAATAGCAGATGCTCGGCTTCCCGCTCGCATGGAACGCGAGCAGATGAGAGTGAATCTCTTCCAGCTTCGCCCATCCGGTTTCCAGGGGGCCGATTCTTACAACCAGCCCCTCGATTCGGGGATCGGTTCGGGCCGAATCGATTGCATCATTGATTTCATGAAGCACTAGCGTTTGCGAGCCGAAGAAGACACTCGAAAGGTCCGTGGCGCGCTGTTCTTCGATAGATCCGTTCAGATCGAGAACCAGAACGGAATTCGACGAAATGGTCTCGCCGTTTGTGAACGTCCAGTGCGGAACCATCCAGAAGAACAGCACCACGGCCGCAATTACCAGCAAGATCACCAGCGTTCGTCTCTGGCCCCACGTCATTTCTTTCTCCTTCTTCGCATCGCTTCTTCTTCAGTCCTGTCGCCAAAGTACCATCAGCGCAATAAAAATTCCATCACGCCATCACCTGTCCTTCGGTACAGGTGCGCCCGCGCTTAGTACAGTTGTATGGATAGAGCAATGCAGCCGACAAACAGCGCCGCAAAACAGACTGTATTGTTACCATTTAGAGCGATCGCAACACTGGCCCGCAGCTCGAAAAAGACTCGACTCATTCGCGGAGGATAAGCTCTTGAACAAGCCACTCATGTCCCGCCTGATGGCGCTCAACAAAGAGCTACTGTTGATTTTTTCCATTATCGCTTTCGCCGCCGTGATCAATTTCTTCGTGGCGGGAGAACGTCTCGTTCTGACGTTCTATAACCTCCCCACGCTTTTCGCGGCGTACTACTTCGGCCGGACGCGCGCCGTTCAAACCGCGATTGCCTCGATACTAATCGTCTCATGGCTTAACATAATGAACCCCGTGGCGCTGGCCTCCGGCCTGGGCGTCAGCATGCGCCATTTGATCGGCTGGTCCGACGTATCCATCTGGGGCGGCTTCCTCATCGTAACCGCCTATGCCATGGGCAGTCTTTACGAAGTGAAGGAAGCAGGCATGACCGAGCTGCGCGAAACCTATTTCGGCGTGCTGCAAATCCTCTGCCAGGTAATCTCCAACGACAAATACACGCAGAATCATTCGTTCCGCGTTTCGGTTTACGCCGCGCGCATGGCGGCGGAAATGGGCATGCCAGACGAGCAAATTGAAGACGTACGCGCCGCGGCTCTTCTCCACGACATTGGAAAGCTCGAAGTCAGCCGCAACATCCTTTACAAATCGGCGCGTCTCTCGGAAGACGAAATCGTCGAAGTGCAGGCTCACTTACCGAGAGGCGTCGAGGCGCTTCGTCCCGTGGCCGTAGGCGGCACCTTGCGTCGCGTGCTGCCGATCATTCTCGCCCATCATGATAAGTTCGATGGCTCAGGCTATCATCCAACCAAGGGCGAAGATATTCCCCTTGAAGCACGCATCATTACGGTGGCCGATGTATACGACGCGCTCGTCAGCGATCGTCCCTACCGCAAAGCAATGTCTCCATTCGAAGCGCGCGATATCATCCTGAAGGGCGCTGGCAGCGATTTCGATCCCAAGTGCGTCGCCGCGTTCGAATCCGCCTTCCGCGGTGGTCGGATGGAAGTACCTGAAGTCTTGGTCTAGTCCCTAAAGCTGCGCCTCGCGCAAGAACCGCGCCGCCTCTTCGGGCGGCGTGGGATTGATATAGAAACCAGTTCCCCACTCGAAACCAGCCACCCGTGTCAGCTTCGGCATCATTTCCACATGCCAGTGATAATGATCGTTGATTTCCTCTCCAATCGGCGACGTGTGGATCACGTAATTATAAGCGGGTCGGTTTAGCACTGTGTCCAGCCGTCCCAGGAAATCGTGAAACAACTTCGCGAGACTCGTGTAAACCGGACTCGCCTGGTTTTCGAATGAAGAACTGTGCTGCAGCGGCAGAATCCATGTCTCGAAGGGAAACCTCGGCGCGTAGGGGGCCAGCGCGATAAACTGATCATTGCTGAGAATCACGCGCGTGCCTGTCTCGATCTCCTGCCTGATCATGTCGCAAAAAATGCACCGTTCTTTCACGTCATAGTATCGGCGCGAATTATCTACTTCCTCGCGGACGCGTTTCGGGACGATCGGCAGGGCGATTAATTGGGAATGCGTGTGCTCCAGCGACGCTCCCGCCGCTTCTCCGTGGTTCTTGAAAAGTAAGATATACCGAAAACGTTTGTCGTTCTTCAGATCCAGCACGCGATCGCGGTACGCCCACAGCACTTCCTCAAGGGCTTTTTCCGGCAGCATTGCGAGCGTGCTCTGATGGTCCGGCGTCTCAATGATCACTTCATGCGCGCCGATTCCGTTCATGCGGTCGAACAATCCCTCGCCTTGCCGGTCGAGATTTCCTTCAATTCCAAGAGCCGGGAATTTGTTCGGAACCACGCGCACGGTCCACCCCGGCGTGTCTTTTCCGCTACCATTTCTTCCATAAGCCAGAATCTCCGGCGGCGTTTTCAGCTCATTGCCCGGACAAAACGGACAAAACG
>JBAUEX010000135.1:0-16368 GCA_049678845.1 Candidatus Acidiferrales bacterium
CAAACACAAGGTGACCCTGTGGTTGCCTGAGAATGTGGACGTCTACCTTCAATATCAGGGGCATTACCTGCACCACTACCACCACTTCAGTCAGTTCCAACTCTTTTGGGTTGGTGAAACGCAGAAGATCGAGCTGCCAAAAGAAGCTACGCAGCAACCATAAATTCTCTCCGGAATTTGTTCAGGCGGGGAGCAGCAGGGCTTGCGGTGTTGCCGCGGCGGCCATGGAAAGGAGAAGAGTCCTTAAGGCGGGAACAATCTCCAAGGTCCATGCCGACCATTTCAACGCCTGCTTGATTTGACTGCGCAAACCTGACTAGAACTGCAATCATATAGAAATATGTTTTCCACTCCGGAAAGGGATGGCAACTGCCTTGCGAGAAATGAAAAGTTGAATCGCACAAAAATGCAAATCTCCTGCCGCGGACTCCTATTTGACATGGATGGCGTATTACTCGATTCCACTCCGGCGGTCGCGCGTGTCTGGCATGGATGGGCCGTCGAGCACGGCTTCGATCCGCGGGAAGTTGTGCGCGCCGCGCACGGGCGCCCCAGCATTTCGACGATTCGCGATTATCTGTCGCAATCCGACCACCGCGCCGAGAATCGCGAGGTCGAGAGAAGGGAACTCGCCGATTTGGAAGGCATCGTACCCTGGCCCGGCGCGATTGAACTCCTGCGTTCGCTCCCCATCAATCAATGGGCGATCGTGACTTCCTGCACGCGCCCCCTGGCCGAAGCGCGACTCGTCGCCGGGGGACTCCCGCGGCCGAAGTTTTTTATTTCTTCAGACGACATCAAGCATGGGAAGCCTGCGCCCGATCCCTATCTCAAAGGCGCGCAATTGCTGGGACTGAATCCCGCCGACTGCATCGTTGTCGAAGACGTTCCCGCAGGCGTCCGCTCAGGAAAAGCCGCCGGATGCAGAGTGATCGCCTTGTGTACCACAATGCCTGAAGCTGATCTGAGAAATGCCGATGCCGACTGGCTGGCGAAAAATTGCGCGGCGATTTCGGTGACCGCGGCGCAATCGTTGCACGGCAAGATAACTCTTGCTGTTGAGGAAATCAAAAAAGGCTCGCCACGAAATCAAAATACCGGCAATTAACCTCGCAGTGTCATCACCGAAACGGAATGCGCGGCAAACGTTTGGCGGAAATTCCTTCCGGCTCCCGAAAACGATTTGCGTTTCGCGGTCACTTGATTTGGATTCGCAAATGTGTTCGTCGCATCGAGCGACGCGCCATTGATCTCGTAGAGGTCCCCGGAAGCTTGCGGATTGAATCCCTCGATCACGATGTCCGCCGAAACAGCATCGGTAGGATGCCGATTCACAACTGCCAAAGTTAATTTCGCGTTGGTTTTATCCGTTGTCGCGGATACATCCAGATACGGCACATCCGGCGCTCCGGGAAACGCGTCTGAACGCACCAGCGAATCAAGTGCTACATCTCCGCAATAGTCGGTGTACAGCTTAAGCGGGTAGTACGTCGTCTGCAGCACAATTCCGGTCGCGTTGGCCATGATGGGCGCAATCACATTCACTAACTGCGCGACATCCGCCAGCTTCACTGTCTGGCAATGCCGATGGAATGAGTTCAATCCCGACGCCACCCACAGGGCGTCCCGCAAGTTGTAAACCTCTTCCAGCATGTGATTGTCGCCGCGGTGGAACCACGACCGAAACCAGATATTCCACTCGTCCACTGCAATTGCCACGCGCTCTTTTTTTCTGCTCCTCGACATCGCCGCCGTGATGACCGCGTCCAGCACTTCAATCTGTTTCTCGAAGTAGTGTGCATCCTGGAATTCTTTCGTGTTGTCCGTGCTGCCGCCATAGTGGTGCAGCGAAATATAATCAACAATGTCGGCAAGCTTTTCGAGGACGGGCAAATTCCATTCCACGCCGGGCCCCCCGCACGCGATGAGCTTAATCGACGGGTCGATCCAGCGCATCATCTTCCCGAATTCCAAAGCTGCCGCAGCGTAGTCCGCAGCATCCTTGCTTCCCGCCTGCCAACTTCCATAAACCTCATTGCCCAGCGCCCAATACTTCACGTTGTAGGGATCCGCGTGCCCGTTCTTTCGGCGCTGATTCGCCCAGTCAGTGTTCGTCGTCGCGTTGCAATACTCCACCCAGTCCGCCGCCTCTTGCATTGTGCCCGTGCCCATGTTTACGCAGATATACGGTTCGGCGCCAAGCTTTCGGCAGTATTCGATGAACTCGTCGGTGCCGAAGCGGTTCGACTCTTCTTCCCGCCACGCGGTATCCCAGCGACGCGGACGCGCGTCTTTCGGCCCAATTCCGTCTTTCCAATTGTATCCGGATGAGAAATTTCCTCCGGGCCAGCGCAACACGGAAACATGCATCCCACGCGCCGCTTCCAGAACGTCTTTACGAAAACCATTGCTGTCCGAGAGAGGAGAACCTTCGTCGTAAATTCCGCCGTAGATGCACCGCCCGAGGTGCTCGGTAAAATTGCCGTAAATATTTCGGTCGATGGCGCCAATCTTCCGGTCGAAATCAATCTTGATTCGGGCCGCCGCGCCAGCCGGAGCCGCCGATTGCTCCTGCGCCAGTGAAATCGGCCAGTCGCGTGTCGGCATGGCAAAGGGAATCGCCGCCGTTCCTAGCGCCGCAGTTAGGCCTGCTTTTAAAAAGCCGCGCCTTCCTGGCTTCTCAATTGTCATTGGCGAATCCCTCCGGCAAAACGTTGAATGTTGAAGCCAATCGTCTGCCCAGACTATGATTCCGATGCGCGCCCGTTATTTATGCTGAAAACGTTTACTCGTCAACAGAAGAATCGCAACTGGCCGTCATCAGGTACGGCCAGTCTGTCGTAGCTCCCGGATAAATTTGCACCGGACGCGCGAACACTATCGCTGCTAACCAAAGTATTTAGTGCATCTTGCTCGAAAGCGTATATTATATCCCGTTCCGCGGACCTTACTGTTTTCGCCACGATGAATTACCTTGGCAAAGCGCCGCCAATGGATGGCTGAGATTTTCTGGGAGGCAATATCCCGGTGCACGTTCGTACGCTTGCATTGTTGGTCGCCGCGATGGGCATTTCGCCCGCGACCCTCGCGCAACAATCCGTCGAGAACTCCCAATTTCAGGTTCGCTTTTCGACCTCCGGCGTCACCAGCCTCAAACACGTCCACGACAAATATGACACCGACTACATAGCCTCCGGTGAAGCGCTGGGCGATGTCGTAATTCGATATCGGGCGCCGGGAGATCGCGACTGGAAGCAAGCCTCTGCTGCAAGGATGAACGACAGTCATCCGGCCGGTTCGTCCGCAGCCACATACACAATTGGAACGGCTATCCCCACCGTCGCGACTTCCAGTCGTACCTCCGCTTCAATCACTTCTCCCGCCGTATTTGCATTAAACGACAAAATTGTCCCTCGTAATTCGCAGGACATGGGCGTCCCGCGATTTGTCTGGAACGGCCGGAAGGGAACCACGGAGTGGGTCGAATATGATTTTCCCGCGCCGGAAAAAGTTTGGTCGGCGCAAGTGTACTGGGCGGAAGACAAAAATCCGGATGCGCCTTGCAAGCTGCCAAAGAGCTGGCGAGTCCTGTACCGCGACGGCGCAAACTGGAAGGAAGTGAACGCCACCGGAGGTTACCCCGTCGCAGCCGACAAATTTAGCGAAGCTGCATTCGACCCGGTCACGACTTCGGCGCTTCGTATCGAGGCGCATCTCGAGGACAACGCAACCGCGGGAATTTTCCAGTGGCGCCTCAATGGCGACGCAGGCGACAAAATCAATCCCACTCGCGACCTGCAAGCTACCGAGACCTTCCAACTTCAGAACGACGCATTGCTTTGGACGATATCGCTTCGCAACAACACCGATCATGAAATCGAAATCGGCGATCTAGGCCTGCCTCTCCAGTTCAACACGCGATACGTTTGGGACAAAACGGAAACCTACACCAAGCGCCTGATCCGCCACAGTTTCATTGGAGGCAACGGCTCTTTCATCTTCCTGATGCGAACCAACTCCGAGGGTCCATATCTGGTGATGACGCCGGTCGGGGGCACTTCCCTCGAATATTTCGATTTTTCCCGAGCCAGTCGCGGCTACGGCGCTTACATTCATTCCGCGGCGAGCGCAGAGGAACTTCGCGCCAAGGGAGGGAACTGGCGGCTGCCAAACACGCGGCTAATCTTAGCGCCGAAGGGCCGCACAGGCGATTCCGCGAGATATGGATTCCGCTTTCGATGGGCTCCCGACTACGCGGGAGTGCGCCAGGTCCTGTACCAAGAGGGTCTTTTCGACGTGAATGTTGTTCCCGGCATGACCGTTCCAACGGATCTGCCGGCCATGTTTTCGCTCCATACCCACAATAAGATTCGCGCCGTTATTCCTGAGCATGCCGAGAGCACGCAGATCGAGGATCTGGGGGAACGCGGCAAGGACGTCCGCGTCTACAAGGTTCGCTTTTCGCGCCTGGGAGAGAATCTGCTGAAAGTGGAGTACGGGAAGGGCGAATACCTCTCGCTTGAATTTTTTGTGACCCAGCCGCTCGAAACTCTTTTCCAGAAGCGCGCGTCATTTATCGTCACGCACGAGCAACATCGCGACCCAAGCAAGTGGTACAACGGCCTTTTCTCGCAATGGGACATGAAGCACGAAATTCTGCGGAGCCCCGACGATCTGGACGGGCTTCAGTCTTATGCTGTCGCTTGTGACGATCCGATCCTGGGCAAAGCCATGTATGTTGCGGGAGAAAATGTTTTCTATCCTTCGCAACCGGAAATTTCCGCGGTCGAGTATTACATCAAGAATTATGTTTGGGGCGGATTGCAGGAGACCGAAAAGGAAGAATATCCCTACGCGATTTATGGCATTCCAAATTGGAAAGTGAATCGCGACAGCCCTGAAGACACTGTCCGCGGCAAGAAGCACGTATGGAGAATCTACGATTATCCGCACGTGATCGCCATGTACTACTACATGTCTCAGGTCGCTAAGCTTTATCCGTCCACAACAAAATATCTGAACGAAGACGGGTACCTCGAGCGCGCCTTCGGAACGGCCAAAGCGTTCTTCACGGTTCCGGACGAACTGATTAAGTGGTCCGCGGATAAAACGGGCACATATGACGAACTGGTGATACCCGCGTTGTTTCAAGCGCTGTACGACGGCGGCCACAAGGATCAGGCCGATTGGTTAAGAAACGCGTGGGAGAAGAAGGTCGAATATTTCATCAACGATCATCCGTATCTTTTCGGCTCGGAATATCCTTTCGATTCGACGGGTTTCGAATCCACGGAAGCTTTCGCGCGCTACGCGATGCATCACGTGAATGCCCCCGGTGATTCTGCTTCGCCGAATCCGTCGCAGACAGATTTCAGTCGTGCCGTCAAATACGATGACGCCGCCGCGTTCCTGGATGAGCAGATGAAATTGAACATCGCCTGCCGTGGCTGGCTCGAGACTGCCTATTACGATTTGGGCAGCGATTATCGCGCGAGCGGCAACGCGAGCTACACGCTCAGCTACATGGCGCAGATGGGCGGCTGGGCCGTGATGGACTATGCCCTCAATTTTGCGAAGGATCCTGCAACCTACCTGCGGCTCGGATTCGCTTCGTACCTGAGCTCGTGGGCGCTTTTGAATTCCGGCACGCCAGAATCCAACTACGGCTACTGGTATCCCGGTAAGAATGACGACGGCGGCGCAAGCGGCGGCTTCGAACCGCGTCCCTGGGGCCGCGCGTGGTTGGGCAACAAGGAAATGGGACGCGGCCCGTGGTGGTACTCCGGCGAAATCGATTTGGGATTCACGGGCGCATTGCGAACCGCCGCAACGGTTGTTGTGAACGATCCGATTTTTGGACTCTTCGCGTACGGCGGCGATCTTGAAAACAAGAACGGATTAACGCAAGTCATCCCGAAGGACGGTCTGCGCACGCGCTTCCACATCTTGCGTGGTTCTCAACGCGTGCACATTCTTCTCGATCGCGACGGCTTCGCGAAGGGTCAACCCGTTTCATTTGACAACCCGCTGCGCCGCATCAATTTCATTCTTGAGAATCGTGCTGCGACTCCTCACCGGACAGCCATCCATGTCACCGGTTTGCCCGCGGGAAGCTACGAAGTGACGCTGGGACGTCATCTGCTGCAGAAATTCACCAGCAAGCCGGGAGAGGACAATCAGCTTCTCATCCCTATGGAGGGCGATAAAGTTCCGGTGGAGCTAGCCAGGCTGCCGTCGACTGCAAACTGAAAATGCATGCCACACAGGTCATCACGGACGCTGGGGGAAAGGTTCTTGCTTGCCGTCGCGAATCTCGGTATAAGGTTTTCGAAAATTGCTGCCATCTCCCAATTTGTAACTGATTTCGTCAAGTAAACGTTTTCTGCAGAAAAGGAGCTCTTGATGACCAAGCACGGATTCATTTTTATTCTTGTACTCGCGGCCGCCGTCTTTGCCGTCCAAGCTTCTTCGGGGCATCGGTACAGGCCTCGTGCGGCTAAAACCGGTTCCCGTGCCGCGGTATCGACGCCTATTTCGATTGGAGGGGAGCCCGCTGTGATCTTGACGAGGCCGCAGTCAGCTGATCATACCAAACCCCAATTCCTTGGCGCGACCATCCTGCCGGGAAACGGGATGAACTTGCTTCAGGTCAGAGCCTATTTGCCAGGCAAGGGCGACATTGACGTCATCGACGCCCCGAGTCTGCCCGAAGCCAAAAACCTTCTCGAAAATCAAAACGACGCTTTCGGCAACAAGAGCTTTTCCATGGGCGGCGCAATCCTCCTGCCGTATCCAAATCGAATCCGCGGAAAGCTCTCTGCGGACGGAAAGATAATCGAGACCACAATCGGCAATCAGTCGCTGTCGCTTCCGGCGAATTGGAAGGGCAAGAAGCCCGGCGCGGAAGTTCACGCCATGCACGGCTTAATCATGTCCGCGCATTTCGAGGATGTGAAATTCCACAACGGCCCAGCGGAGTCAACAGTATCGGGTTTTCTGCACGGTGGAAATTTTGACGGCCACTGGCCCTCCAAGACGGATGTCAGCGTGCGTATGATTTTGAAAAACACTGCGCTGGACGTCATCGTCACGGCCAAGAACGTTGGAAGCGCAAAGCTGCCCATGGCCATAAGTTTCCACCCCTACTTCCGTTTTCCCAGCGGCAATCGGGCGCAAGTCAGGTTGCACTTGCCGGCCGACATGCGAACTGTGGTGAACAATTACGATGATGTTTTTCCAACGGGGAAAGTGGTGCCCGTCCAGGGCACCCCGTACGATTTTACGGCTCCGGGCGGCGCAGCCCTCGGGCCTACGCTCTACATGGATGACTGCTTCACCGACCTCAAGCGCAATGCCGCCGGGGACGCGGTCATCGATGTGATTGATCCTGCCGCGAAATATGGCCTTCGCATCACGGCGCTCTCGCCACAAATCAAAGCCATTCAGGCTTATGCTCCGCCGGACAAGGATTTTATCGTCCTCGAACCGCAGTTCAACTTGGCGGATCCGTTCAACACGAAACTTTGGGGTCACAGAAATACGGGCATGGATTGGTTGGCGCCCGGACAGTCCGTATCGTGGCACGTCAGATTGGAGTTGTTTATTCCGGGACGGTAGCGCCAGTCGAGTGGATGATGTCGCGTTGGTGCGTGCGGAGTGCGTGTCTCAGCGTCCCTTTCCGTTTCGACGCTCTTACTAGCGAGTAGAGGAGGCTGCATGGGTTCCTATCGTGGCCGTGTGATCGTTTCGGTCGCAACACTTTGTTTCCTGCTCATGCCCGCGCTCGCAAACGCGCAAGGAACTCTCGAGGACTACCAGCGCGCGCAGCGTTTCCTGGGCGGCAACCTGCGCTCGATGGTCACCGTCGCGGATATTCGTCCCACGTGGATCGAGAAGAGTGACCGTTTCTGGTACCGCAGCGACGGCCCGAAGGGCTCGGAATTCATCGTGGTAGACGCCGCGAAGAACACCAGCGCCCCGGCGTTCGATCATGCGCGGCTGGCAGAGGCTTTGTCGCGCGCCTCAAGACAGCCCTACGACGCGGCACACTTGCCCTTCTATAATTTCGAATACACCGACAAAGAGAGCGCGATCCGTTTTCAGATCGATGACGCGGAGTGGACCTGCAAACTCACCAATTACGATTGCACGAAAAGCTCGCGCCCCAAAGAAGATCCGTACGAGAACATCTCTCCCGATGGCCGATGGGCCGCCTACCTGAAAGACCACAATTTATTTCTGCGTGATACTTCGACCGGTGAAGGCGTGCAGTTGACGCGCGATGGCGTGCCCGGATGGGATTACGCGACGCCGCTTCCAGACCTTCGTACCCTTGTCACCGAGGGAGTTCAACGTGGCGAGGATGCCAGGACACGCCCGGACTTATTCTGGTCGCCCGATTCCTCGAAGTTGATTACCTTCCGGATCGATTCGCGCAATGCCGGACGCTTTACCACCTTGCAGTTTGTCCCGCCGGGTCAGCTTCGGCCGAAAGCTTACGATTACGTTTACCCGTTGCCCGGAGAAGCGCTCCCGCATGCGGAAGTGATGGTCTTTGACGTCCTGTCCGGCAAGCGAGTTGACGTCAAAACGGCTCCCCTCGACCTCGAGTTTCAGGGTGGCCCCGGCTATTTCCGCTGGTTCCCTGATAATAAGAGCTTCTTCTACGAGCGCGGCACGCGCGGAAACAAAGAGACGGAACTGCGAGTTGTCGACGCCGAAACGGGCAACGAGCGAGTCTTGATCAGCGAAGAGGACGGCCTCTACATCGATCCCGGCGAACATTTCCTCCGTTACATCCCCGACAACGGAGGCATTCTCTGGTCTTCGGAGAAAGACGGATGGAATCAGTTGTACCTGTACGACGACGAAGGCCATTTCAAGAATCAAGTGACCAAGGGCAATTGGGTCGTCCGCCAAATTGAAAATATCGACGCCAAAAACCATCAAGTTTATTTTCTGGCAAGCGGTCGCGAGAAAAATGAAGACCCGTATCTCACCCATCTCTATCGCGTGAATTTCGATGGCTCCGACCTCACGCTCCTCACCCCGGAAAACGCGGATCACACCGTGAGCGTTTCGCCCGACGGTCAATACTTCGTCGACAACGATTCGCGCGTTGATTTGCCGGGCGAATCGGTTCTTCGCAGCAGCAAGGACGGCTCCGTAATTCGCGTCCTCGAGAAGACCGACGTGAGCGGGCTACAAAGGATGGGGTGGAAGAGTCCTGAGCCATTCGAAGGCAAAGCCCTCGATGACAAAACAGACTTGTACGGCGTAATCGTGCGTCCCACAAACTTCGATCCCTCGAAGAAATATCCGATCGTCGAACAGGTCTATACCGGGCCGCAGGGATTCTTCGTGCCCAAATCATTCGGCTCTGCACTGCGCCTTCAATCCATGGCGGAACTCGGATTTGTTGTCGTCATGGTTGACGGCCGCGGCACCACCGGACGTTCGCGCGCCTTCCACGAATTTTCCTATCACAACCTCGGCGGTTCGTTCGCCGATCACGTCGCGATGATCAAGCAGATGGCCGCAAAGTATCCGTACATGGATATTACACGCGTGGGTATTTACGGGACCTCCGCCGGAGGCTACGGTTCCGCGCACGCGATTTTGCAGTTCCCGGATTTCTACAAAGTGTGCGTCTCCACTTCCGGCGACCACGATCCGCGCCTCGATAAAGCCTGGTGGAACGAGCAGTATCAAGGCTATCCCGTGGGAAAAGATTACGAAGAACAATCAAACGTAACCATGGCGGACCGCCTCAAGGGACATTTGCTTCTGATTCACGGCGATATTGACAACAACGTGAATCCCGTCGAAACGATGCGCCTGGTTGATGCTCTGATGACCGCGAACAAGAATTTCGACATGCTTTATGTTCCGAATATGTTTCACGGCGACAGCGGTCCCCACGCGTTGTACGTCAGCCGCCGCCGCTGGGATTATTTTGTGCAGTACTTGCTCGGCGTTACGCCGCCAACAGGTTTCGAGATTAAGGAACGAAGGCTCCCGCCCATTCCAAGGAGACCTTAGGTCCAATCGGGTTTTCAGGGAAGGGTTCAACGGAATTTTCAGATGCTCAGGGGCTCGCCAAGAGCCCCACGAAAGGCCCAGAAATGTGCAAAATGAATCGCGTCTTCGGAAATTTAGTTCTTTGCGTTGTTGTCGTCGCCGCCTGTGCTCTCCCAAGCCTCGCCCAGCGTCGCCGTGGCGAGGGTGGCCAGGAACAATTCCGTTTCCGCTTCATCGGCCCAACCGTAGGCAATCGCGTCGCCTCCGTCGCGGGCGTGCCGGGCGATCCGAACGTCTACTACGCGGGCGCCGCGTCGGGTGGCGTTTGGAAAACGATGGATGGGGGCGGCCGCTGGCTGCCGATTTTCGACAAGGAGCCAGTGGCCGCGATTGGTGCGCTGGCCGTTGCGCCTTCCGATCCGAACGTGGTATGGGCCGGAACGGGCGAAGCGTGGGCCATTCGTGATACCGACGTCATGGGCAATGGGGTTTATAGGTCCACGGATGCGGGCAAGACCTGGACGCACATGGGACTCGATGCGACGGGGCGCATTGGTCGCGTGATTGTGAATCCGCGCGACGCAAACAATGTTTTCGTTTGCGCTCTTGGCCGCACGACAGGCCCGCAGCAGGAACGCGGCGTCTTTCGCACCACGGACGGCGGGAAGAACTGGGAACGGGTTTTGTTTGTCGACGAGAATACGGGATGCTCGGGCCTCGCGATGGATCCTCACAATCCTGACGTATTGTTTGCGGGCACTTGGCAGATCGTCATGCACACGTATGGTGAATTTAGTGGCGGACCCGGCAGCGGCGTTTACGTGTCGCGTGATGGCGGAACGAAGTGGACGCGCATCGAAGGTCACGGCATGCCGAAACCGCCCGTGGGGAAAATCGACGTAGCGGTGGCGCCAACGGATTCCGAGCGCGTCTACGCATTGATTCAAACCAAAGATCAAGGCTCCGTCTGGCGTTCCGATGACGGCGGTGAGAATTGGCGCGTCGTCAACTGGCAACGCCCGTTAATCGGTCGCGCGGGATATTACATTCGTATCGCTGTTTCCTCGGGCAACGAGGACGAAATCTACATCGCGAACAGCGGCTTCTACGAATCCATTGATGGCGGCGAAACTTTCAAGGAAGTGCCTTGGGGAGGCGACAATCACGACATTTGGGTTGACCCTAAGAATCCGAATCGCTTCGCCCTCACGAACGATGGCGGCCTTCTGATCACCACCGCGCACGGACGCGGATTCAATCGCGTCACGCTGCCCATCGGCCAGATGTATCACGTCGCCGTCGACAATCAAGTTCCTTACGACGTCTACAGCAACATGCAGGACGACGGCAACATGCGTGGGCCTAGCACATCATTTGGATTTGCTTTCGGTGGCGGCGAGCAGCCGGGTTGGGACCACGCCATGGGCGGCTGCGAATCCGGCTGGACTCTGCCGGACCTGGCGGATCCGAACATCGTCTGGGCGACTTGCTATGGAAATGAAGTTACGCGCTGGGATGCGCGAACCAAGATGGCCCGCTCCGTCAGCCCCTGGATTCACACGCTTGACTCGGCGCCTAACGACACGAAATACCGTTGCCATTGGACGCCGCCGCTCGCGATCGACCCCTTCGACAACAATACCGTCTACTACGGCTGCCAGGTGATTTTCAAGACCAGCGATGGCGGCGTGCACTGGTCTGTCATCAGTCCTGACCTTTCGACAAACGATCCCAGCAGAATCGTTTCCTCCGGTGGCATCGTCGGAGACAACCTGGGCCAATTTTATGGCGAGGTCGTTTTTGCCATCGCGCCCTCGCAAATCCAGAAAGGGCTGATCTGGGCGGGAACAAATGACGGCCAAGTCTGGTACACGAAGGACGGCGGCGGCCACTGGAACAACGTCACGAAAAATATTTCCGGATTACCCGCATGGGGCACGGTCACAAGCATCGAGCCTTCCCATTTCGAAGCCGGTACCGCGTATGTCTCCATCGATTTTCACCTGATGGATAATCGCGATCCTTACATCTATAAGACCACTAATTTCGGCCAGAGCTGGACGCGGATCTCAAGCGATTTGCCGAAGAACGAATTGTCCTACGTTCGCGTTGTCGCCGAAGACCCGAATTGCAAAGGTCTCCTGTTCGCCGGCACGGGTAATGATTTGTATTACTCGTCTGACGATGGAGCTCACTGGAAACTCTTCGACGATGGTCTGCCGCACGCCACGGTTTCTTGGGCTGTCGTACAAAAGCAATTCCACGATCTCGTTGTTTCCACCTACGGTCGCGGCCTTTACATTCTGGACGACATCACTTCTCTCGAGGCGATGGCAAAGGATCCTTCCGCGGCCGCGGTGCGATTCTTTGCGCCGCGTGCCACCTACCGTTTTGTCCGCGGCGGGCGGGCGATCCTCGATTACTCGCTCAAGTCCGCGACAAAGGAGCCGGTTCAGATTGAAGTTCTCGACGAGCACAACAATGTGATTCGCAAACTGAAAGCTCCTGGAAAGGCTGGCCTGAATCGAACGGCCTGGGACCTTCGTTACGAACCACCTCATGTAATCGCGCTTCGCACCGCCGCTCCCGATAATCCTCACATCTGGGAAGAGCCTCGTTTCCGCGGGAAAGATTCTCGCCCCGTCACGCACTGGGGAATTGAAGGAGCGCAAGTCGGTCCGCTCGCGGCACCGGGTAAATACACTCTGCGGCTTACCGTCAATGGCCAAACGTTAACTCAGCCTCTTACAATTCTCAGAGATCCGCATTCGCCAGGCACGGATGCGGATATCGACGCCTCTGTCAAAACCCTTCTTCGGATTCGCGACGACATCACCCACACCTCAGACATGGTCAATCGTATCGAGTGGATGCGAAAGCAACTGGAAGATGTGAACGCGATGCTCGCCGAGCAGAAAAGCAAGGCCGATCTGCGCAAATCCGTTCAGCAAATGGATCAGAAGATGCAATCCGTCGAGTTCAAGCTACTCGCGCGCGAGCAGGCGAACAGCGACGACAAATATTACACGGATGCCTATAAGGTCTATCTGAATCTGATCTGGCTCAATGGGGAAGTCGGCACCGGCGCCGGAGACGTCGCGGGCGGCGCGGATTTCGCTCCAACGCCTGCGTCGCTCGAAGTGCTCCAGAACATCGAGAAAAGCCTTTCGGAGGCGACCGCGGATTATCAGAACCTGATGACTCAAGAACTTCCGGCCTTCGACCGCACATTGACGCAGCAGGGAATTACGCCGGTAACCGCTGCGATGCCTCCGGTCGCCGCCGTGAGCAGCACGACACCATGAAGGAATACAAGATGCATCGGACACAAGAAACGGCGCTGGTCTGATAGACGAGAGATCCTGACAACGATAGCGAGGAGCCGGCGAATTACGCGCGGCGCTGCTTCAGAAATTCTTTCAGAGTGCTGCCGGCGTTGTGGATGTGGCGTTCCAGTAACTCGCATGCGGCGGAAGCATTTCGCTCCCGGCACAGCTCCAGAAGCTTGCGATGTTCCTGTTTGGCGCGTTCAAACGCGTGCGTCAGGTAAAGTTGCAGTCGCGTGTAGCGGTCCCCGTTGTTGTTGATTGTCTGGATCATCGACATGAATCGCGGACGATTGGCCCGCGAATACAGTGTGGAATGAAACTGCCAGTTCAAGCGGCCCCAGTTTCCCACTTCTTCTTCCTTCCACAGCGCCTTCTCGTACGTCTGCAGGATCGCTTCTGCCTGCCTGAAATCCTCTTCAGTGAGGTTCGGTATGGAGAGTCTCAATACCTCACTTTCGAGCAGCACGCGAATATCGAATAGCTCTTCGATTTCTTCGGGTGAAAGCGCAGAGACAACGCCGCCACGGTGCGGCACGATGGTAATCAGTCCCTCCGCTTCCAGTTGGCGCATGGCCTCGCGGACGGGGATGCGGCTCACCTGAAAATCCGACGCGATCGCGTCCTGTCGCAATTGCTCTCCTTCTTGAATCTCGCCGCGAATAATCATTTCGCGCAGTTTATCGGCTACAGCGGAAGCGAGCGACGTCCGGGGTATGCCGTTGCCGGTGGACTTGATTGCTTGGCCTTCGACCTTTGGATTCATAGGCTTATAGGCGACTGACTCGGAGAATGGGGCCAAATCGCCCTAAATCACCGCAGAAGATATCATATTATTCATTAACACGGATAGGTTTTGTACCATTTTCAGTACACATCCGCCGTCGGATCGCTGTCCAAGAGACTCGGATGCTCGTCCTTAGGCCGAGTCTGGACTGGACTCGGCGTCTTGAACTTCCCGCATGGTCGCGGAGCGAGATAGCACGGCGTACACCGGAATCCCCAAGAGTACGATCCCCAGCCCCGGCCAGGTGGTTGACGCGCGATAGGTGAAGAGCATCGCCAAAATAGCCCCTGCGCCTGCGATATAAATCACTGGAAGCCACGGGTATCCCACAGCACGGTAGGGGCGCTCTGCATTGGGCCGGATCATCCTCAGTCGAAAAATCCCCGCAATTGTCAAAATGTAGAAAATCAGCGCCGCGGAAATCACGTAATTCAGTAAATTGCTGTAGAGGTTTCCGTACTGCCGCGTCACCGGGTCGAATGTGCGGGGAAGAACCAGAAACGCAGCCCAGAGTCCCTGTATCAGCAATGCATGTGCAGGGACGCGCGCGCGATTTAGCCTTCCCGCCGCCGGGAAAAACAGTCCGTGGCGCGCCATCGCGTAGTAGGCTCGCGCGCCGGCCAATGTGAGAGCATTGATTGTCCCGATGGTCGAAACCATGATGGCGGCGGCCATCAGCGCCGCGCCCGCCACCGGGAAAATTCTCTGCAGCATTGCCGTCGCCACGCGATCCGATGGCGCATGCTGAATCGCGGAAAGCGGCAACACCACAAGGTAGGCTACGTTTGCCAGCAGATACAGAACAATGACAACAATCGTTCCGATGGCCAGCGCGCGCGGCAGATTCTTTTTCGGATCTTTTACTTCTCCAGCCGTGAACGCAATGTCATGCCACGAATCGGCGGAGAACAGAGATCCTGTTTGTGCCACGCAAATCGCCGCAAACAATCCAAACGCGGTCACGGCGCTCACTCCCGAAGCAACAGGCGTCACGCCAACGGCCGTCCACGCGTGCGCGAAGTTCTGCCGCACCACATCCAGATTCAAACCCAGCGTCAGTCCCAGCACGATCAGCGCCAGCAACGCGCCCGTTTTTGCGACGGTGAAGACATTCTGCACAATTTTCCCGTATTCCAGCCCGCGGCTGTTGGTCCACGTGAGAATGACGATCATCGCAATCGCCAAAAGCTGCGCGGTCGAAAGCGAAAATGCGTATCCGCTCGAAATGTGAAAGGGATGAATCAAATAGTTGTCTTCGGATATTCGCGGAAAAAGAACTCCGGAGAACCGCGCGAAGGCAATCGCCACTGCTGCAATTGTGCCCGTCTGAATCACCGTGCACAGCGTCCATCCATAGAGGAATCCCCACAGCGGCGAAAATGCCTCCCGCAAGAAAATGTACATGCCGCCCGCGCGCGGCATCATTGCCGCCAATTCTCCATAAGAGAGCGCGGCCACGACTGTGAGCACGCCGGCGAAACCCCACGCCACCAATAACCAGCCCGCGCTGCCGATTTGGCGAGCCATGTCGGCCGAGACGATGAAAATTCCCGACCCGATCATCACGCCGACAACCACCATCACGCAGTCAAACAGCCCCAGCCCGCGAGCAAACGTCGGACCGGCATTCGGTGCCGGTTGCGCCGCTGCGGGAGAGTTCACATTTGAGCTCACGAGAGCCTTTCTTGCTGCCTTAAGATGCGCGCGCGAACGGCGGTGAATCCACCAGCAATCCCTAGACGACAAACGGCTTGCATAATATATGCACTGCGCTATATTGCAAGCCCTCTTCTACTTACGCGGCTCGGTTCGCCGCATGGACGCGCAGAGTACAGTCGCGCGAATCGGAGGGTTCATGTCTCTTTGGTGCCGCTTTCATCGAATTGCCACTGCACCCGTATTCGGGTACACGCTGGCGGTTCTGTCCCTGGGATTTTTTGCCGTTGCCGCAAGCGCCCAATCCCTTCGGCAGCCTCCCGGTTCGGTAGTCACCACGGTCACACCCGATCCCGGCTTTTTCTCAGAGCCTTCCATAGCGATCAATCCCAACAACCCTCAGCAGGTCGCCGCAGCTTATCAAGACAACGCGCACATCGCCTATTCCGCCGATGCCGGCAAGCATTGGACCATCGCTTCGGGAATCGCCCCTCCCGATTATCGCGTCTCCGGAGACGTATCGGTCACCTATGACAACAAAGGCCACGCCATCATTTGCTTCATGGCTTTCGACAAGCT
>JBAUEX010000136.1:0-2339 GCA_049678845.1 Candidatus Acidiferrales bacterium
GGCCAATGACGCGCAACAGCAGAGGTGGGCCCGGATGTGGGCTGCATCGGAAGCGAGCAAGACCAGCAACTCGTCAATGCCGGCTTCCGTCGATTTCGCCTCCCTTATGATGCAAATCACTACGACGGGAAGCGCCGCCATGGCCGGAGATGCCAGTGCGATGGCGCGCATGACGGCGTTCCGCCAGGCTGCCGCAACCGCGCTCGGCAAATCTGTTGATGAAATGCCTAATCTGACGGACATCGCTGCGGCGCAGCACGGCGACAAAGCGGCCTTGCAACATCTCGCAGAGTTCAGCAATAAAATGAAAGCGAACCAGCCGGCCGCGAGCGACTCGCAGGGAGCTACGGACAGTTCGGGCAACTTCGCGGGCTTCTTTCCTTCGCTAAAACGCCGGCTAAAACGTCTCGACCGGATGGGCGCGCACGTCGAGCTTGAATCAGACGACCGCAAGTCTTGGATTGTGATTGCGGTGCTGGCTGTGCTTCTCGGGCCGTTTGCCTTGGCCGCCCTCGCGCTTCTTTTAATTCTGATCGCGGTAATGACGCTGGCGAGTCTGGTATTTCTGATGCTCTGGATGGCGGTGATTCACCAATTGTTCGTTGTGTTCCTGCATCATTAGCGCCAGGCCGTTTGGAAAACAGGGTGGTAAAACCGTGTCTACTGCAACGCTGATTGTGATTGGCCTGATCGCGGCCGGGCTGCTGATTTGGTTTATCGCCGTGTTCAATTCCCTGGTGGCGCTGCGCGTCCGTGTTCAGAACGCCTGGGCGGACATTGATGTCCAGCTCAAGCGCCGCCACGATTTGATTCCCAACCTCGTGGGCGCAGTGCAGGGTTACATGGCGCACGAGCGTTCGACGCTCGAGGCGGTCACCGAAGCGCGCACGAAAGCCGTGGCGTCAAGCAGCGGCACAGTCGCCGATCGCGCGCAGGCCGAATCCGCTTTGAGCGCAGCGCTATCGAATCTGTTTGCGGTGGCCGAGCAGTACCCGCAACTGCGGGCCGTCGAGAGCGTGAAATTGCTGCAGGAGCAGCTCACCTCGACGGAAAACCGCATTGCCTTTGCCCGCCAGTTCTACAACGACGAAGTGATGAAGTTCAATACAACTCAAGCGACATTCCCGCGCAATCTCTTCGCGGGCATGTTTGGTTTCTCGCCGGCGACCATGTTCGCCGCGCAGGATAGCGAACGCACAAACGTGAACGTGAATGTCTCGATGATTTTCTGAAAGCACGGGACAGTCGGTGGCCGGCCTTATTTCCCGACGCCGCGTCTGCCATCGCTATTGGGAGAGCCGCGTTACCTGTACATTGTAGCGGCCGAGCAAGTCGCCCGTGGCGTGTTCCACTTCGGTGACAGCAAGCCGGTAGCCAACTTCCGCCTGCACCAGGCTTAATTCGGCCTGCGCCAACTCCGTCTGAGCTTCGAGCGTGAAGAAGATGGGCTGCGCGCCCAGCGCGTATTTGCGCTGCTCGGCTTGCAGATTCTTCTGCGCCAGGTCCAGAGCAATTTTCGAGGCCTCCATGTCGATTTTTGATTCCTCGAGCTGATGAACGGAGTTTGTGACGTCGAGCGTGATGCTCTGTCGAATCCGGCGATCGGAATAGAGGTCACGACGCTTGTTGACCCACGCGTTGCCCAGATTGGCTTCGCCCGCATGATTCTTGATGGGGAGCGTCAACGAAACTCCGAATCCGTAACCCGGAAATCCGAACCCAAACACCTGGCCCAGTGCGTCGGTCCAGCCTCCCTGCGAAATCACTTGCGGGGGGACGGCATTGACATTTATTTCGTTTCCGCCCAGTCCATTGCTTTCGTAAATGCCGGTGAGCCGCAAATCCGGCTCCAGGGCGTTGTGCGCAATTTTAATGTTGAGGTCGTCGTTTGCGAGTTGAAGATGCTGGGCGTCGAGTTCCGGCCTGTCGGCAAGGGCCTTCTTGAGGGCCGTTGTGATGTCCATGTTCATCAGGCTTCCCGCGGGCTCGGGCGGCTCGGTCAAGTCGAGGTCGAGAGCTCGAATGTTTGGATCGATGTCGGCTCCGATGATTTGTCGAAAAACGTCCTCCGTCTGTTTCAGGAAATATTCGGCTTGAATTTCCGATACGCGCCGCTGGGCGACCTGGGATTCCGAGCGATAAATGTCCAGCGGCGGAAGCGCACCGAGTTGTAGCGAGTGCCTGTCATGGTCATAGGTTTGCTGCGCTTCATCCAGTGATTTCTTTTGCACCGCGAGGCTTTCTCTGGCTTGGACGACGTTCCAGTATTGCGCGACAACCTGAAGAATGATGTCGTTCACCTCCTGCTTAAAAGTGGCGCGCGACTGCGCCAGGCCGCG
>JBAUEX010000137.1:0-25767 GCA_049678845.1 Candidatus Acidiferrales bacterium
GGATCGAATCATCTATGCGATTTTCAGCCGTTTTAACGAGGACTGGAAAACCCACCCCCTCAAACTATTTACACAAGCAGCTTGACGTCACCGTTCTGTGATAAGCGGTTGACGATTCGCATCGAGAGGCTTAAAGTAAAAGTGGCCCTCGTTGGGAGGCATCTGTGCGATTCGCATGTAGAAGCTTACTCGCCTGCATCCTATCCGCTTCTTTAGTCAGCCTTCCGGCCGCCGGGGCCGGGACTCCGAACCGCGCGTTGGGCTTTGTCTTGGCTGCGCAGGATGCGCAGCTCGATGGCAATGCGCTAGCCAACGGAGCGAATATCTACGATGGTGACACCGTGGCGACCGGTTCAGGTGGTCAGGTTCGTCTGCAGTTTGCAGGCAATCAGGTTTACTTTTCGCCTTCCAGCTTGGCCAAACTCACTACCAACGGATCTATCGTGACCGCGGTGCTCACGTCCGGTACCGCCGGGTTCATGTCTGCGCGCGGCGGCGCCGTGGCGATTCGAGCTTTAGATGTCCTTGTGCGGCCCCAAACCGTGCAGCCGACCACTGCCCAGGTAACGATCATCGCGCCGGACGAGCTCAAGATTGCCAGCATTGCGGGTCCGCTGAGTCTCGAACTCGATGGCGAGGTTTATACAATCACACCGGGGCGCACCTATGGAGTGAAGGTCGTCCCGGATAGCCTGCCCCCACTGCAGAATGATCAGTTCGCCGCGCGAAAACGAAGAGGTTTGATAATTTTTGTATTCTCCGTCACTGCTGTTGCTGGGGCGCTCACTTACCTCTACAAAGAGCTGACCGAAAGCCCGGACGCACCATAGGCTCTTTCTGTTCAGCCGTTTTGCGACTTCGTGTGCTGATGGCGCCGATGGTTGACAACACAAGCGCCGGGCGCGTATCATCCTGACGATACAGCGCGTTAACGCTCGCTGCGTCCCCTCTTTTGCTCTTGCCCGTCGGCTGGGGTTTCCGAGGCACATCCTCGGTAAGCGGGTGCTTCCTCAGGGAGAACATCGGCATGTCGCCGGAGTACGACAACCCAGAGTCACATGCATTCGCGGCGGAAGCTTCTACTGCTGAAGGGGCAGGAACGGTTCGCGTTGCGACGCCGGCACAAGCCGTGGAGGAACCTGGTGCGAGGGCTCCTGAGGCTGCTGAGACTTCGTTTCCAACCGATGACGCGGCAAATTTGGCTGGGAGTCCCGAACACCTAGGCGAACAGTCGCGCGAAGTGCCCCACGCAGGGTCGCAAGAACAGGCTCCGGAAACAAGTCAACAGGCGGCTGATCAGGCGGTCGAAACGCCAATGGAGCAGCTCATCGATCAATACGCAGTTCCGCAGCCGGCGTCAGCTGGGGGAGAGATTTTTGACGGCCGCGTGATTGCGGTCACCGACTTGGGCGTTGTGGTGGATGTTGGAGCCAAATTCGAGGGGCTTGTCCCGGCCCAGGAATTTCTAGACACAGGCGGGATTCACCTTCAGTCGGGCGATTCGATTGTCGTGGAGCGGCTTCCGGAACACAAGGATGGCTACGTCCTGCTATCGCACGTGCGCGCCCACCGGCGCCGCGTTTGGGAACAGATCGAGAAATCGCAAAAAGAAGGGCTGACTCTTACAGGCAAGGTAGTTGACCGCATCAAAGGCGGGTTGGTGGTGGACGTTGGGATCCGCGCGTTTCTGCCGGCTTCCCAGCTCGACCTGCGGCCGGTGCACGATTTGGAAGCCTGGAAGGACCGCGACCTCGAATGCCGTGTCTTGAAGCTGAATCGCAAACGCGGAAACGTGGTGGTGAGCCGCCGCGTGATCCTGGAAGAAGAGCAGCAAAAACAGCGCGAGGCTTTTGCGGGAACGCTAAGTGAGGGGTCGATTGTAACGGGGAAAATAAAAAACATCACAGAATATGGAGTCTTCGTCGACTTGGGCGGCCTGGACGGTTTATTGCACATCAGCGATCTCGTCTGGGGACGGGTCGCGCATCCCTCCGAAGTTGTTTCCGCCGGCCAGGAAATCCAAGTGCAGATTCTGAAGTTCGATAAAGAGAAGATGCGCATTTCGTTGGGGCGTAAGCAGCTGCTTCCTGATCCGTGGGCGACCGTTCCAGAGCGCTTTCCTGTAGGTATGCACTTGCGTGGGAAGGTTGTAGGCTTGGCGGACTACGGAGCGTTTGTGCATATTGAGGCTGGCGTGGAGGGATTGGTGCACGTCAGCGAGATGAGCTGGTCAAAGAGGCTGCAACATCCTTCGAAGATGGTCAAGGTGGGAGACGAGGTAGAAGTGGTAGTGCTGGAATTGAAGCCGGAGCAGCGGCGCATTTCGCTCGGGCTGAAACAGACGCTGCAAGACCCGTGGGCGGGCGTGGCGGAGAAATACATTGTGGGCTCGGTCGTCAGCGGTCGCGTGCGGAATCTAGCGGACTTCGGCGCGTTTGTAGAACTGGAAGAGGGAATTGAAGGCTTGATCCACGTCAGCGATTTCAGTTGGACGGAGCGCGTGAAGCATCCGAGCGAAAAATTGAAAAAGGGCGATACCGTGGAAGCGAAAGTGCTGAAAATTGACTGCGAGCACCGGCGCATATCGCTGGGCCTGAAGCAAGTCAACGATATCTGGGCGAACTGGTTTGCAGAGCACAAGCTAAACGATGTGCTTAAAGGAAAAGTCGTCCGGAATGCGGCGTTTGGGGCATTCGTCGAGCTTGCAGAAGGCATTGAGGCCCTTTGTCACATTTCAGAAATTGAAGAGCGGCGTCCAAAAGGAGAATCGGGTGACCGCGGTAAGCCGAAAACGGGAAAGGGCACGTCAGCGCTCGTGCAAGGCAAGGAATATGAGTTCAAGATTATACGGCTTGACCCCGAGCAGCGGAAAATCAGTCTGAGCTATCGCGCGGCACAAAAGCAGGTCGAGCGACGCGATATTGAGGTGTTCCGCTCGTCAAAATCATCGCCCAACGCCACCATCGGCGATGCTATCATGGCCAAACGCCAGGCGAACTGAGCCGAACTCAACGCGAGGACTCCGGGGTTGTCCGCAGAAATAGATTTACGTTGTGGGCCCATTGGTGATATGGAAGGGCCGCTAAGCGTCCTGTGGAGTGTGGCGGGGCGGTCTCGGGGCGTAGGAAAATTCAGCCCAGCATCCAATCCTAAATTTAGGTAAGAGGGAGGGCCGTCGGCCCATGGCAAGCGCTACCGGTAAGCCGGAGGCAGCAGAGCGTACAGTGACGAAGGCGGATTTGATCGAAGAAGTTATCCGCGTGACGGAGCTGCCGCGCAAAGAGTCGGAAACGGTTGTCGAAACCGTGTTCGAAAGCATTATCGAGGCGCTGCAGAAGAACGACAAGATTGAGATTCGCGGTTTTGGCAGCTTCCGTACCAGACAACGTCGAGGCAGGATCGGCCGCAATCCGAAGACCGGGGCGAAGGTGGAAGTGCCGCCCAAGAGAATTCCGTTTTTCAAGCCAAGCAAGGAACTGAAGGACTTCGTCAACGTTCATAAAGCGGCGCCGCCCGCCGCGGCTGCATCTTCCTCCGAACACGCGCCCCAGGGCTAGCCCGGTCGAGCGGAATGGATTTTATCTGGACTCCCTGGCGCTATCGCTACATTGCTGAGGCAGGCAAGAACGACCGGTGCATCTTTTGCGACGCCATAGCATTGAACGATGACGTTGCGGCTCAAATCGTTTTTCGCGGCAAACTCGCGTTCACAATCCTGAATCGTTTCCCTTACACGACTGGCCATGTAATGGTCGTACCCTACGCTCATGTTGCGGAACTTTCGGAATGCGATGTCGAGGCGCTCGCGGAAATGATGCGTCTTGCGCAGAATGTGCAGAAAGCGCTTGCCAGCGTTTATCGTCCCCAAGGCTATAATCTTGGCATGAATCTCGGCCGCTGTGCGGGTGCCGGCGTTACGGGCCATTTGCATCTGCATGTGTTGCCGCGCTGGATCGGCGATGCGAATTTCATGACCACGGTTGCGGAAACACGCCTTGAACCCGAGGACCTTTCCACCACTTTTGAAAAGTTGCATCGCGCCCTGAACGCATAATCTTTTCTTTCGCGGGGTACGCCAGGCCACCTGACAGTTCAGCGCCGTCTCGGTACAATATCGTTCCCATATTGCGCAAGATAGGAGTAGAGATTTGGACCTGGGTCTGACAGAAGAACAAATATTGTTGCAGCGGACTGTGCGGGATTTTGCCGAAACAGAAGTGAAGCCGTCGGCAAGGGAGTTGGACGAAACGGGGCATTTCCCGCGCGAGACATTTCGCAAGGCAGCCGAACTTGGCCTCACCGGTGTTGTATTTCCCGAGCAGTACGGTGGCGCGGGAATGGACCACGTCAGCTACACGATTGTAATCGACGAAATCTCCCGCGTATGCGCTTCCACAGGTGTAATTCTCTCCGTGCAGAATTCGCTCTTCTGCGAACCGCTCTACCGATTCGGAACCGAGGAGCAAAAGCAAAGATTTCTGATGCCATTTGCGCGTGGCGAAAAAGTCGGTTGTTACGCTTTGACCGAGCCGCAGGCAGGGTCGAACGCGGCTGCGTTGCGGACCAAGGCAGTACGGAAGGGCGACACGTACATTGTTAACGGTACAAAGGCCTGGATTACCAACGGCGGTGCGGCCGACGCCGCGATTGTCTACACCAATACGCAGCCGGAGAAGGGCGAGAAGGGAATCACCGCGCTGGTGATCGAGAAGGGCACGCCAGGATTCGTGGTGGGCAAGGAAGAGAAAAAGTTGGGCATCAATGCGACAGCGTGCTGCGAACTGTCCTTCACCGATTGTGAGATCCCGGTCGCGAATCGCATCGGAGCCGAAGGCGACGGTTACAAGGTCGCGCTTTCGACGCTCGATGGCGGACGCATCGGGATTGCTTCCCAGGCCACCGGCATTGCGCAGGGCGCATTTGACGCGGCGCTCGCATACTCGCAGCAACGGGAAGCCTTCGGGCATCCGATCGCCGAGTTTCAGGCGATTCAGTTCATGCTTGCCGACATGGTTACGGAAATCGATGCCGCGCGCCTGCTGGTCCGCAAAGCGGCGTGGAAACAGGAAACTGGCTCGCGATTCTCGATGGAAGCGTCAGTGGCAAAGTTGTTCGCCTCCGAAATGTCCACGCGCGTCGCACACAAAGCCATGCAGATCCACGGCGGCAACGGGTACAGCCGGGAATATCCGGTCGAGCGCGCCTATCGTGACGCGCGCATCACAGAGATTTACGAAGGTACCAGCGAGATTCAGCGTTTGGTGATTGCCGCCTGGGTATTGAAATCCCACTGAGTATTCCCGGAAACATTTCCCTCGGATTATTTCGTGTTCAGCGTGAATTTGTCTTCGGTGTATCCTTTCTTCGTGTTGCCTCTGGACGCTGCCCTGGAATTTGATTCCGCGCGCGAGGAGCAGTTTTTCCCCTCGATCCCGCATCACGCAGGAGTTTTCCTGCTTGAAACACGCGCGGCTGCGGAAACGTTCGCGGCGAAACCATATCTGGCGCGTACGGCTGATCTTCGTCGCGCGGCGGAGCGTTTGCTGCGGCCGGCGGACCCTGCGTCGAAAAAGCTTAATCTGCGTGAAGTTGCGACGAGGTTCTCGTTTCGAGCGACGGGCTCGCGATTTGAACAATCCCTCGTGCTGTATGATCAGGCGCGGGCGCGCTCCCCCAAAAGCTATCGCGCGTTTCTGCGGCTGCGGCCGCCGGCGCTGTTAAAAATCAGCCTGAGGAATGCATATCCGCGCTGTTACGTCACGCGGCGAATTTTCAGAGACGGCGGCTATTATTTTGGTCCGTTCGTGTCACGGCAGGTGGCCGAATCGTTCGCGAGCGAGTTTCTGGATCTCTTTAAGATTCGCCGGTGCCAGATCAAGATCCGCCGCGACCCCGGCTTTCCCGGGTGCATATATTCGGAGATGAAGATGTGCCTCGCGCCGTGCTTTGCGGGATGTACGAAGGAAGACTACGACGCGGAAGTCAATCGAGTACTCGACACCCTGGAATCAGGAGGGGTTTCCTTGACGGCAGCGATGGAGCGCGAACGGGAAGCGGCGAGTGAAGCGACGGATTTTGAGCGCGCCGCAGGTCTTCATAAAAAGCTCGACAAGGTGAAGAGCGTGCTTGGCGGCCTGCCTGAGATCGCGCAGCGTGTCGATGCACTGAATGCGGTAATTTTGCAACGTGCGGTTCGCGACAAGACCGTGGCGATTTTCGCGATCGTGAATGGGCTGATTGCGTCGCCCTTGTTTATTTGTTTTGACGAATCGGGTGAACCGCGATCCGTCGAAGCGGTTTTGCGCCAGCATTTCGACGAATTGCAATTGCGAGACGCCCCAGTGCAGACCGGGCCTTACGGTAGAATAAGTCGTGAGGGAACTACGTCGGCCGGCGATCGATTTAATTTGCTCGGCGAGACGGCAGCGCGGGAAGAGCATCTATCATTGGTGGCTCGCTGGTTTTATTCGAAGCCGCGAGCTGGCGAGATTTTGTTTCGCGACACGGGTTGGCCTTACCGGAAAATACTCCGCGCGTGCGCGCGCGTGCTGGCCGGCGCGAACGCCGGATAGCTCATTCAAAATGTCCGACGATACTTCTCTAAACACGACCGAAAAATCCGCAACCGACGCAACCCTATCAGGCGTGGCGGTGTCGCGCTGGTCTGTGATGTTTCGCGCGCTCCGCTACCGCAATTTCCAGCTTTTCTTTGCCGGCCAATTGATTTCGCTGGTCGGCACGTGGATGGACAACATTGCGGAAGCGTGGCTGGTCTATCGCCTGACGGGCTCATCTCTTTTGTTGGGCACCGTCGCGTTTGCCGGGCAGATTCCAGTTTTTCTGTTGGCCCCGATTGGAGGCATGGTCGCCGATCGTTGGGACCGCCGGCGGGTGGTAATCGCCACGCAGGCCGCCTCGATGGTCCTGGCCGGCATTCTTGCCGGGTTAACGCTTTCCGGGCGCGTTAGAGTATGGGAAGTAATTCTACTGGCGTCGCTGATGGGTGTCGTAAACGCGTTTGATATCCCGGCGCGGCAAGCTTTTCTGGTCGACATGGTTGGCCGCGAGGATCTGATGAACGCCATCGCGCTTAATTCGTCGATGTTCAACGGCGCGCGCGTGATCGGGCCCGCCATTGCGGGAATCTTGGTTGCAAGTATCGGTGAGGGCTGGTGCTTCTTTGCAAATTCTGTCAGCTACATCGCTGTCATTTCGGGACTGTTGATGATGCGCATTGGCCGCCGCGCAGTGGAAGACCACCACGCTTCGGCCTTCGAGCACATTGCGGAAGGTTTTCGTTTTGTTCGCGGCACGGCGCCGATTCTGGCTCTGTTGCTTCTTCTTGGCCTTGTGAGCCTGGTGGCGATGCCCTATTCCGTTTTGATGCCGATTTTTGCCGCGCGCGTCCTGCATGGAAACGCGACGACGCTTGGCACGCTGATGGGCGCGACGGGCATCGGCGCGTTGACGGGCGCCCTGGTGTTGGCATCGCGAACAGGACTGAAGGGATTGAGCCGTTGGGTTGCAGTTTCGTGCGCTGGATTTGGAGTGGCGCTGATCCTGTTTTCGTTCTCACGATGGTATGTGCTGTCCGTGATACTTCTTGTGCCAGTCGGCTTTGCAATGATGGTGCAGATGGCGTCGTCGAACACGCTGATTCAGGCCATGGTGCCCGACCGTTTGCGCGGGCGAACGATGGCCGTTTATTCGATGATGTTCATGGGCATGGCGCCGCTCGGTTCGCTGCTCTCGGGGGCTCTCGCCGATCACATTGGCGCGCCGTGGACAGTTGCGCTGGGTGGGATGGGAGCCATCGTTGGCGCATTCATCTTTGCGCGCTCCCTGCCGAGACTTCGCGTCGAAGCGCGGCAATTAATTATCGCGCAGGGCATTGCGGGAGGCGAGCCAACGGGCGGTATGACCTCGCGAGCCTTGGAATGACACGCATTGCGTTCGGCGCGGAGGAATTGTGACAGCGGATATTTTTCGGCCTGTTATACTCAGCGGCCGTGATTGGAGCGCTGCCGATACACATGAGTTCTTCGTCCCCGCCTAAGCCAGGGTACGCTACTGCGGAAGGCACGCGATCTTTCGCCGCGCGTTTCGAAGGTCGCGCGGCGCCGGGACATTTCCGCGACCGCCGCGGCTTGATGATCTCTTCGATTGGGATGGGCACATATCTAGGTGAACCGGACGCCCCAACGGATCGGAATTATACCGAAGCAATCTTCGCGGCGGTTCAGGGCGGCGTAAACGTTGTCGATACCGCGATCAATTACCGTCTCCAGCGCAGCGAACGGTCGGCCGGGAGCGCGCTCGAGAAACTCTTCGCGGCCGGGTTTGCGCGCGAAGAAATTCTGATTTGTACGAAGGCGGGATTCTTGACGCCCGATGACGAGATGCCCGCCGACGCCAACGATTACTTTCTCCGCGAGTACATATCGAAAGGAATCTTCGCTGTCGAAGACATTGCGGCCGGGTGCCATTGCATGACGCCGCGATACCTCGAAGATCAAATCGAGCGAAGCCGTCAAAATTTGGGTACTTCTTGCATCGACGTTTTTTACCTGCATAATCCGGAAACGCAATTGGACGAAGTGACACGCGAAGAATTCAACCGGCGCATTGCCGCGGCGTTTGACACTCTGGAGAAAGAGGTGGCCGCGGGCAAAGTTCACGCTTACGGCATGGCGACGTGGAATGCGTTTCGCAATGATTCCCGCGCTCCGGATTATCTTTCACTCGAGCAAATCGTGGGACTGGCGCGGCAGGTGGGGGGAAGCGGCCATCATTTTCATTTCGTGCAGTTGCCGTTCAATCTCGCGATGCCCGAGGCGCTGATGCGGCCAAATCAAACCGTGGGTGGGAAAACCATGTCCATGGTGCAAGCGGCCCGGGAGTTGAACGTCACACTCATTGCCAGCGCTTCGTTGCTTCAGTCTCACCTGGTGGGCAAAGTGCCTGCCGTCATTCACGATACATTTGGTTTAAAGGACGATCTCGAGTGCGCACTGCAATTCGTTCGTTCGGCTCCGGGCATGACCACCGCGCTTGTGGGCATGCAGCGAGCCGAGCACGTAAGAGCGAATCTAAGACTGCTAGGGATTCCGCCCGCTTCGCAGGAACAGTTTCGGAAGATGTTCGCGACGCGTTGAAGTCGGAAGGAATTATCGGTTTTGTTTGGTGACCCATTGCCCCAGCGCATACCCCATCTCGGGCAGCTTCCCGGCGAAGAAGTGATCCAGCGCATCGACGAACACGAGCGTCTTCGGTTCGGGAAGTTTTTCGTACAGAGCCTCGACGTGTACAGGCGAGCCAAACTGGTCGTGCGCGCTTTGCAGAATTAGTTTCGGCTTTCTGCATTCAGTGAGAAAAGACAAATCCGAACTGTCTGCCGGGATCCCGAGACCGACGAGTTCGGTGGCGCGCGAATCCTCGCATCCGACACGCAAGCCCACAACCGAGCCAAAACTGAAGCCAGCCAAGAGGATCGGTCTGGCCGCGAATTGTTTTGCCAGATAATCCAACGCGGTGCGAACGTCGCCTGCTTCGCCGCGGCCTTTGTCGTGTGTGCCTTCGCTGAGTCCCGCGCCGCGAAAATTAAAACGAAGTACGGGAATTCCCAATTGATGAAGCGTCCTTGCCACTTGGAATACAACTTTGTTGTGCATGGTCCCGCCGAAGAGCGGATGCGGATGACAAACAACAGCTACTCGCCTCGGGTCGGTGTTCGAGACCGTCCAAAGCATTGCTTCGAGCCGGCCCGCCGGACCGCTAAGGAAAAAAGTTCTATGAAACGCTTCGGCCATGACGAGTTTCGAAGTGTACCGGATGAGCAATCCTGTGCCAAGTGCCCTGGCCCAGTACCGCCGATCGAGAATCGAGGAATCACTTCGTTGCAGAGACGAAAAGAATTGCACCTTACCTCGCACGATGCTAGGGTTATGATAATTTCCATCGGCTTTCCGGGGAGGAACATTATGGATCACGAGACAACGGACCGCCGAACAGCCCGACGATTCACCATGGCGCTTCCTCTGCTTGTACGTTTCACGCACAACGGGAATATGGAAGAGAAAGTCGCGCAAACGCGCGATGTAAGTTTTCGCGGCGTCTACTTCCTTACGGATATTCCCCCCGAAGAGGGCAGCGCGGTCGAACTGGTGCTCACATTGCCGCAACAGATCACGCTCGCAGGCGACGTTCGCATTCGCTGCTTCGCCAACATCGTACGCGTGGAAGCGCACGAAGAACTGCGTGGAGTCGCAGCACAGATCGACCGCTACGAATTCATGCCTGCCGCTGCGTGATTCCCGCCCATCCCTGTTAAAATACTTCCTGCGTTGGAGGCGATATGTATCACTATGATCCCGAAGTGGCGCTGGAAGAATTGCGCGATGAGGCCGTTTTACCGCATCCCGTTCATTTGCGGGACATGATCTTGCGCACCAAGCTCGATGTGCCCGGCGCGCTCGATCTTAATCGTGAATTTCAGGAGTACTTGACGCAATTCGGCGAAGTTCAAAAACTTGCGCGTGGAATCCTGGAGCGGCTTGCCGCGGGCGTACGCAAGGCATCCTGACGTTTGTAGGACCGCGTTTCCGCGGTCAGAATCCGCATGGCGCCCAACGTCGACGCGAACATCGTCAGACAAGAATGGGGTCAAAAGGCTGAAGGAAACGACCATGGCTCGACAGACAATTCTGATTGATGCGGACGACACACTCTGGGAGAACAACATCTTCTTCGAGCAGACCATCAATCGTTTTCTGTCCTGCCTGATCCATCTGGGATACACACCCGAATATTCCCGGCACATCCTCAACGAAACGGAACGACGCAACGTTTTGCAGCACGGCTACGGCGTCAAGTGTTTTCGCCGGTCGCTGGAGGACACGTATTTGAAATTGGCGGGCGGAATGGCGCGCAAAGAGGTGGTACAACAAATAGGAAAAATGGCCACCGAACTCGAAAGTACGCCTCCGCAGGTTCTTGAAGGCGTGCCGGAAACGCTTGCCTACTTGAGCGGAAGACATCGCTTGATTCTACTTACGAAGGGCGAGCCCGCCGAGCAGGCTGCCAAGGTAGAACGTTCCGGTTTGGCGAGGTATTTCGAGTCGGTGGAAATTGTGACGGAGAAAGACCACTCGACCTATGAGCGGGTGATTCACCAGTTCAAAATTGTGAAGTCGCATGGCTGGATGGTGGGAAATAGCCCGCGGAGCGATATTAATCCGGCTCTGCGCGCCGGGTTGAATGCTGTGTTTATTCCGCATCATGCCACATGGATTCTGGAGCACTCAGAGCTTGAAAGCGGCGCAGGTAAATTGATTCTTGTTGCGAGCTTTCGCGATTTGCGCGGCCATTTCTAAAACAGACGGGGGGGTAGTGTGGATCATCGCCCTGAATTCGCGGAATTTGACGGCGTCACCTATCTGAATGCCGCCGGACAAGGCCCGTTGCCACTGGCGTCGGCTCGTGCCGCGCAAGCCGCCCTTGAATGGAAAAAATTGCCGCACCGCATGCCGGAGAGTGTGTATTTCGATTTGCCCGACCGCGTTCGCGCGTTGCTTTCGGAACTGATGGGCGGCGAGCCGGAAGAATTCGCCATTACTTCCGGCGCGAGCAGCGGCATGGCTGTCGTAGCGTCGAACTTTGACTGGAAACCGGATGACGAGGTTTTACTGGGTCGAGGGGAATTTCCGGCGCACTTTTCCACCTTCATGCTGCTCGAAGCGCGGGGCGTTCGCGTGAAAGTGGTGGCGCCTCGCGACCGTTTTATTTCGGCGGATGATTACATCGGGCAGATTACGCCCCGGACGCGCATGATCTCCGCCAGCTTGGTGCGCTTCGATGACGGTTCGCGTTTGGATACATCACGTCTGGCGACCGCGTGCCGAAAAGCGGATGTGACATTGCTGCTCGACTTAAGCCAGTGCGCGTGTGCCATCCCGGTCGATTTGCGCGAAACGGGCGCGGATTTCGCTGTTAGTTCCGGGTACAAATGGCTGCTCAGCCCGTACGGGACGGGTTTTTTTTGGGCGCGCCATGAAGCGATGGAGAAATTACGGCCATCCCCGTTCTATTGGATGGCCTTGGAAGGCGCGCGGAATTTTCATTCGTTGCCTTTGGACAAGCTGAAACCTGCAGCGGGAGCGCGGCGGTGGGACGCGCCTGAGACGGCCAATTTCTCGAATTTGTCGGCGATGCAAGCCTCTCTCGAATTTATCGAGCGAGTCAGCGTGAAAAGTATCGCCGAACACAATCAAAATCTCATGACGCTACTGATGGAGCGCTTGCCGCGAGATGCGTGCGTGCTGGCGAGTCCCGACACCGCGGAGAAACGCGGGCCTTACGTGTGTCTTAGGGCGCGAAAGCCGGAACGGACGCAGGAACTCTTCGAGAAGCTGCGGGGCGAGCGGGTATTCGTCAGCTTGCGAGAAAATGCCCTTCGCATTTCGCCGCATCTCTACAACACGGAGCGAGATATCGCGAAGTTGGTTTCCGTGCTATCGAGCTGAGTAGCGTTTGGTTATGCGGCCATCGCTAAACGGTAAAAGCTCAAAGCCGAGTCTCCCTGCTCAACGGTGCGCGAACACTCGAGCCGGTCCAAGCGCATTGGCAACTCCATCTTTTTGCGATGCTCGACGATTACAATTCCGCGCGGTGCGAGCATGTGCGAGCCGTCCAGAAAATCCAACACGCGAAGGTAATCCGCGACACGCGCATACGGCGGGTCGAGAAAAACGAAATCGGCTAGAGCGTGCCGCGAAGCTAGCCGTTCCAGCCCCTGAATCGCATCGATCGCGAGGATTTCCCCGCCCGTCTTGACGCCCAGCGAATTCAAATTGTCGCGGACTAATTTGGCGGCCGGCCCGTGCCGCTCGATAAAGACAACTTGGCGCGCTCCTCGGCTCAATGCCTCGATTCCGATCGCGCCGCTGCCGGCAAAAACATCGACGAACAAGGAATCCTCGACCGTCCCGCCCAAAATAGCGAAGAGCGTTTCGCGCAGGCGGTCGCTCGTCGGGCGCAACTCCATCCCGCGCAAAGTACGCAAGCGACGGCTGCCGAATTTTCCGGCGATTACGCGCACGATTCATCCCACCGATGCAAGCTGGAAGCGTTTCTGCCACGCCGGTCCAAGGTACGTGAACAGTTTCGCCATTTCGGGCTCGCGAGAGCGGTCTTCGATCAGAGCGAACGCCTCGCCACGCGCCAGCTCGAGAAGTTTGTGATCGCGCAGCGGATGGGCGATGTGAAAGGCGACGTCTCCGTGTTGCTTAGTTCCAAAAAATTCTCCCGGTCCCCTCTGTTTTAGGTCTTGCTCGGCAATCTGAAAGCCGTCAGTGGTAGCCACGAGCGTTTCGAGGCGATCGCGCCCTTCGCCAGTAATATTCTTGGGAGCAACAAGGATGCAACAGGACTTCGCTGACCCGCGCCCGATGCGGCCTCGCAACTGATGAAGCTGCGCAAGCCCGAAACGATCCGCGTGTTCAATCACCATCACGGTGGCATTGCGCACGTCGACGCCAACCTCCACCACGGTCGTCGCGACCAGAATTTGCAATTCATTACGTCGAAAGCGTTCCATGACGTTATCCTTTTCGTCGCTGCGCATGCGGCCGTGCAACAGACCGACTTTCCATTGCGGGAAAACCGATTTCGAGAGCCGCTCGTATTCGGCCGTCGCCGCTTTCAGCTCCTGCTTCGATTCTTCTATCACTGGATAAATGATATAAGCCTGCCTGCCCGCGGCTACTTCGCGCCGGACAAATTCCCAGACTCCCGGAAGCTGCCTGTCGGCGCTCCAGCGCGTTTCGACCGGAGTGCGCCCGGGCGGCATCTCGTCGATAACGGAGAGCTCGAGATGGCCGTAAAGAGTAAGGGCCAGGGTGCGCGGAATGGGTGTCGCCGTCATCACCAGCGCATGTGGTGCGGCTCCTTTTTCGGAAAGCCGCTTGCGCTGCAGTACCCCGAAGCGGTGCTGCTCATCGATGATGATCATGCCAAGCTTCGCAAATGCCACGCGATCTTCGATCAGCGCGTGCGTGCCCACGACGAATTGACTCTGACCGGAAGCGATGCGCTCGAGCGCGCGCGCTTTATCGCTGAATTTCAATCCGCTTACGAGCAGTTCAACGGAGTAGCCAGCTGCCGCAAAAACGCGTCGCGCCGAAAGGTAATGCTGCACGGCGAGAATCTCGGTCGGCGCCATTAGCGCGACTTGATAACCATTTTCGATGACGATTGTTGCCGCCTCGAGCGCCACGATTGTCTTGCCGCTGCCTACGTCGCCTTCGAGCAGGCGGTTCATCGGCGTGGGCTTTTCAAGATCCCCAGCAATCTCGGCAAGCACGCGTTTCTGCGCCCCGGTTGGTTTGAAGGGAAGAATGCGCTTGAGAGCCTCGCGAATCGGTTCCTCTCGGACGCGCATGGCGATGCCGGTTCTTTGCTGTTCCTGTTGCCGCCGGACCGCGAGGCCGAGCTGGTAAAGGAAGAATTCCTCAAAGATCATGCGCACCTGAGCGGGGCTGCGGAACTCGTTCAATGTCTCGAGATTCGCATCATGGGGAGGAAAATGAATCGCAATCAGCGCATCGCGCCGCGAAGGAAACACGTATCGACGCAACACATCCGAGGGCAACGGATCGGGAACGTCGCCTTTGAACTCCTGCAGGGCGGCATAGATAATCCGACGCAGCATGCGTGAGCTGATGTCGCCGAGGGCCTCGTATATCGGGACAATCCTGCCAACTTCGGTCGAATCAGCGGGATTATTGCTCTGGCGCAGCAACTCGAATTCTGGATTGATCATTTCCGTGCGCAGCGGCCGGTTAGGATCGAGGCTCGCTTTTCCGTGCATTACGAGAGGCTGACCCGGTTTCAGTTTTCCATCCAAATAGCCCCCGTGAAAAAAGCGCGCGGCAAGTTTTCCGCTCCCATCCTGCACGAGCAGGTGAAACATCGCGCCGCGCCGTCGTGCGAAGCGCATTAGGGTACCGCTGACGACCTCCGCGCGCACGGTCGCGACTTGGCCCGGCACGAGCTCCGCGATGGGCGTGAAACGGATGCGATCCTCATAGCGGAACGGCAAATAGGACAGCAGATCGCCTACAGTGGTGATGCCGCGCTCGGCGAGCAAGGCGGCACGCTGCGGGCCCAGGCCTTTCAGGTACGTCACGGCGGAAGTGAGGTTCAAAGTCATCGGTGTGCAGAAGACAAGTCTTTTATCTCACCGGTGCTGGCGTGTTTCGCTGCTAGACAAATCAGCAGAGCTTCAGTGACAGGCAACCTAGGGTTGTCTTCTCGCATAGTATTTTACTAAGAGCATGCGCCCGGCCTATATTTATTAATCGCGAAGCAAGAGGGCGGATGCTGACGCGCAACGAAAATGGCAAGATTCCTGGGAACCGGGCTTCGGCGGTGGCTGGAATACTTGGCCGCAATTCTGATCGGCAACGCCATTTATTTTCTTTCGCTCTCCGCACATCTTCCCGCTGATCTGCGCCATCAGACCTACAAAGTCGACTTGGGTATGGCTCTGGATTTCCTCCTCTGGGTGGCCGTCTACGGCCTGATCCGCCTGGGAGAGCGCGTTTCGCGCTAATATCTTAAACCATATCTGTGCTCACCTAGGAGGATAGCCGCCGTCTAACTGGATGTAAGGATAGAGACGTGGTTAAGCCACCGGATTCGCCAAGAAACGAGTCTGACGACCAGGCTCCACGACAGGCAAGTCGCATCCGGCTATGAACTCGACGGGAATCAGTGCGGCGCTCGAAGGGGGTGCGGGGTACCGCGCAGTGCAGAGAGCGGATGAACAGGTCCTGGTCCGGCAAGCGCAAGCGGGCAATCGGCCGGCTTTTGAGGAACTGGTTCGCCGCTACGACCGCGATGTGCTGCGGCTGGCTCTAAACCTGCTGCGCGGCAGCGAAGACGCCCGGGATGTTTATCAGGAAGTTTTTCTGCGTGCTTACCGAAACCTGTCGCGTTTCCGGTTCGAGTGTAGTTTTTATACATGGATTTACCGCATTGCGACGAACGTGTGCCTGGACCATTTGCGTCGCAAGAACACCAGGCGCGAGGAACAAGCTCCGGAACCGGCGGATACCGATGGCGCGGTCCCCGATTTTTTCGATCAGCAAACAGAGCATCGGTCGGCCGCAAATCCGGAGCGCCACTTCCTGGGACAGGAATTGGGCCGGCACATCGCGGCGGCGCTCGGCGGGCTGTCACCCCGAGAGCGAATGGTTTTCGAGCTCAAGCATTACGAGGGACTGAAATTGCGAGTGATCGGCGACATGCTCGGCACTTCTGAAGAGACGGTGAAGAATTCGCTGTTCCGCGCGACGCGCAAATTGCGCGCCAGCCTGGACGGCATGAGGTAAGCAAGGAGAACTCCATGCAGCAAGAATTCAATCCACACTCCGGCGAGCAAGCGTGTCCGGAGTTTGAATCGCAGATCATGCTTTTTGCGCTCGACGAGCTGGAAGGCGCGGAACGCGATTCGCTCGAAGAGCATCTGGACCGTTGTTCGCGATGTGTCGCGGCGCTGAGCGCAGAGAGGCACCTGCTGGAGGTTTTAGCCTCGCAACAGCGCCCCGAACCGTCTCCTGCATTGCTGTCGAGCTGTCGCAACCGGTTCGAGGATGCCCTCGATGAGATGGATCATCGCAGTGTTTTCGCGCGCTGGGCCGAATCGATTTTTCCCGCACACTGGCTCGCTTTGCATCCCGCCGCGAGCGTGGCGATGTTGTTGCTTATAGGTTTTTCCATCGGCACATTGACGCCGCGGCGGTCGCAGGCGGGTACTTCCTCCCCGTCGCGAGCGCCCGCGGCGCTGGGATCGATGACCATGGACAATCAAGAATTGCAGACCGCCGCTGTTTCCGGAATCAATTGGACTCCAACCGCTGATAATCGACCCCCTCGTGTCGAAGTACAGATGACCACCGAGAAACCAGTCGTGGTTCAGGGCACGGTCGACGATAAGGAAGTGAAGCAAGTGCTTCTGTACGTGCTCCACAACAACCGGCGATTCGGTCCCGACGTGCGAATCAATGCGGTGGAATTGCTGAGGACTCGAGCAAATGATCCCGATGTGCAGCAGGCGCTCTGCCAGGCAGTGCGCATTGATCGCAACGCGGCTGTGCGATTGAAGGCGCTTGAGGCATTGACTGAGGCTCAGCCGAATCAGCAAGTGGTTCAGACGATGCTCGATGCGCTGGTTAAGGACGCCAACATTGGTGTCCGCGTCGAGGCCATCAACTCGCTTCGCGCATTTTCCGCGCGTGGCGCGCTGCTTTCCGATCCTCGAGCATTCACCGTTCTCCGCGACCGCATGCGCACGGACCCCAATAATTACATCCGGTTGCAAAGTGCCGCGGCAATTCAGCAGACTCCAGCGGGGCAGAAGTAAATGGGAGCTAGACGATCCATGCGGCAACGGTATCGGCAATGCGGCGTTTTGACCTTGGCAACATTGCTGGCATTCGGGCCTGCGGTGTTTGCGAAACGGAAGGCAAAGTCTCGGGCGCCTTCGAATCGCTCCGATGGTTTGTCGGCCGATAAGACCGGTCAGTTTTCGACGAGTGCCGGTCTGCGGTTGCATCTCATCGCTGATGAAGGCGACGTTCATATCAGCACGCATCAGTCGCCGACGGTCGATTATCGCGTCCACCTCGAAGTGAGGTCGAACGATTCCAGCGCGCGTGAAATCCTGGATGCGTTCAGCCTGGTTGCACGCAATACGCCCGATGGCGTCCTATTGTTCGCACGCACCCCGCATCACGGTTGGGGACAGCATCTTTCGGTGACGTTCGAAATCGCCGTGCCGCGGAATTACAACCTCGATATTTCCACGCAGGGCGGGAATGTGCTCGTCGGCGACATCCAGGGCCGCGTTTCGATTGGCACCAACGGCGGAAATATATCCACTGGCGAAATCGGGGGTCCCGCTCGGCTCGTCACTGACGGGGGGCATATCTCCGTTAAGAACGCAGGAAATGATCTGGTCGCAACGACAGGCGGCGGCAACATTACGGTGGGTCCCGTGGCGGGCACGGCCGTTTTGCGCACAGGCGGCGGGCACATTCACGTGGCTTCGATAGGCGGCGCGGGCAGGCTCGAAACCGGCGGAGGAAACATTTCACTCGAGCATTCAGGTTCCGGATTGATGGTGAGCACGGGCGGCGGCCAGATTGATGTGGGCGAGGCCTCTGGCCTGATTCGCGCGCGCACGGGAGGCGGCGGGATTCGGATTGTACGCGCCTCCGGGCCCACCGAGCTTGAGACGGGGGCCGGAAACGTTTATCTGATGCAGGTTGAAAATTCCGTGCGTGCGTCCACTGGCTCGGGCGGCATCACGGCTTGGTTCGGCCCGGGCGCAAAACTCACGACTCCGTGCCGCCTGGCGGCAGGTGAGGGCGACATCGTCGTGTATCTTCCAAAGCTGCTCCCCGTTACTGTCGACGCCCAGGTTGAACTCGGCGGCGATCATCGCGTTATCGTCGATCCCGCGTTCCCTCTGAAAGTGACCTATGGCGAACCGGATGAAGGCAGCCATGCCGTTCGCGCGGTAGGAGAACTCAACGGCGGCGGCGCGACGCTCGTACTACGCACCGTCTCAGGGAACATTCGTTTGGTTCTGAACGATTCGAATCAAGAAAAGCACCAAATGGACCTGTTGAAACAGCAAATGGACAAGCTTCGTCGCCAGCTCGAGATGGATTTGGCGAACATGAAAATTCCCATACCACCGCCTCCGCCTCAGAATTGAAGAGCAAAAATGGAGACGCATTTTCGCAAACACGGGCCAAGTACCACTCTGGAGTTCAGGAGGTAGTGATGATTCGAGCGACGATCCGGGCGATCCACCTGGCAATTCCAGCAACGCAAGAATCGATTCTTTTCTGCGCTTGTCGAATCGCGTGGCTTTCCGTTGTGCTCCTGGCCGCAATCTTCTGCGCAGCATATCCAGCAGCTGCGTCCACGCAGGTGTTCGACCACACATACCCTTTGCAGCCCGGGGGACTTTTTTCACTGGCAAACATCAACGGTTCCGTGCGGGTCGACGGCTGGGATCGCAATCAAGTGGAAGTTCGCGCAGTCAAGACGGCGCTGCACAATTCAGCGGACCTTGATCGTGTGCAGATCAGCGTGGAGTCGGACGGTGAGCGTATGGCTGTGAGCACGCACTATCCGCAAGGCAGCGGCGTCGAAGTCACCGTCGAGTATCACGTCAGCGTGCCGTACCACGTCCAATTGGCGAACGTTGACACGGTAAACGGCGATGTGCACGTGCGAGGAGTGTCCGGGACGGGTACGCTCGACTCTATAAATGGCAGTGTCGAGGTGCTAGACAGCGATGGCCGCTTCAACGCCAGGACCACCAACGGCGACGTGCGACTAGAATTGAAGAGGCTTGCTCAGGGTGATCCAATTCAACTGGCCACGGTCAACGGATCGGTTGTGCTTTCATTGCCCGCGGACGCCGATGCTGAGATTAATGTGGCGAATCGAAACGGCGATTTTCGTTCCGACTTTCCTTTGCGCACGCTCAACGCCTACGACCCGCGCCGGTTTCGCGGCCAACTCGGAAACGGCGGCGGTGATATCACGATGAGCACCGTGAATGGCGGCATTCGCCTGGTGCAAGGACATCCCACGGTTTAGCAGGGCGGGAAAATTCTGGGACGGAGAACAAAAATGCGCGCTACTTCGTATATCAAGCAGGGAGCTTTCGCGGTCGCAGTTCTCGGTGTGCTGGCTGCAGTTGCTTATGCGCAATCGGCACAGACGCCCGCGGTCGATTCATCGCCAGGACAGTCGTCGGCTTCCGGGAGCCTCAGCCAAGCTGCCGATCAGGCTCAGTGGCAACGGAACATGAAACGGCTTGAGGCGGATATGCAGGCACGGGAGCGAGAAATTCAGAGAAATGCTATGGAACTTAAGTCGGAGGTGGCTAAAGAAATGGTCGAGAACGGATTGGCGAATCGAGCAGATCTGAACCGTCTCACTGCCCGGCTAAATGCCCAGCAGGCGGGAATCGAGGCTGACGCGCAAGCCGTTGCGGCGCAAGGACAGCAACTTTTCGCGCAAACACAGGGGCTTCTGGATGCGAGCGACGATGCCGGCTGGCTGGGAATTGAGATCGCTGAGGTCACCGCGGACAAAGCAAAAGAACTCAAACTACCTCGACCCGAGGGCGTAATTGTTTCTGACGTTTTGCCGGACGGACCGTCCGCCAAGGCTGGCCTGAAAACAAATGACGTGATTGTCGAATATGATGGCCAGCCCGTTGAGGGAACCTTGCAGTTTCGTCGCCTTGTGCGCGAGACGCCTCCCGGGCGATCGGTGCCGGTCGAAGTCGCTCGCAATGGACAAGATGAAAAATTAACAGTTCAGGTGGGAAACAGCGCGCGAAGCATGAATACCCGCCTTCGAGAGGCGCTTCCGCCACGCGACTTCAATTTCAAGTTCAGCGTGCCGGAACTCTTCCCCAACACGACGCCAGTGCTCGGCGTTCAAGCGGAGGAGATCAGCGGGCAACTCGGCACATACTTCCATGTTCCGGGCGAAGCAGGAGTTCTGATTCGAGAAGTTAGCCCAAACAGTGCCGCCGCCAGGGCTGGATTGAAAGCAGGGGACGTGATTACTCGCGTCGATGGTGCTGCCGTGAAAACGGTTGATGAGCTGCGAGAACACCTGCGAGATCAGCGCGCACAGAAGAGCGTATCGCTTACAATTATTCGTCAGGGCTCCGAGATGAAGGTACCTGTGACTCTAGAAGCGCCGGCGGAGCATCCGATTCGAACACGGGCTGCGGCGCTCTAGATTTCATTGTCTTGGTAGACTAAAAACAGGCCCGGGATTTGGACCTGGGCCTGTTTTCATTTGGCGGAGAGAATTCTATTCGCGAACAATTTCCGCGTTCGCGCTGGGAACTGCAATTCGGACCAGGCGCTTTCCGTCAAGATATAAAGTGATTTCCAAATCCTGGCTGTGCACCTTCAAGCGCTGCAGGCTTTTTCCGCCTCGATCTTCCGGATCAAGGGCTTCGACCGTGATGGTTCCGGGGGTCATTTCCTGGGGAATAAAAACGGGAAAAGTTTGTGGTCCCCTTTTGGACCCGTCATACAGATCCGCGAGGATCGCGTACTGGTGATAGAGATTGTCATCGAGAATCGCAACGATAGGGGTTTTGAAGAAAAACTGCTGCGTGAACGGTTTCCCGCCATTGACCTGTAGGTGTACCGTAGCCGTGCCATTGTCGAAATCGATCGATGCCGTGGCGTTTTTCGGACCAGTGACCGTAGTCCATTCGTAATGCAGCGGAGTTCCGTCGCTGCGCAGCTTCAACGACGAAGTTATATGCGTTTCCGGGCCCTGCGCGGCTTTCACAACTGACGTACCTCGCGCCATCCAGTCTCCGCCGCTCGGTTCGATTTCAAATTGCTCGGAGCCGACTTGCTTTCCGTTGACCATGTCGCGGAACTTGCCCTTATCGGAAGCGAGCGTCTGAGCATTTGCCGCCGGCACCAGCAGGATTAGCGCGCTCAGCATCAGAGCATAACGTTGTGCCAGTCCTAAGGTTCGGTTCACGTCGGAACTCCTTCCAATATGCCGAGCGCAATGATGTTCTGAACCACGCGGAGCGGCTCGATGGCACTTTCCACGCGATGCTCCGCCAATTCGTAAAACGGCAAGCGCTGCGCATACAGCTGTCGAAAACTTGCTTCATCGCGGAAGAGCGGCCGATCCGTAATGTGCGAACAGCGCCTGAGAAGTTCGTCAACCTGGCAATCCAGCCATACAGTGGGGCAGCCCGCTTGGCGCAGCGTTTCAACGTTTTGTGCCTGGGCCATGGTTCCACCTCCCAGCGAAATGATGGTTGGCCGTGACGCCTCTACGGCTTCTCCCAGAATTCGTTTTAATTCCTCGTGTTCGATCGTGCGGAATGCAGGCTCGCCAAGCTGGGCAAAAATGACGGAGATCGCCATATTTGTGCGTTCGACGATGCGCTTATCGAGATCCGCGTGAACCCATCCGATCTGGCGCGCGAGCAGCCGCGCCACGGTGGATTTTCCGCAGCCCATAAAGCCAGTCAAGGCGATCAACCGGCGATTGAGGCGCGCAGTAGCCTGAGATGCTCCGGGTGAATAATTTCTGTTGTTAGGATTGGGTGCGTCAGTCACGCTTATGGATGTTGATTGTACCATTGAACGACGATAGTTCGAGCTTCGCTCGGCCTTGATTGAAACTGCCGAACAAACTGCGCGAATAGCGGGGCGGCCGTTGGTTCGGATGGTTGGGAGGAATCAGCTTCGCTTGGTTGTCCACTTTGCCGTAGAGCGATGTCGCACTCACATCGAATGAATCGCCGGGTGAAAACTGCACATTGATTGCGCCGCTGTAGTTCTTCAGGCGGTAGATACCGTTTGGCAAGAAGTCGCCGTCGAGAACGATGTTACCCGTCGAAGTTTGCGCGAAAATGCTCGAGCTGTGATCATCTACAAGCCGCACGTCGCCGCTGATCGAATGTACCTCGATCCGCCCGGTGCATCGCATGCACGCGAAAGCGCCTCCGACGGTCTGAACGACAAGATATCCCCCAATGTCTTCGGCATCCACGCCCGCAGCTATGGTCTCGACATTCATATCACCAAGAATCTTTGAAACGCCCACGGCGCCCGAATCATTATGAATCTGCAGTTCGGAATCTTCCGGGACCGTGATGACGTAATTCGCGCGGAGTTCCTCGGGACTGACGTTCTCTGAAAGCAGGTGGGTGACCACATCAATTCGATTTCCGTTTTGCTCCGCGTCCACCTCAATTTTCTCGCTTCCGTGGTCGGCGACGACCATCACTTCGGGCTTATCCCACGACGAGATCGTCACCTTGCCGCTCGGATTATGCAGCGTGATTAGCGGATGGGACTGAACGGTGAATTGCTTTTCGAGGTGGTGCGCGTAGAGCGGAGAAAACGCGCCCAGCAGCAACACGGCGGCACAGCCACTGGCCGCCCGCCACATGGGCTTCGAGGAAAAAGAGATTGCGATCATCGTCCCTCGCTATCGGCCATGGTGGCTAGAAGGTCCGCCTTCTGCTGATAGGCCGTGTACAAGTAATCCCGGGTCATTTCGTTTTGCGGATCTTCGCGCACGCTTTTTTCACACATTGAAATCATGTTGTCAACGATAGCTAAATTCTTATTCAGCGTAGCTGTCACGTCTGAATTTTCCGATTGGATTGTAGCAACGTTCGTCGTCTTGGCGGCGGTAAACCCCGCCTCAACGGAAGCCATTGTCGCCTGCGCGTGATTCAACCACTCGGCTTGATCTTGGAGGCGATGGTTCGGCTTTGCTTGCCAGCCAAGCGCCACGGATCCGGCGATGATAAGAGAAAGATAGGCTCCAGCGAGAGCAGGTCGGAACGCCTCAAAAATCGCAAATCTCTCCCGCCACCCGGTTCGACGCGGCCGGATCCGTCCTTCCCTCTCGAGCTGCGCTCGGATTGCGAGCCAGACGCGCGCAGAAGGTTCCTCTTCGGTCATCGCAAGCGCAGCGCCGGCCTTATGGATGCTTTCGAGGTCCTCGACCAGCGTCTTGCAGCGGACACATGCGGACGCATGCGACACGGCGTCCGGACGGCGTTCGCCGTCCATCCACTGCTCGCTGAATTCCCAGAACTTCTCGCAATTCATGGCAGACATGTTCTCTATTCCTTGGCTTCGGAATCCCGCTTGAAAGCCTCGCGCTCTTCCCTGGCCCTGGCCCTTTCCCGTTCGTGCAGCAGATCGCGCAATCTCATACGGGCCTTATGCAATTGCGATTTCGAGTTTCCAATCGAACAGCCCATGATCTCTGCAATCTCGTTATGCTCGTAACCCTGAACATCGTGCAGCACGAACACAGACTTATAACCCGCCGGCAACTGATCGATGGCCCTTTGCAAATTTACCCTGTCGATGGAGCCGCTCAATCCCAGGTCGGGTCCGCCAAAGTCTTTGCGCGGTCCGCCAGTTTCTTCGTCCGGTTCCGTCACTTCTTCCAGCGAAGTCTCGGAGCCGGTCTTCTTCCGCAACCTCATCAGGACTACGTTGACGGCCAAGCGATGGAGCCAGGTCGAAAAAGCCGACTCTCCGCGAAATGTGGCAATCTTGCGAAACAGTTGCAGGAATGCTTCCTGAGTCAGGTCTTCTGCTTCCGCCGTATTGCCGACCATCCGCAAGCATAATGAATAGACCCGGCGATTATGCAGCTGGTAAATTCGCTCGAACGCAGCCGCGTCGCCCTGTTGCGCGAGCCGGAGCGCTTCCGCTTCCGGCATCTCTCCGTTTTCGTCTCGCCTCGTTCGGGCCACGATACCCGTCGCGGCGCACCCTTTGTTCCGATGCGACGCCCGTTCCAGAAGTTGTACTTAGATGTTCCCAGGACGCATCGGATGGCAATAAATTTACCGACGCCCCATTGCGCTGCCCGGAAGAGGCAGCACGATTGGTTGCCCGTCCATTGTCTTCAGAATTTGCCTGCGCGTCTAGGAGGAAACTCGCGTCAGCCGGGATAGCTGGGGGCGAGGGCGGCCGCGAACCGCAGAGGCCGAAGCAGTCAACTCGTCCCTGAGTCCGTCCACGCCGGCATCCGGTAGCACTCGGAGGAAGGATTTTAGCATCACAATCGATTCGCGCAGGCACGTGTTCAAATCATAGTGCAACATATCGAGGGCCGACCAGGATTCTTGCGGGTGGAGCTGTACTCCCTCGGCAAGTCCCTCGGCCGTCTCTTGAAAATGATCAACCACGCCGCAGACTGTCATTTCGAGAGCCCGTAACTTGTGCAGATACCTCGAGCGGCTCCCGAACAAAATTCGATGCAGCAACTGATTCCGCGTGGCATTCTGTTGGGCGGCTTCTCCGCGGAAAAATTCCGGGTTAAGAGGGCTAACGACCGGAATGGCAGCCAATCGACGACCCCGCGCTTCGAGTGTCCGATAAGCAGCCAGCAGCGGCTCTCCTAGACGGTTCACTACATCGGCTGCTACCTGAGCGCCTTCCCGCGCCCTGACGAGTTCTCCCTGCGACCTGTGCGCGAGGGCTTCATCTAGCACTACGGAAAGGATTGCATAGGCATTTTCCCAATCCCGCACCACGCTCTCATAGAAGTGGAGCTTGTGTTGCGGAAGCCGCGCAACCCAGTCGTCTTGTACCGAGCCTCGAGAGCTCGATGAAGCTTGCTTTTTTTGGCAGAACACGATGGCCCCAGAAAGCCGCCGGGCATTATACCAGACTTGGGAAGCCCACCCGCTTCCTTTACGATATTGCGTCGCTTCCTTGACGGGATAGGGGTTAGGCTAGAGCGAAACTGCCCTCCCTGGGATTTCTTGGCGGACCGGCCCGGCGAGCGTGTCCTCGTCGTGGCTTCCTCGGGCTTTTTGGCTGGCACGCTGGAGGATCAGGTTGACTCGATCCTGAGTGACGCCCTGCACGCGGGCATTGTCATCAACTCGCTCGATGCGAAAGGCCTGCTCACTTATACGGAAACCGAAGACAGAAATGACGGGGCGTACCAGGCAGTCTACAGAGCACAGAGCTTTGGCCAGTCCATGATGACCCTCGCAGCCGCGATGGTCGACTTTGACCGAGTAGCCAGAGGCCATTGCTGGCCTCCGGCCCTCTCAGAACCGGACGTGACAGTTTCCCCGTCATCCGGCTCAGGCCCTTCGAACGCCTCTTGCAGGGAGACGCGGTTGTGATACGGAAAGAC
>JBAUEX010000138.1:0-16779 GCA_049678845.1 Candidatus Acidiferrales bacterium
CCCCTGGGCGGCGCGTCCTCTTCTGATTCTGCCTCACTATCCCCCCTCATCATCACGCGCGCGACTGCCATGCTTGAGCTCCTCGATCATAAACACCATTTCCCAAGCAGCGTGGAAGATTGCCTCATCCCCCCTGTTCCTGCCAAAACTCGATGTCGAATCTCCGGTCGGGAAAGGCCCGCGGCGAACAACCCGAGTCTTCCAATCTCGCTGAATGTTGGCCAGGGGCTCTCCGCCTGGTCCTCTCCGCTCTGGTTCAATTTCCAACCCCCGGGAAGGAAGCCTTAGATCGCAAATCAAGCAAGCTTGAAGCCGGGAAGGCGCAGCGCCTTTTGGTCAAACGTCAACGTGCAGGAACACTTCGCCCGAGCACCGAGCGCTGCGATGACGGCATCGGCGAACGCGCCTTGACCTTCCTTCAGCGCGATCATCGCTGGGAAGACCTCCTGCTCATGCTCCACAACGAGCGCCTCGGCCTGAAGCATGCGCTCGATTGCCGCAGCGATCTCATGGGCCGCGAGGCCGTAGGCACGGTCGAGCACCCATACGATCTCGACCATAACCACAATGCTGACGAAGCCGGGATCTTCCTCGGTCAGGCGCTGTTCGATTATCTCTGTAGCTTTAAGGGATTGCACGGGGTCGTCTTGCGTCAAGTAACGGACCAGGATGTTGGTATCGAGCCCGATCATCGGCGTGGGGCACGCGGCGCGGCACCGGCGGCACCTTCAGCAACCGCTTCGCTCATCTCCGCGGTGGTCACAGGCCGCCGTCGCCGGGACTTGATAATGCCTCGTAAAGCCGAAACAGGAAGTTTCGGCAAGAGAACCACGGTGCCATCCGGATGTACGAAGAACTTGACCCGATCCCCTGGTTTCAAGTGAAGATGCTCGCGAATCGCCTTAGGGATCGTCGCTTGGCCCTTCACGGTGATTGCGGATTCCATTCCGCCTCCATTACATTTTTTCGTATGTAATACCACGCGGACGGCCCTTCGTCAAGTGGCAGGGGCAAGACTTTGTCGTCAACCAAAGCAGCGGGCAAACGCCAGGGCTTGCCGAAAGTCCTCATCCTCAAGTTCCGGGTATTCGCGCTTGCGTTCGGCACGAAGAGAAAGGAGATTCGCACGCGCACAGTGAACCTACCACCTTGCCGTTCGGCACGAAGGCGAGGCTCGCACGTGGGTGCTCGTCACCATTTGTTTGAAGAAAACACCTGCTATTTGTGATGAAATAAGCCGATGACAACCAACCAGGAAGAACGGAGAGGCGCGAGAAGCGGTTATGCGCTTCTCTCACATGGCAGATATGCCCTCATGGGCCTTTACCTCGAAAGCATGGAAGGAATCGAACAAGATATGGCCGCCCTGGGACTTGTCGGCCTTGACTCCAGTCAAAGCACAGCGCTCACCGAAAACCAACCGGTTTTTCCAGATTCCGCAACGAAGGAAGTCACCGCTCTGGAAATCAAACGTGAAGAGCTGGTCGCTATCGCAATATTTCTTCAAGACCCCATGATTAAGGGAGTGATCGAAGCTGTTGTCGCCAAGGTCATGGAGAAGATCCTGCCCCGATTTGAGAGAATATTCTCACGCGCTAAAAAGGAATCCGACATCCAGTACCCGATGACAATCTCTCAAGTATTTTTCTTCACAGCGATGCAAGTTCAGATTACGGCAATCGCAACCCTGACAAAGCCTCTCGATCACGAGATTGCACTTAAGCTGTTCCCGATTGCTTTTGATCGTGGTATCGCCTGGCTACTCCAGAATGGACGCAAAGGCCGCTATCTAACCTACCGAATCATCAGCGGAACTATCGAACCATTCCCGCTCGTATCGGACGTTCCGGCGCCCTATTCCGAGTAACCGTCGACGGATTTGACCGAGGCGGCGCGCAGCTAGTGATTCGGAACCACCAGCAGCGCGAAGCTTCCCGCGATCATCGGCCCGCGGCGGAAGCGTCTCTCGCGCTCGGTGGCATTCGGAGGCAGCGGAGGCGGCGGACCGAATTTGGCCGTCACCGAATAGAGCGTGTGCGTTGACGTGTCGCACTCCATCGTGCGCGCGCCCATGTCGGTCTTGACGTTGCCCAGCACGGTGAAGTTGTCGGGCGAATCCTCGTGCACAATCGTGATGTCGCCTTCGCCCTCGGACGCAAACGCCAGTTTAGGCCCCGGATCAAAACGCACCGCGTCGTTGCCGCTGCCGCCGATGGGCAGCGTGGCGACAACCTTTCCGGCGTCCGGATTGAACACCACCATCACCCCGCCACTATTTTCACCGCCGCCATGACAACCAATAAAGATGCGCCGCGTCTTCGTATCCATGGCAACTCCCGAAGGGCCTTCGCACGGCGCTAAGGGCCACTGATGGACGACTTTGAGCGTGCGCGTGTCGATGTCCACAATGGTGCTCAGGTCTTCCATGACGTTGTAGAGGTGCCCTTGGCCGTCTGCAGCCGCTGATTCGGCCGCGCCGGGGATATCGACGACACCGGCCACGTCTCCTGTCGCGGCGTCTACGGCGACATCCTTCTTGCCGTGGGTTAGGCCAAACACGCGATCCGAGGCGGGATCGTAGACGATGCCGTCGGAGCCGCCTATGGGCAAGATGATCTGCTTGATGATGGCCAGCGTTTTCGGGTCGAACTCGGTAAAACTGCTTACACCCTGCTGCCGGCTGCTATTGCCGGAATTGCTGGTGAAACCGTGATTGTCCTTCTCGGAGATGACGACGCCATGGCTGCGCGGAGTCGGCGCAAGCTTGCCGACGACCTGATTCGTATCGGTCGAGATCACCAGAATCTCATCGCTGTGGGAGACAAATAGATGATGGTTCGCTTCGTCAATTCCGAGGTAATCCCAGAAGCCTTCATCGGGCAACGGAATGGAAGCGGAAAGGTGATAGCCGGAGACGTTATCGGACATTTGCGGCGGCGGCGCTGACCTCTGTTGCGCGGCAAAACCAAAGAGCGCGGCGGCACCGACCGCGACAACGCTAAGAATCCCCTTGTGCATACGCGTCCTCCTGAACTCGGATGATTTCTTCGACGCTCGCCCTCCGCCTGCGGTTTCAGTTGAATTCCGGTTGTTCATTCGTCGTAGGCTTGTAGTTCCCCCGTTGGCCCCCAATGCCACAGCCACCTGAGCTCGCCCGGACATCACCTATTTCGTCTATAGCCGCTCGGCCAATTGTGAGGACCGGGCTCTCGTTGTGTAACGACTTGATTCGCTCGAGCGTCTCACAGGTTGGATCGCTTATCCGAAGGGGGAACCATGGCGAACGGAACCACACGAAGAAAACGCGGCGCCTTCTGGTTCATCGCGTTGGTTGCGGTGATCCTTATTGCGTGGGTCAGCCTGCCTGTAACGCGACGCCTGACGCACAGATTTTTCGGCTCGCTGCGCGTGCAGAAAGTTCAAGCGGTGAGCGTGAACCTGTCCAACTTTGTCGGCCCGGATGCCAATCCGACGCTGCAGAACATGGTCAGCCAGATGATCTCCGACAAAGTAACGGTCACGCAGAGCGAAAAAACGCAGAGCGCGCCGGACGCCGCGGCGGCGAGCCAGCTTGCGGGGTTCCGCGCCGAATTGCTGGGAGATCGCAAGGACAAGCCAACGATAGTGGTGACCGGGATTCACGCGTTCACGCTGACCGTGGATCGCACGCGCTTGCAAGCGATACTACAAGAGGCGGGACGCCGCGATTTGAGCGTGCCGCAATCCGTGGATGGGGCTGATGTTCAGGTGACGATTCCGCGGGAGGTACGAGCACGCTACGGAACTTGTCCCGGCCGCCCCAGCGCGACAGCAGATGTCGCGACGCCGACGCCACACACGATGCAATACACCGACTGCGTGCTGCTCAGCGAAGGGCCGAGTCCCACGGTGAATGTGCCGAACGGCCTCGATGTGCAGCAGCTTGCGGAGATCGGCCTCGAGCTTGCGGGAATGACGTCGGCGCAAGCGCAGCAATTTCTGAACAATGTGAATTGGAAATCGACGATGGTGGCGCCGATTCCGCGGTACATGCGTTCCTACGAGACGGTGAACGTGAGAGGCGTGCAGGGCACGCTGCTCAATATGGCCGGGCGGCGCGGGCCGACGTATACGCTGCTGTGGGCGAAAAATGGCACGGTCTATTCGCTGACAGGATACGGAAACTCCGGGGACGCTGTTTCGCTGGCCAATTCGCTGCACTAATTCGAGGAGCGCGCCCTGGGAGCCTCGCAAAACTTCGCCATACAAACTGAGAATCTGCGCAAGGAATATGGGAATAAGGTTGCGGTGCGCAATCTTTCTTTGAGCGTGCCGCGGGGCTCGATTTTTGGATTCCTTGGGCCAAACGGCGCCGGGAAAAGCACTTCGATAAAAATGCTGCTGGGCCTGGTGAAACCGACCAGCGGAGAGGCGCGTCTCCTCGGCAATCGAGCAGGAGATGTGGAAACGCGGCGCAAAATTGGATTTTTACCCGAACATTTTCGATTTTATGACTGGCTTACTCCCGGCGAGCTTCTCAGACTGCATGGACGCCTTTGCGGAATGTCGCCCGCGCGCCTGAAAGAGCGCATTCCGCAAATGCTCGAGCTCGTGGGACTCGCGCCGCATCGCAACAAGCGCATCCACGATTTTTCCAAAGGCATGATGCAGCGCATCGGTTTGGCGCAGGCGATCGTTCACGAGCCAGAGATTATTTTTCTCGATGAGCCGACGTCCGGACTCGATCCCATGGGCCGCCGACTGGTTCGCGATGTGATTCGCGCGCAGCGAGACCGCGGTGCCACGGTGTTTTTGAATTCGCACCTGCTCAGCGAAGTGGAAATCACCTGTGACAATGTGGCGTTTCTGAAAGACGGCGAGGTGGTGGCGTCAAAGGAGTTGCGCGAAATCGGCAAGGACGAGGAGGTGCATGTGTCGGCGCGCGCTCGCAAATTGTCGCTCGAAGCGGTCGCCGGCCTGCGGCCATGGACCACCATCGCGACCGTGGAAGGAGAATTTCTGACGCTGAGCGCGCATTCGAGCGATGTGCTTCCGGACGTGCTGCGGCATTTGGTGGCTTCCGGTGCGGACATCTATTCGTTCACCGCGGAGAAGGCCTCGCTCGAGGATCTGTTCATGCGCATCATGGGCGAGGATCGAGGACTGTAATGGGCTGCTGGATCATGGCTGGCATCACCTTTCGCGAAGCAGCGCGAAAAAAGATTTTGTGGACTGCGCTAATCGCGGGCGTGGGCTTTCTGGCGCTGTTCGGCACTGCTCTCCATTTCCAGATGGAAGATTTCCAGCCGCACGCGACCGCGCCTTTCATTCGCTATCAGATATTGAGCGCGATGCTCATGGTAGGCCTTTATGTGGTGGATCTGCTGGCCGTCGTGATGACCATCCTGACTTCGGTGGACACCATCTCCGGAGAAATCAGCTCCGGTACAATTCATGCGATTGCCACCAAGCCGGTGCCGCGGTGGCAGATTTTTGCCGGCAAATGGATCGGATTTGCGGGAATGATTGCGGCGTTTGTCACGCTGACGTTTGGCGGGACGATTGCTGTGGCTTACATCATGGGCGGCGTGCTGCCGGAGCATGCACTTCATGGCGCCGTGCTGGTGTTTTTGGAATGTCTGCTAACGCTGTCGGTGACTTTTCTTTTCGGGACGTGGTTCTCGACGCTCACGAATGGCGTCATCGTCATTGGGCTGCACGGATTGGCCTTCATGGGCGGATGGCTGGAGCAAATGAGCGGCTTCACGGAGAGCGCGCACCTGGTGATCGTGGGAGTTGTCACCAGTCTGATGATGCCAAGCGAATCGATTTGGCGGCGCGCCGCCTTCGAGATGCAAACGCCTCTCGCCGGTTCCCTTCCTTTTTCGCCATTTGCGAACGTGTCGATTCCGAGCCCTACGATGATCGGCTACGCGGGCTTTTACATGCTCATCGCATTGGTGATTGCGATTTACCACTTTCAGGTGCGCGACCTTTAACAAGTCATTAAAGCTGCCGACTCCCCTAGAACAAACACCCTTCGACCTGCAACCGAATGCTAATTGACGAAAATTCGCAAGCTCAAAAAAAATCAAATGATTGAAAAAGAAAGATTTGGCTCCCCGACCTGGACGATTTGCGAACCTTCAGATTCGAGGTTTGACCTTCCCTACACTCCAAACCCGGCTACACTCCGGCGTTTCTTTGAAAAAATTCAGAGCGCCGGTGTACCGGTGACATTCCCGGCCGTCTCTCCAAGTGACGGGAAAGCCGGACGTAATCCAAGCACACCCGATTTACCGACCCAACTGTCGCATGGGCTGGAATCACGCATCCTTCCTGCGGTACGATCACTTCACTTTGCGTCTGGTTTGAGAGACGGGAGGCAGTATGGGAACACTGATTCAGGACTTGCGTTACGGCGTGCGGATGTTGATGAAGAATCCGGGCCTGACGCTGGTGATCGTGCTCTCGCTGGCAATCGGAATCGGCGCGAACACCGCGATCTTCAGTGTGACGAGCGCGCTGCTCCTGAAACCGCTCCCGTATCCGCACGCGGACCGGCTCGCGATTCTCTGGTTGCGCTCGCCAGGAATCGGGATACCTCAGGATTGGCCTTCGCCCGGGCAATACCACGACATCAAGACCCAGAATCGTGTGTTCGAGGAAACGGCGATTGCGCTCGGCACAAACTACACGCTGACCGGACTCACGCAGGCGAGGAAAGTCGACGGAATCGAAGCGTCTTCGAGCCTACTGCCTATGCTGGGCGCCAAACCGTTGCTGGGCCGTACATTTTTGCCGGAGGAAGACAAGCCCGGGAAACCTGACTCCGTCGTGCTGACGTACGGACTGTGGAAACAGGCGTTCGGAGGCGATCCGCATATTCTGGGGCGGAGCGTCACGCTCGATGGAAAGCCGCGCGCGGTCGTCGGCGTGCTGCGTCCGGATTTCACGCTGAACCACGAGGTGATTCCCACTGTCGGCGGCATTGATAAGCCTGAAATTTTTCTGCCCCTCCCGATGGACGCAAAACAGGAATTGAACTACGGCCCCGAAGATTTCAATATTCTGGCGCGGCTGAAGCCCGGCGTGACGATCGGGCAGGCGCAGGCGGACATCGACATCATTGCCACGCGGCTGCGCGTGGAAAAGCACCGCGACCGCACGTTCACGATCAGCGTGGTGCCACTGATGGAGCAGGTCGTCGGCGGCACGCGCAGCTCGATTCTGATTTTACTGGGAGCCGTGGCGATGGTGCTGTTGATCGCCTGCGCCAATGTGGCGAACCTGTTGCTCTCTCGCGCGACGGGGCGGCAGAAGGAAATCGCAGTACGTACGGCTCTGGGGGCAGGACGAAGCCGGCTGGTACTGCAGCTTCTGACGGAAAGCGTCCTGCTCGGCTTGCTGGGCGGCGCAGCCGGGCTGATCCTCTCGGCGTGGAGCTTGTATCTGGTGCGGGCGATCCATCCGGGAAACATTCCGCGGCTGGACGAAATCGGGATGAATTTCCCGGTGCTGGCATTCACATTGGCGATTTCGATTCTCACGGGAATCGTCTTTGGCCTAGCGCCGGCATTCCGCGCCTCGCGCGTGGACCTGAATTCGGCGCTGAAGGCGGGTGGCAGAAGCTCGCGCAGCGGCGGAGGATTGAACGTGAAACGCGACAAGCTCCGCGGAGCCCTGGTGATTGCCGAGCTGGCGATTTCGCTTACGCTGCTGGCCGGCGCGGGGCTCTTGATACGCAGCTTCACGCGGCTCATCAGCGTGCCGCCGGGGTTCAATCCCGAGCACGTGATCTCCATGCAGGTTTCCGCCGAGGGCCCGAAATATAAGCAAGACGCTCAAAGAATCGCGTTCTACCAGAATCTTGCGGAACGTGTGAAGAACTTGCCAGGAGTCACCGGACAAGGAGCCGTGTCGGCGCTACCGTTGACTCCTTCGGTGGGATGGGGAGGAATGACGGTAGAAGGATATGTCCCGCCGCTGAATCAACCCGAGTTGCAAGTGGACATACGCGCGGTCACGCCAGATTATTTTCGTTCGATGCAGATCCCGCTGATCAGTGGCCGGTTTTTCTCCACCAGTGACGCGGAGAAATCACAGCCCGTCGTGCTCGTGGACCAAAAAATGGCGGTACGATTCTGGCCGCACGGCGATGCGGTGGGCAAGCGTGTGCGTCAAGGTGAACATCAACCCTGGAGGACAATCGCCGGTGTGGTGGGAGTGGTGAAGGAATATGGACTCGATACCGACACGCGCATGGTCGTGTATTTTCCTCATTCGCAGCTGGCTGTCGGCTCGATGTATCTTGTGGCGCGAACGACCACCGACCCGGCCAGCATGACGAACCCCATTGTCGAGCAAGTCCATGCCATCGATCCGGACGTGCCGGTATACGATATCGCGACAATGCAACAGAGGTTTCATGATTCAGTGGCGCGCCAGCGGTTTGCCATGGTCATGCTCGCCGCTTTCGCGTGCTTCGCACTGATCTTGGCGGCCGTCGGAGTGTATGGCGTGATGTCGTTCCTGGTGACCCAGGGAACTCCCGACATTGCCATCCGCATGGCTCTGGGGGCGCAGCGGAGGAGCATCCTTTCGCTGATATTTCAACAGGGCATGGGCCTGGCGTTGGTCGGCATAGCCGCCGGGCTGATCGGAGCGTTGATTTTGACGCGCTTGATGGCCAGTCTTCTGTTCGATGTGAGCGCAACCGACCCGCTGACATTTGCAGGAGTGGCCCTGCTGTTGGTGCTCGTGGCGGTTCTGGCTTGTTATTTCCCGGCGCGGCGCGCGATGAGCGTCGATCCCATGGTCGCGCTGCGGTACGAATAATTCGTTCCCGCGCGGCGGGCGACCAAGGTGGATCCGCTCACGGCGCTGCGTTACGAGGAGTAGCGGCGGGCCTGCGGGGCAAGCGCGAATCACAAAGCACCGTTTGTGATTGGGGAATATTCTGTCGTCAGCGACCAGACTTCGGGGAACACCTCCGTTGGCGCACCCTCCTCTCGGCTGAAGAGCCGCCAGTGCTGCTTGTGAAACAGTACCGTTGCCCTAAGCGTCCCACTTTCCTACGATCGCAGCATGGAGGAAATCATGCGAGCGATTCTGACCTCAGCCCTCATTGCGTTGTGCCCCGCGTTTGTCGCTGCCCAGAGCAACGCAAAGCCAGCCGTGGTGCAAGCCAAGATGGAGTGCAGGAGTCTGCTGCCAGGACAAAACAATTTCATCGAGTCCAATGAGACCGTCGTCAACGGAATGGCCTGTCATGTCGTGAAGCCAGTCGTCGTTGCATCGGCACCTACACGACATCCAGTAGCACCGGCAGCCAAACCCGCCGCTGCACCACCGCAGGCCACGATCTGTTTTTACCGCACCTCAGCTCTCGTCGGAGCGGCCATTCATCCCAGCATCTTTATCGACGACACGAACGTCGGCAGTCTTGGCCGCGGAAAGAAATTCGCCTTCACGGTTTCGGCCGGCAAGCACCGCATCCACTCGACCGCGAAAGGCTCAGCCATCGATCTCGACGCTAAAGCTGGGGGAACTTATTACGTCCGCCTGGGCCTCGACGTCGGCTTCTTTAAGGGACGCAGTACGGTAACGCTGGTTAGCCCACAGCAGGGAGAAAACGAAGCGGCAAAGATGTCGGAGGAGACCACCCAATGAAACCAGCCGGAGGGCGCTGCAAAAACTCTGCCGGCGTGCCCGCCACAAGGTGCTGAAAACGCGCGCCGCAGGTGAGGTGATTTCGGGTAGGCAAAAGAGTTGTTTTTGCCCATCCGCCGGTTTATTCAGATTCTTGCGGTCAAGGCGTTCAACGCCGCGACCATAAAGCTCTGAAATCGTTCAAAATTCTACTCGATGTGTGTTGCCACCGGACCGATCGCTGCACTTCCCTTGTTACCGCGTTACGTATCGAAGTGGATTACTTCCGGTTTGCGCGTATGGATCCAAAGGCATTCGCCAACTGCTGCATTAATCATGTATTGGGACACATCTGTCTTCGTTGACTTGCCTCGTGGCGCATCCTAAGATGAGGGCCAAATGCCGGATTTGCCTTCACTCATTGGTCGGACCATCTCGCATTACCGCGTGTTGGGAAAACTCGGTGGCGGTGGAATGGGCGTGGTCTGCGAAGCTGAAGACCTGAGCCTCGGTCGGCATGTTGCGCTGAAGTTCCTTCCTGAAGAAACGGCGAACGACGTGCACGCGCTCGAACGCTTTCGGCGTGAAGCGCGTGCTGCTTCCGCACTGAACCATCCGAACATCTGCACGATCTACGAAATCGCCGAAGATGGCGGGCATCTGTTCATCGTGATGGAGCTGATGGAGGGGAAGACACTCAAGCAGATGATCGAAGGCAGGCCGCTTCCCGTGGAACAGGTGCTGGACCTGGGCGCGGAAATTGCGGGCGCCCTGGAGGCGGCCCACGAAAAAGGCATCGTTCACCGTGACATTAAGCCTGCGAACATTTTCGTGACGAAGCCAGGACGAGCGAAGATTCTCGATTTTGGCCTGGCGAAGCTTACTACTGGCGCCGAAGGGTTTGGCGTTTCTGCGATGGCCACAGCAACATCGGGAGAACTGCTGACCAGCCCCGGCAGCGCAGTGGGCACCATCGCGTATATGTCACCGGAACAGGCACGCGGAGAAGAGTTGGATGCACGCACGGATCTGTTCTCCTTCGGTGCGGTGCTTTACGAGATGGCGACGGGACGGATGGCGTTCCAGGGCAGCACGGCTGCCGTCATCCATGACGCGATTTTGAATCGAGCGCCGATTCCTCCATCAAGGCTGAACACGGGGTTACCTCCGGAGCTAGGAGGAATCGTCAACAAGGCGCTGGAAAAAAACCGCAAGCTGCGCTACCAGAATGCAGCCGACATCCGGACTGACTTGCAGCGGCTGAAGCGCGATTCAGATTCGGCGCGGTTGCCTGCAACGACGGAGGCGAGGACTTCATCACGCTTTGGAAAGCGCTGGAGGATTGTCGCCCCTGCTGCCATAGCGGTCGTGGCGCTTGCCGTAGGCATGTACTTATATTTCCACCCCAAGCCGACGCTGTCCGAGGAAGACACGCTTGTGTTGGCCGACTTTACCAATACAACTGGTGATTCCGTCTTCGACGACACCTTGAAGCAAGCGATTTCCGTACAGTTAGCGCAGTCCCCATTCCTTAATATCCTCTCGTATGCAAGAACTCGCGCCACCCTCAGATTGATGGCCAAGCCGTTAGATACCAGACTGACACCGGACGTGGCGAGTGATCTCTGCCAGCGCGCAGGGGGTAAGGCTTATATTTCAGGTTCGATTTCTAGCTTGGGCAGTCAGTTTGTGATCGGTCTCGATGCCACCAATTGCAAGACTGGCGATTTCCTCGCACAGGAACAAGTGACCGCGGAAAACAAGGAACACATCCTGAAAGCCCTGGACCGAGCGGCGATCAAGCTTCGGGAGAAGCTCGGCGAATCACTCAGTACGGTCGAGAAGTTCGATGTTCCCCTCGATCAAGCCACCACGCCTTCTCTCGAAGCCTTGAAGGCGCTCTCCGTGGGAGTTAAAACTCTTCAGGAGAAAGGCAGCGCGGCGGCGATTCCCTTCTTCAATCACGCCATCGAACTTGACTCTAAATTCGCGGCTGCCTACGAAGCCTTGGGAATTTCGTACTCCAATCTCCGGGAACCTGGTCTGGCCACTGAGAATCTGCAGAAGTCTTTTGACTTGCGCGATAGGGTGAGCGAGAGAGAAAAATTCCGCATCTCGGGTTCCTATTACCTGCTCGCCACCGGTGAGCTCGAGAAGGCCATCCAGGTTTACGAACTGTGGGCCCAGACCTATCCACGCAACAGCGAACCTCTCGGTAATTTGGGCGTTGGTTACACCTATTTAGGACAATACGGAAAGGCCATTACCGCGAGCCTTGAGGACCTCCGCTTGAATCCGGGCAGCGCAGCGGCTTATACCAACCTGGTGAGTCTGTATCCTGCGGTGAATCAGCTCGACCAAGCGGACTTCACCTATCGGCAGGCCGTAGCGCACAAGGTTAACAACCCGTTCCTGCATGGAAATCGCTATGGAGTGGCCTTCCTTGCGAACGATACTGCAGGAATGCAAGAGCAAGTCGCTGCGGCTGCCGGCAAACCGGGTGAAGACGTGCTTCTTTCGTTCCAGTCCGACACCGCGGCATTCTATGGGCTTCTGGCAAGCGCCCGTAGACTCTCACAACGTGCCATCGACTCGGCTCGCGCCAGTGACTCAAGAGAGACCGCAGCAGCATGGCAGATGGACTCCGCCCTGCGCGAAGCTGAGTTTCACAACCTATCGCGCGCGCGTCAGGAAATCACCTCCGCGCTCGCCGAAGCCCCCACCCGGGATGTAAGCGTTCTCGCCGCTCTGGCGTTATCGCGCATCGGAGATGTCAGCCGGGCCGAGCGCATGGCACACGATCTGGCGGAGCGTTTTCCCCTCAATACGGCTATAAACCGCTATTGGTTGCCCGCCATTCACGCCTCAATCGAACTGAGACACAAGAATCCGGCAAAAGCTCTCGAAGATCTCCAGACCGCAGCACAGTACGAACGAGGTATGCCGCTTCCGCAGTTCGAGGTCGGAGGGTCGCTATATCCCGTGTACATTCGTGGCGAAGCGTACCTTTTGCTGCACCAGGGCAAGGAAGCAGCATCGGAGTTCCAAAAGTTCGTAGACTACCGCGGGATCGCCGTGAATTGCCCACTGGGTGCCCTGGCACGCCTTCAGCTCGGCCGCGCCTACGCAGTGCAGGGCGACATCGACCGATCCCGGGCCGCCTATCGGGATTTTTTCCGACTGTGGAAGGACGCCGACCCCAACATTTCGGTCCTGATCGCTGCCAAGTCCGAGTACGCGATGCTGAAGTAATTTCGCACGTCTAGTCGAGAACAGATCATCGACCGCCCCGGATCGAGATCGATCTCCGAAAGCGGCGTAGTTTGGAGCTTTCAGTCGCCAAGGAGGGGGGACGTCATATCTCCTGTTTGTGGGTTACTCGAACCGATGAACGCTAGTCGAAGCGATTGCAGACTACTTGCTTGAAGTCCGCTCAGGATGCTGCTCTCGCAGCGCGGACGGACCGGCTGCAGAGCGCTTCATGCCATAGAGTGCGCGATCTGCCGCCGACAGGAGCTTTTCAATTGTCTCGCCGTCTTCGGGGAATACGGCACTGCCGACGCTCACAGAGATGGGCGGACTTTCTCCATCGGAGGCGAGGCGTTCGCGGATTCTCGTCGCGATCTGTGAGGCCTGCAGGAAATCTGTCTCAGGAAGCACCACGGCAAACTCGTCGCCCCCGTATCGCGCCGGTATGTCGACCTCCCGGCAATGGGCTTGCAGAACTTCGGCTAATCTGCACAATGCCCGGCCGCCCGCCAAGTGGCCGTGTGTGTCGTTCACTTTCTTCAGTTGGTCCAAGTCGAGGAGCAAGACGGCAAGCGGCCGTCCGGAGCGCCCGTGCCTCTTGATTTCCGAATCGAGCGCCTCAAGAAGTCGTCGGTAGTTCGCAAGCCCGGTGAGCGGGTCGGTAACGGCCAACTGCCGCACGCGCTCCTCCGCGCGTTTGCGTTCGGAAACTTCGGCGGCCAGAGCCAAACCTGTTATGGACACAATGCCCATGAACACTTGGGCCAGCAGTAGAGCTGTGTTTGGAGCCTCTCCTGAAAATGGACCATACCCGTGCAATGTGCCCCAGGTCGCAATTCCCGCTAAAACGCAAGTCGCCGTCGCTGCCTGGCGGCGGCCGAAACGGAACGCCGCCCAGATTAAGAATGGAACGCAGATGTACTCCAGAGGATAGCTCTTGACCTCAGGGTGAAAACGTCCTCCGAATACGATCCAAGCCGTAAGAGAGAGACCCAGAAACAAGAGAACGAGCTCGATGATCTGCTCACGGGTCCAATTCAAGTGAGGGTTTTCTTTCCAAAGGAGAACAAGAGGAGCCACAACTACCGCTCCCACCCCATCCCCTAACCACCACGTGCGCCAGATGGGCCCGTACATCGACCAGTGAGCGAACCCGCCCAGAGAGAGGGTCGTGACACCAATCGTGGCGCTTATGGTTGTGCTCACCGTTCCCGCAAGGAAAGCAAACTTGAAAATATCCTGAGCCCTTTCGAAGGCGCGCTGGCCATGAGCAAATCGCATGACCAGGTAGCAGCCGACGACGCCTTCCAGGGTGTTTCCCGTCGCGATGCCGATTGACGTGAGTAATGTCCCTGCGGTAGTCAAGTTCGCCAAGAACGCGCCTAAGAAAACTCCCGGCCACACACGAAAGCCGAAAATCAGGAAACCCGCGAGGGCAATTCCGGTGGGCGCCCACACGGCCGTGGCGCTGGGGTCGACAAAGGCAAACCTCAAACCCAGCTTGGCTGCGGTGAAGTAGACCGCCGCTAGGACTGCAGCCGCGGTCAAATCCTTGCGTCTCTTGTTCATGGCCTAATTCGCCCTGAGATCTCTGTCTTTCATCATATAACTCACCAATTTCATCTGGCGAGGCGTCGGCCCTCATGGATGGTTATCAATTAACTGGACGACGGCAACCCAGCCTGACCCTACGGTCAGGGCCATCGTCGGCTCCACGCGGAGAGACTTTCTGCCTTAGAGAAAATGAGAAGGTACGGGAATCAGGCTTCGCTTCTCCACCGCGTTGCGAACGAAATTCAACTCCTTCACCAGCTCAGATTTCTCAGCAAAGAAGTCCATGGAACGCACTCCTTTCTGTACGGAACGCAGATTGGACAACCTGCCTCTGCGAAGCACTTCCCAAATGGCGGGCGCTTGCACCGAAAGTTGGAGACAGAGTGCTTGAAGAAGCGGCTGTAAGTGATCGATGGTAAAATAAATTGCACCGCGCGCCCGTAGCTCAGCTGGATAGAGCATCTGCCTTCGAAGCAGAGGGTCGGGGGTTCGAGTCCCTCCGGGCGCGCCAGTCTCTTGCGGGTTTTCAATGATTTCGTTCTATACCCTTCCGCTCGTTTCGAACTCGTATTCCACGCTCGGTCCGCATAAACTATTCGCCCTTCGCCTCGGCTAAGATCGCTCGCACTCGCGGTGCCGACCGAGACCCGTAGGGCCGAACGTCTGCCGGAGCCAAGCCCCATCGTCAAAAAACACTTCGAATGCCCGAAGCTCTGCCTTTCTACATTTCTCGTAGTACTCCCCACTTATCGTGACCGTGGCTCCGCTGAGGCCGGAATTCGGAGAGAGGGATGTGACGCTCGAAGAGCGGTTCCGGTACAATCGCAGCCGCTCGATGACAATCAACCTGGGGGGGGTGAACAGCCCGGAACCGTAGCTAAGAAATGCTCTCTCTGCTGAAGACGAACACGTTAGGAGTGAAGGCTGGCGTTCTTAATATGTAAATTGTTGCGGTAGTCCGCAATTCAAAGTGGGTTAAGTACCTTGGATGCAGTAGCGAGTCAATTGGAAGAACAATTGCTGAATGTAAGCGGGCTCGTGTTTTCAAATGCGAAGGGGGCACGCATATGAGAGCTTTTTGCAAGGCTGGTCTGGGCGCCGCGTTGCTGTTGTTAGTGTCAGCGTCTTCAGCGTGGTGCACTGCGGCACCATCGGCATCACTGGTGCTCACGAGCCATAGCGGCGGGGTGTACGACTACAGTTTGGTCATTGGCACGACGTCAATATCGTTTTTCCCCGGCGATGGGTTCACTCTTTCCAATATGAGCGGGGTGACCGGTGCGTCGGTGTTGTCAGGGTCGTACCTGTATTTAGGCTTCGCGTCGGGATATTTGGGGGCAAGTTCCACGGCCACAACCGCGGTTTTCACAGACGGCAATGATGATGCCTATTTCACGGGTCCACCGTACACGTTTGGCACGTTAGTGGTGGATTCGTCGGTTCTCACACTGGGGACCATCGACTATTCCATACAGACCCAACAGGGGTTGTTTACTGGGACCACGCTTGGCCCCGTCAGCCCTGTCGGTGCTACTCCTGAGTCAAGCTCGCTGGCTTTGCTTCTGGTTGGCATATCCGCACTGGGACTGATCATGGGACTAGCGCGGCGGAAAGAACTGCAAGAGCAAGGCCCGAGCCGGATAGCCGCCTAGCTGCAATTGAACGAGAGTCAGCGTTGACACGCCTCGGCCTTCAACGTGCAGCTGCGCTCCGTCTTACCCTCAGGAGTCTCAACTCGCGGCGCGTTGGCCCGCGTTCGTGGGAAATGACGAACAGGCTACAGGCTAAATCCAGCGGAGAACTCAATCTGTGGCAGACTTGACACAAACCCTCCCAAAAAAGTTCTAAGATCGTTCTATAAAGGAAGAAGTCAAGGAAAAGAAATCCTCTCTGGCCGGAATTTTACTTGCTTCGCAGCCCCCGGGAATGAGCAAGATCTGTTTTGACCGACCACACCGTCTGCTCGGTTGGTTTGGGTTTCCTCTGCTGGCGATTTTCATCGCTGTTGGCAACGAAGCCTGTCTGTTCCGAAACCAGCAAAGCAGAACGGCGCTCAAATGGCGACCATAGTTCTATCTGGGACTCGTGGCCCATAGCTTTTTCTGGTTATCCGAGAGGGCCTAGGGTCCCCTGTGAGACTGCCTGCCCGAGGCAACAAAGGCGCCTGCGATTTTAGCTGAGACTCTCTCTCGAACCAGAGTGTCTCGAGAACCCGACGGCCACCGCCAGAGAAGATCCTCAGGATGGAGCGGACTCGATCAGAAACACTCAAGCTGTTTGTGGTTTCAGATGTTGGGCGTCGAAGTGGGGATTCCGGTGAAGGTAATCGGGATTCCGAGCTGATCG
>JBAUEX010000139.1:0-1764 GCA_049678845.1 Candidatus Acidiferrales bacterium
ATCTGGGGCAGCTGAAGATTGTCGTGACGGCAGTCGGAACAGCTGGTGCCGGAAGCGATTATCCTTAATTTCAACGACAGGCCTAGAACGAAGAAGTGTATATATGCTGAAAATACTAATCGCCGACGAAAGCCGCGAATTCCGCAAATTCATCCGGCGCGTTTCGGAGGCTGAACAGGACCTTGAAGTAGTCGGAGAAGCGACAAGCGGTCCCGAGTTGCTGACCCTGGTGCGGCAACTCAAGCCCGATGTAGCGTTGGTCGATGTCGCCTTGTCGGGCATGGGTGGTTTGGAAGGGGCAAGAAGAATAAAGCTGGAACTGCCGGATACCCGGGTGATCTTGCTTTCCGTAGTGGATGAATCGGCGGTGCGCGACGCAGCAATGCGCTATGGAGCCGATGCGTTCTTGAGCAAGGGTGCTCCGATTTCAGAGATTTTGACCCAGATCCGAGGGCGAAGGTCGAAGGCTTTCACAGGAGGGGTATAAAATTTGTGCCGGGCGCACGCTTATTGGGGAACAAGCCGGCCTTCGTTCTTCCAGACGAAGATTTGGCGATGCGCAAGCATTCGGATGAAGAAAGTCGAGAAAATAGTGGAACAGTCCCAACAAGACATGCAACACGAGTTGCCTTCCTGCAACGCGCGCCCGTTTGCCTTGCGCGCAAGGGGTGAATCCCCGATGAGGTTCAAACCAAAATCTGACACCCCAGAACTCGCGGACAGCGACGAGGCCGATGTGCGTGGCCAGTCCGATTCGGGTGATCGGGATGTCTGGCTCGCGCAGCTCGTCGAGTCGTGCGGAGATGCGATCATCGGTGCAACGCTCGACGGAGTGATCGTCAGCTGGAATCGCGGTGCGGCGCGCATTTACGGTTATACGGAAGAAGAAGCTGTCGGCTGCCCCCTGTCGCTGGTTCTCCCATCGGTTCATGGAAGCGACTTGGTGCATTTGATCGAACACGTGGCGGCCGATCGGCGAACGTCGCCCGGCGAAACGATTTGCTTGCGAAAAGATGGAAAGGAAGTTTCGGTGCTCATGTCCATCTCGCCGATTCGCAGCCCGGAAGGCGGGATCGCCGGCATTTCCGCCATTGCTCGGGAAACCCTCGGCGTCACTGGAGAGGCGGCGGAACTGCGACGTGCCAACAATGAGCTCGCACGAATCGTCCGCAGCCTGGAACAGCGCACCCGAGAAATGAATCTCGTGCAACAGTTGAGTACTCTGCTGCAAACTTGCCTCACCGCCGAGGAAGCGCACCCGGTTCTGGAACAATCGCTTGCAAAGTTGTTTCCGGCCGGTTCCGGGGCGCTGTTTGAGCGAAACAGTTCCGTCAACTTGCTCGAAGCGAGCATAAAGTGGGGCGAATCGCGTTTGGCTGAGGCTGTGTTCGAGCCCGAAGAATGCTGGGCGCTGCGGCGGGGCCACGTGCATCGCGTTGCTGATCCGACCACTCCACTGTTGTGCCCTCACCTGTCGCGTGTCGCTCCGGCCAGTTCGATCTGTGCGCCGTTGGTTGCCTCCGGTGAAACTCTGGGCGTTCTGAGCGTGCAGGGAAGTCCCTATGAACTCGGCCAGCCAAAGGAAACACAGGAACGGATTCTGGCGGAGCGGCAACAGCTAACTGAAACGGTCGCTGGACATATTGCCCTGGCGCTGGCGAATCTGAAGTTGCGCGAAAGCCTGCGGGCGCAATCCATTCGTGATGCGGTCACCGGATTATTTAATCGCCGCTACTTGGATGAAACTCTGCCCCGAGAGATCCA
>JBAUEX010000140.1:0-11404 GCA_049678845.1 Candidatus Acidiferrales bacterium
TCCGGATGGCGAAACGCGTAGAGCTGCGACTGCAATTTTTGCGGCGCAACCCGCTGGCTTGAGAAAAGCAGTGCATCCGCCATTTCGCCCATCGCCAGACGGAGAGCCACGCGAGGCGCGGGGAAAAGCGCGGGCCGATGGAGCACGCTTGCGAGCACGCTCGTGAATTCAGCATTGGTGACTGGATTCGGCGCAACCGTATTCACCGCCCCGCGAAGGGAATCGTTTTCGATTGCATACCGAATCACGGAGACCACTTCGTCGAGCGTAATCCAGCTCATCCACTGACGCCCGTTGCCCAGCCTTCCGCCGACGCCCAAGCGAAATGGAACGAGGATGCGCTTAAGCGCGCCACCATTCGCCGCAAGAATGATTCCAAAACGCAGCATCGCCGTACGAATGCCCAGGCGCTCGGCCTGCGCGGTTTCCGCTTCCCAGTCGCGGCAGATCTGCGCAAGAAAATCATTGCCGGGCGCGGCGGATTCGGTAAGCGTTTCGTCGCAGCGGTCGCCGTAGTAGCCAATGGCCGAAGCCGCGACGAGCACGCGCGGCTTTTGTCTTACTTGCGCAAGGCCCGCGACAAGATGGCGAGTCGCGTCCACACGGCTGCGACGCAGAATCTGTTTGCGCGCGGGCGTCCACCGGCCATCGGCGATTGACGCGCCGGCCAAATGTACGAGCGCGTCGGCGCCTTCCATCCCTGCAAAGTCGATCGAGCCTGTCGGCGGCTCCCAGCGGATGTTTTCAGCAGCGGGACCCGACTGCGAAGGCGAGCCGGAGCGAACGAGCCGCGCGATGGAATGGCCGTCGGCGCGAAGCGAATTTACCAACGCGCTGCCCACCATCCCCGACGAGCCCGAGATAAGAATTTTCATTCCCCGCTCCACAGCAGAACCCTGCCTACCCACAGTCGCGCGTGAATCCTAACGGCCCCTGGGTGGCATTACGTTACGGCGTCATCGTACGCGCGTCAAGAAGCGCTGCGCTGCGCAGTTTTGCACACGAGTATCGTTGGAATGATGGCCACTGAGACTTAGGCACGATAGAATGCGGGGATGCTGGTGCGCGTGCTTTTTTTTGGGCAATTGAAAGAAATCGTAGGAAAGGCTGAAGACGGCTGCGTGGCTCCCGAAGGCGCGCGCTTGGAAGACGTCTTTGCAAATTACGCGGCGGAATTTCCCCGGCTCGCCGAGTTTCGCGATTCGGTCGCCGCGGCGATCAATCACGAATACGCGCCGTGGGACGCGCGTATTCGTGGCGGCGACGAAGTAGCGTTTCTGCCGCCAGTGAGCGGCGGTCAGAAGACGGGCGTTGTCGAGGACATTTACAAAATTGTACGCGAGCGCATTCTCACCGAGGAAATTCTCGCCGGCTTGAAAGCCCCGCAAGATGGCGCTGCGATTGTATTCGAAGGCATCGTTCGCAACCATTCGCGCGGAAAGCAAACCTTGTATCTCGAATACGAGGCATATGAACTGATGGCGCTGGTCAAAATGCAGCAGATCGGCGCGAAGATGCGCGAGCAGTTCGCGATTGACCGTCTAGCGATGGTGCACCGCCTCGGAAGAGTCGAGATTGGCGAGACCAGCGTGGTCATCGGCGTCAGCGCGGCGCACAGGGGCGCGGCGTTCGACGCATGCCGCTACGGAATCGACACGTTGAAACGCACTGTGCCGATCTGGAAGAGGGAATATTTCGCCGACGGTGCCGTTTGGGCCGATGGCGAAAAACCGTCCGCGGAAGCCTTTTTGCCCGGAAGCTCATCTACACCCTAGATGATTCGACCCGCGACATTCTGCGCGGCCCTCGCGGTCGCTTTTCTTTTGTGTGCCTCCGTGGGGAGCGCGCAGACCGGCGCGCGTCGGCAAAATCGCATTCGCGTTGAGACCGATGTCGTGACTGTGCCCGCCAGCGTGCTCGATGCGAGCGGCAAGCCCGTGGCCGATCTCCCGGAATCGGCGTTCAAGTTGTACGAAAATGGCGTGGAGCAGAAAATCGACCGCTTCGAGACGCAGACAAACCGCCCGCTCGAACTTGCCTTGATGGTGGATTCGAGCCTGAGCACGACGAAAGACACAAGATTTGAAAACGAAGCCACCGCGCGCTTCATCCGCCTCGTGGTAAGGCCTGGCGATTTGCTTTCCGTTTTTGAGTTTTCCGACGACGTGTATGAGCTCTCGAGTTTTTCTTCCGATATTCGGAAGCTCGAAGCGGCGGCGCTGACCATCTCGCCGGGAGCCGGCACATCACTCTACGATGCGATTGTGCTTGGCTCGCAGCAACTCAGCAAATTGCCGGAGGATCGCCGCCGCGTGATTGTGCTGGTTACCGACGCGGGTGAGACGACGAGCCGATCAACATTCGAGTTGGCACGGCGGGCGGCAATTCAGTCCGAAGCATTGCTCTATACGATTCTGATTCGTCCCGTGAAAACGGAGAGCGGACGCAACACGGCCGGAGAACACGCGCTTGAGACAATCATCGATTCGACGGGCGGCGCGATGTATTATCCCGACGAATTGTCGCAGCTCAACGACATGTTCGAGAAGATCAGCCGCGAGCTCCGCACGCAGTATTTGCTGAGTTACTACCCCACGCCCAAAGCCGTGCCGGGAACGTATTGCCGGATCGAGCTGACAGTTCCGGGCGGCAACTATACTCTGCATTACCGGAAAGGATATTTTGCTTCAGGCGAAGAAGAATGACCCAGCAGGCTGATAATCCCGTTCATTTCCTGGAAGTGGCCGTCGAGGCTGCCGAAGAAGCCGGTGCAATTATTGCCGAAGCCGCAGATCGCCCAAAGAATATTTCGTACAAGGGCGAAGTGGACCTGGTGACCGAAACGGACAAAAAAGCCGAGGCCGTGATTCTGGCGCGCCTGCGTCACCATTTTCCAGGGCACGCAATTGTCGCTGAAGAAACCGGCGCATCGGGCGCGGACGCTTCAGCGAAATATAAGTGGTACGTTGATCCGCTGGACGGAACGACGAATTTCGCTCATGGCTATCCGGTGTTCGCCGTCTCCCTCGCTCTCCTGGAAGATGGCGAACCGCTCATCGGCGCGATTTACAATCCAGTGACGCGGGAGATGTTCAGAGCGATGCGCAACGAAGGCGCCTATCGCGGTGATACGCGAATTCACGTCTCGAACGTCGAAAAACTCTCGAAAAGTCTCTTAGCGACGGGCTTTCCCAGCCACAAGCGCGTCCAGAATCCGAACATTCGCTACTATTGGGAATTCACCCTGCGCTCGCATGGCGTGCGCCGCGCCGGCTCAGCCGCTCTCGATTTGTGCTCCGTCGCGTGTGGGCAATTTGAGGGATTCTGGGAATTCGGGCTGAAGCCATGGGACACCGCGGCGGGGATACTGCTGGTCCGGGAAGCGGGCGGCACTGCCACTGGCTTTGCGGGGGGAACCTATCATCCGGGCGATAGGGAATTGCTCGCCTCCAACAGCCTGATTCACGCGGAAATGCAAGCGATTACAGCACTTGTGGCCGCTCACGAACCCGGGAGCTTCGCAGGCAACCCTGGCTAAGCTTTATGAACCAAACTATATGAGGGCCATTTCTTCCTTCAGGATTCCCGCCGATTCAAATTGCCATTGGCCTCAAGTACAGGTAATTTGCCGTGCACGCCGGGGGATTTGTCGCTTTACTCCCGCGAATGCCGGATGTTAGCCTGAGGTTGCACCAAAAACTTCGAATGTCCTACGTTCACACATTAATCCAACCAAGACGGCGTCCGACTCTGGCGGAGCCGTTGCATCGGCTGAAAGGTCGCTGGCGCAATGGCGGCGTAGAAGAGTATTCGCTGGGGCAGTCGCACGGGATGCGCCAGCTCCGGCGGTTGCATCTGCGCGCGGGAATTGAAGTCAACGAGCACCAGATAGGTCTCGAAGGCCTTCCCGAGGCATTCCGCGGCTTCCGCATTGTTCACCTGACCGACCTTCACCACGGTTTGTATTTCCCGGCCGAGGCTCTCGCCGCGGTCGTCGAGCTTACCAACGAACTGGAGCCCGATCTGATCGCCGTGACTGGAGACTTTGTAACCAGGTCGCGCAACTACATTGAGCCGGTAGCGCAAATGCTCGGCGGCCTGCGCGCACGCTCGGGAGTATTTGCGGTATTGGGGAACCATGATTTTCGCGTTGGCGCGGACGAAATTGCCAAGGCCCTCGATCACCATGGAGTCCGCGTGCTGCGCAACCGGCACGTCAGACTGCGTCGAAATGGCCAGAAAATTTATCTGGCGGGCGTGGACGACTTGCTCTATCGCGCCGACTTGCGCCGCGCGATGCGCGGTGTTCCGGACGGTGCCCCCACCGTGTTGCTCTCGCATAATCCCGCGATCATCGACGAAGCCGCGGATAGGGGAATCAATTTGGTTTTATCCGGCCATACTCACGGCGGTCAAGTGAAGTTGCCGCTGATCGGTTGCGTCTACGGGCGTTCCGAAAGACGGATGCGCTTCAAAATCGGCCACGATTCTCTCGGTTCAACGCAGATTTACGTCAGCCGTGGCATCGGCACGGTCGTATTGCCTGTGCGCTACGGCTGCCCTTCTGAAATTCCTCATTTTGTTCTCGAACCCCTGCAAGACCGCTTGCACGAAGATTCCCGTTCCTCGTATGCTGCTGAGTGGCAATCTGCCCGGCCTCATGCTTCCAGTCTTACGTGTCGTTGATCTGATCCGAAAAAAACGAGACCGCGGGGAATTAACCCGTGAGGAAATCGCCTTCCTTGTCGAAGGCGCGGCGCGCGGCACTGTGCCCGATTATCAACTCGCAGCATGGCTGATGGCCGTGGTGTGCCGCGGGATGACGCGCGCGGAAACGGCCTCGCTCACCGGAGCGATGTTGCACTCAGGCGGCGTGATGGATTTCTCCGCGCTTCCTGCCGCGAAAGTCGATAAACACTCGACAGGCGGTGTCGGCGATAAAACATCTCTCGTCATCGCACCCATAGTCGCCGCAGCCGGACTCTACGTCCCCATGATCAGCGGCCGCGGCCTCGGACACACGGGCGGAACGCTCGACAAGCTCGAATCCATCCCTGGATTTCGCGTTGACCTCTCCTTGAAAGAATTTCGCGCGGCCCTCACCGCCTGCCGCTGCGCGCTCGGTGGGCAAACTCCAGAAATTGCGCCCGCGGACAAGAAGCTATACGCCCTCCGCGACGTCACCGGAACAGTGGAAAGTCCCGCGCTCATTTGTGCCTCGATTATGAGCAAGAAACTCGCCGAAGGAATCGACGCACTCGTGCTCGACGTGAAGACGGGCGACGGCGCTTTTATGAAGAAGGAATCGGACGCAATTGCGCTCGCCGAACTGCTCGTCGACACCGGCAAGCAAATGGGGAAGCACGTCATCGCTCTGATCACGGACATGGATCAGCCGCTCGGCAGAACGATTGGCAATGCGCTTGAAGTGCAAGAGTGTCTTGACGTGATGAACGGCAAAGGTCCGGGGGATTTGCGCGAATTGTGTCTGGAGCTTTCGGCGTGGATGCTGTTCTTGGGCAACCGCGTCCCCCAGGTGACCGCAGGGCGAAAATTAGCGCAAGAAATGATTGCGAGCGGGCAGGCTCGTGATACATTCCGTCGAGTTGTGCGACAACAGGGTGGCGACGCGAGTGTTGTGGATGATCCGTCGCGTCTGCCCCGCGCGCGGCAGACCGCAACAGTGCGCAGCAAGCAGGATGGATTTGTCGCGCAGATTGCCTGCGAACGCGTGGGCGTGGCCAGCGCGGTTCTGGGCGGCGGCCGCGAAAAGCAGGATGACGCCATCGACCCCGCCGTGGGAATCGTGCTCGAAAAGAAAATCGGAGACGCCGTCAAATCTGGCGACGCACTTTGCACCATGCATTACAACGCCGACGCTAGGCTGCAGGAAGCCATGGCGATGCTCGAAGATAGTTTCGTGATTCGCGCGCGGGCGCCGCTTCCACGAGCGCCGCTGGTTCGCAAAATCGTCGGCGCGTAACTATCCACAATCGTTTTCAGGAGAGTGGAATGCAACGCTGGGTTGGTTTGCTGGGCATGCTCGCTATCCTCGGTCTTGCCTATCTTTTTTCCACGAATCGCCACGCCATCCGCCTGAAAACCGTTCTTTGGGGGCTCGCGCTTCAAATCACTTTTGCATTCATTGTCCTCGATACCAGCATCGGCCGCGCGACCTTCAGTTTCATTGGTGGCGCGGTCGACAAACTCCTTTCCTATTCGTTTTACGGTTCTCAGTTCGTCTTCGGGAACCTCGGCACGCAGAATTCCAAGATGGGTTTCTATTTCGCATTTCAGGTGCTGCCCACGATCATTTTCATCGCCGCTCTTTTCGCGGTGCTTTATTACTACGGCGTGATGCCGTTTATCGTGAAGCAGGCCGCGAAGGTGATGACCAAGCTGATGGCCGCCAGCGGCGCCGAATCCCTGAACATCGCCGCCAGCATTTTCATGGGCCAGACGGAAGCACCGCTCACCATTCGCCCGTATTTGCCGGACGTTACGAAATCGGAATTGATGACGATTATGACTAGCGGCATGGCGCACGTCTCGGGCGGAATCATGGCCGCCTACATCGCCTTCGGCGTCGACGCCAAACATTTAATCACCGCCGTTATCATGACGGCGCCGGGAACGCTGCTGCTCTCGAAGATGCTCGTGCCGGAGACGGAGAAGCCGAAGACCGCAGGCCGCGTCGAAATGGCGAATCTCGAAAAAGATCCGAACGCTCTCGGTGCACTTTCCCGCGGCACCATCGATGGCCTGCACTTGGCGCTCAACGTTGCGGCCATGCTGATCTCGTTCATCGCCATTATTTATTTGTGCGACGGCATTTTGGGTGGCTTGCACAACTGGCTTGCGCCTCATGGCTTCACCTATTTTCCGTCGAGCCTCGAGCAACTGTTCGGATGGATACTCGCACCGGTTGCCTGGCTGATCGGCGTGCCCTGGCACGACTCGGGCAAAATCGGGGGCCTGCTCGGCACGCGCATGGTGCTCAACGAACTAATCGCCTATGGACGCTTGGGCCCGATGAAGGCGATGCTCGACCCTCGCTCATTCACGATTGCCACTTACGCTCTTTGCGGTTTTGCGAATTTCAGCTCGATCGGAATTCAGATCGGCGGCATCGGCGCCCTCGCTCCCAATAAAAAAGACGAGCTGGCGCGATTGGGGATTCGCGCGATGCTCGCTGGAACGGCCGCGAATTTGATGTCGGCTTCGATTGTGGGAATCATGCTGAAGTGAGCGCGCGAGCCAAAGCGAAATCCTCTAGTGGTGAAGAATTTGTGCGCGCCGAGCGAGCTGCGAAGTTCATTCGCTCGAAGACAAAACTGCGTCCCCGAATCGCGCTGGTGCTCGGTTCGGGACTTGGTGCCTTCGCCGACGGGCTCGAATCCGCAACGCGAATCGCATACGAGCGCATCCCTCATTTCCCGCGTTCCACGACAGTCGGACATGCGGGACGCCTCGTCATCGGCAAAGTTGGAGATGTAGCGGTGGCCGCAATGCAGGGCCGCGTGCATTTCTACGAAGGTTACTCGCTCGCGGATGTGATTTTCCCGATGCGCGTTTTTGGCAGGCTGGGAATCCGCGCGGCCATCCTGACGAACGCAGCGGGCGGCATCAATCTGGGTTTCAAGCAGGGAACGCTGATGGTTATGCGCGACCACATTAACTTGCAAGGCTCGAATCCGTTGATCGGGCCGAATGACGAGCGTTTTGGGCCGCGGTTTCCGGACATGACGCACGCCTACTCCAAAACCTATCGCGCGTCGGCGCTGGAAGAAGCGCGTCGGTTGGGCATCGAAGTTTCGGAAGGCGTGTACGCCGCGCTCCCGGGCCCGAGTTATGAAACGCCGGCGGAGATTCGCTACTTGCGCTCGATTGGCGCGGACGTGGTGGGCATGTCCACGGCGCCCGAAGTGATCGCGGCGCGTCACATGGGAATGCGCGTTCTGGGAATCTCCTGCGTCACAAACATGGCCGCGGGAATTCTCGATCAGCCCCTCGACCACGCGGAAGTGCTGGCCGCGGGCGAGCGCGTGAAAGACAATTTCATCGCGCTCCTGCGGGCCGTCTTTCCGCGCATCGCGGCGGATTTGAATTGAGCGAGCCAGGAAATAAAGTTTGAGTGACGAAGAAAAATTGATCGCGGCGGCGCGTCAGGCTCGCGAGCACGCGCACGCGCCCTTTTCTGAGTTTCGCGTTGGTGCGGCCGTGCGGACGAAGTCGGGCCGCACGTTCGGCGGCTGCAACGTCGAGAACGCCAGTTACGGCCTCACGATTTGCGCTGAGCGCGTCGCGATCTTCAAAGCCATTTCGGAAGGCGAGCGCGAATTCGATGCTATCGCCGTGGTCACGGACGCGGATGCGCTGACGCCACCGTGTGGTGCCTGCCGCCAGATCATCTGGGAATTTTGCGGCGACGTGCCCGTGATTCTCGCGAATCTGGAGGGTAAAGTGGAGCGCGAAAGCTCCGCGAAGTTGTTGCCTCGGCCCTTCGATTTATCGAATTTGTAGCCTTCAGCGGGCCACATTCATATTATGGATGCGTAGGCACAGCGTTCCTGTGGCATTTCAGTCGCATTGAGGCCATCGTGAAAAAACTCCTTCTCGCCTTTCTGTTTCTCGCCGTCGCCAACACGCTTGCCGCGCAATCGAAGACGCGCGTCGATTTGATCATCACTGGCGGCACGATAGTAACGATGGACGCGGCGCGTCACGTTTACAGCGACGGCGCGGTGGCCGTGCGCGGCGACTCCATTGTTGCCGTTGGGCTGGCAACCGAAATCACTTCGCGCTACGACGCGGCGCGCACGATTGACGCCGACCATGAAATCGTCATGCCGGGGCTGATCAACGGCCACCAGCACGCCGCGATGAGTTTGTTTCGCGGCTTGGCGGACGACCTCGCGCTCGACGACTGGCTGCAAAAATATATTTTCCCCGCGGAAGCCCGCAACGTCACGCCCGATTTCGTTACTTGGGGCACGCGGCTCGGCGTTCTCGAAATGCTACGGGGCGGCACCACCACCTACGCGGATATGTACTACTTCGAGGATGAAGTGGCTCGTGCGACCAAGGAAGCGGGAATGCGCGGCGTGCTCGGCCAGACCATTATTGATTTTCCCGCGCCAGATAACCAAAGCGTGCCGCAAATGCTTGCCTACACGGAAAATTACATCAAGCACTGGCAAGGTGACCCGCTGATCACGCCAGCCGTGGCACCGCATTCGATTTACACGTGCTCGACGAAAACGTTGCAGGAAGCGGCGGCCCTCGCACGCAGGTATCACGCGCCGATTTTGATTCACCTCTCCGAAGCGCCCTTCGAGGGCGAGCAGAGCCGCGCGAAATACGGGCTCTCGCCCACGGCGTATCTGGAAAATATCGGCGTCCTTGGCCCGGACATCACGGCGGCACATTGCGTTTGGGTGGATGCCGGCGATATGAAATTGCTCGCCAGCCGCGACGTTGGCTGCGTCCACAACCCATCCAGCAATATGAAGCTCGCCAGCGGCACGAGTCCCGTCGTTGATTTAATTGCCGCGGGCGTGCCCGTCGGTTTGGGTACCGATGGAGCCGCGAGCAACAACGATCTCGATATGTTCGAGGAAATGGACCTTGCCGCAAAACTGCAGAAACTCGCGCGAATGGATCCCCGCGCTTTGCCCGCGGAGCAGGTCGTAACCATGGCTACCATCAATGGAGCGCGTGCGTTGCACATGGAAAAACAAATCGGCTCACTCGAGGCAGGCAAGAAAGCGGACGTGATTCTGATTCGCACGGACGCCCCCCACGCTACACCTATCTACGACCTCTATTCGCAGCTCGTTTACGCGCTCAAGGCCAGCGACGTCGACACGGTCATCGTCGGCGGCAAAATCGTCATGGAGCACCGTCGCATGCTGACTCTCGACGAGCCTCAAATCCTCGCGAAGGCGCGGGAGTACGCGAAAAAGATTGCAGCTTCTCTCGCGGCTCCCGCGAAATAGTGATCCGACACTATTTTGAAATCGACCAGAACCGCTGGAAAATCGTTTGCAGCTGGTGACTCCGATTAAGAGTCTTTTCGAATCTCGTTGCGCTTCCGGTCCATCTTGGCGGCCATCGACCGGAGCGTTTCCGGCACGTTTTTATTGGTCGCAAGGATTTTCAGGTCCCGCACGGTCAGCCGGGGAATCAGGTGCAACGAAATGTCGAGCGGCGTTTTTGAATTGGTAGTCAGGTTGCGAACAATGCTGTAATTCTTCATCCACAGGCGGTTATTCGAAATCGAGCGCAGCACTTCGCCGGAAAGCACCGTCATGGCGGCGAAGGCTTCGACTTCCGACTCGGTCAGGCGCGCCGATTGCAGTACCGCGCGCTGCACGACTTTATTTGGGTCGCGGATCAGCGCGATGCGCTCCTCGCGTCCGCCCAGCAGTCCGAGTTGTACGCGTTGCACCACGTTCATCTTCGCCAGGCGTTGGATCAGGGTCTTGCGTCTTTCAGGGTCGACGGCAGCAATCGCTACCGCCTCTTCCAGGTCTTTCGCGTCGAGCGCCCCCTTTTGCAGTTCGGCAATTTGGTTCCGCTGCTCTGGGCTCGCAGCCGTCGAAGCCGCCAGAGCGACGACGAGCGCGGGCGACGAAGTCAGCCGCTCGAGGTTGTCGAGCAGCGCTTGAATTCCAGCAGCGGAAAGGTGGTGCACCACTGTTTCGACCAGTGGCGCTGGGCACGAGACGTTTTTTGCCAGTGCGTCTGCGATTCCAGGCTTTGCGGAGAGGTTTTCAGCGCAGTAATTGAAGAGCGCGGGCGCGGCATCGGTACGTTCCAGCGCCGCGATAAAATTCTCAATGGGCACGCTTAGCAATGCCGACGCGGCCCGTTGCGCGACTCCCTCCTCTGTGTCCAAAGCCAGCACGGTAAATGCTTCCGCGCGATCGGCTGGAGAAAGAGACACGCCGCCCGTGCAAATGGCGAGTTTGCGCTCGGGCCGCGCGCGGCCCGCCAGAATTTCCGCGCGGACGTCATTCGATACTTCGTTGCTAATCTTCTTCTCCTGAACTGGACTTCAAATTCTCGCGCGTCAGCGTTATCTTTCCTGGTTCCCCCGGCGGTCCCAGCGGAGCCACCGTGTGGCCATTGAGTTCGAGAAGCACGGCATTCGATTTGCTCGATGAAACAGTGAAGCTTGTTTTTGCGTGAAGGGTCAAAGTGCGCTGCGCTTCCAATGTCCCGGAGAAAACGACTTTGCCATCCGCAAGCACGCTCACAGTCGAGGTTTCTCCGGCCTCGACCTTCAATTCCATCTGCGCCGCAGGCGCCGCTGGGTTTCCCGTCGGCAATGTCGCTGGCGAACCGGTTACGGGATTCTTCGGAGACGCCGTGTTCGGCGCGGCGGAATTCGCCTGTGGGC
>JBAUEX010000141.1:0-12183 GCA_049678845.1 Candidatus Acidiferrales bacterium
CCGGAAGGGGAGCGCACGTGAGCGCGCTGCGCGCTTGGCTTTTGCGTTTCGGCGGATTATTCGCTCGGCGGCGCCGCGATCGCGAATTGGCCGACGAGATGGAAAGCCATCTCCAGATGCACATCGAAGACAATCTTGCGCGCGGCATGACGCCCGCGGAAGCGCGCCGCCAGGCGATGATCAAATTGGGTGGCGTCGAGCAAACCAAAGAAACTTACCGCGAACGTCGCGGCTTGCCCTTCATCGACACGCTGCTCCAAGACATCCGTTTCGGCTTCCGCATGCTGCGCAAATCCCCCGGCTTTACGACTGTCGCTGTCCTCACTCTGGCCTTGGGCATCGGCGCCAACACAGCCATCTTCAGCGTCGTAAACGGAGTGCTCTTGCGGCCACTGCCGTTCCCGAAGCAGGACCGGCTGATGATGGTTTGGGAGAAGGACAAGGACGGGACCCATTCAAACACCGGGTTCGCGACATACACGGACTGGAAGAACATGAACCATTCGTTCACGGGGATGGCGGCTCTCAGCTTCTGGACGCCGACTCTCGTCACGCGGAACTCGGCCGAGAACCTTTCGGGGTTCCGCGTGTCCGCGCCGTTCTTCGATATCTTGGGCGTGAAGATGGAGCTGGGCAGAAATTTTCTGCCCGCGGAGGACGTGCGCGGTCAAAATTTCGTCGCGATTCTAAGTCACTCTCTCTGGCGGAGCCGATTTGGCGCAGATCCGCGTATTGTCGGCAAAGCGATCACGTTGGGAACGGTTCAATACACGGTCATCGGCGTCTTGCCGGCAGACATGCCTTCGATCTTTTCCTTCGCCCCGCGCAAACCGAGCGAGATTTACACGCCCCTCGCGTACAACTCGTCACTTCCCTACGCCTGCCGCGATTGCCGGCACCTGCGGGTCGTCGCCAGGGTGAGAGACGATGTATACATCGCCCAAGCGAATGCGGAGATGAACCAGATTTCCGAGAATCTCTTCCGACAGTATCCCAAGGAATACGACGCTGCCGGAGTGACCCTGCAACCGCTCAAAGAATACGTTGTCGGCACCGCCGGTCCAATTCTCTATACCTTGTTTGGTTCGGTGGGATTCGTACTCTTGATCGCGTGCGTGAACGTCGCGAACCTCTTGCTGGGCTGGGCGGCGCGGAGACAACGCGAAGTCGCCGTGCGGGCAGCAGTTGGCGCGGGGCGCACTCGTTTGGTGCGCCAGTTTCTCACGGAGAGTCTCCTGCTCTCGTTTTTGGGCGGCACAGTGGGATTGGTTTTAGCTACCTTCGGAGTTGTGGCATTACAAAGAGTCGGGCCGGAAAACCTGCCCCGGTTGCCGAACGTGCAGGTTGACTTCTGGGTTCTCTGCTTCACCCTGGGAATTTCGTGTCTGACCGGCCTCATTTTTGGTGTGATGCCCGCACTGCGGACGTCTAAAACCGATCTGAACGAGGCTCTGAAAGATGGTGGGAAGAGCACGGCAGGGAAAGAGCGCCACCGCATGCGTAGCTTGCTCGTGGTCGCAGATGTCGCGCTGGCTCTGATCCTGCTCGCTGGTGCCGGACTCATGATGAAGAGCTTTGTGCGCCTGCTGGAAGTGAACCCCGGCTTCGATTCATCACACGTGCTCACGCTGGGAATCTCGCTCTGGGGGCCTAAATCCGCCGATGTACCCGCCGTGCAATTTTTTCAGCAGCTGCTGGATCGTGTGAAGGCGTTGCCCGGGGTGGAATCTGCCGCCGTGATCAACCAGATTCCTCTGGGGGGAAACCTGGACATGTACGGAGTGCACGTCGAGGGGAAATCTGATCCCAATCCCGAGCGCGATCCCAGCGCGGATCGCTATGCCATCAGTCCTGACTATCTGAGGACGATGCGGATTCCCCTGTTAGCTGGGCGCGAATTCACGCCGGACGACCGCCGAGAATCCCCTCTGGTCCTTATCGTCAATCAGACCTTTGTGCAGCATTTCTGGCCGGGCGAGAGCGCCATTGGGAAGCGGCTGAAAATCGGCGATACCAAGGGTCCGTGGAGAACGGTGGTCGGAGTCGCAGGTGACGTGTTGCACAGGGGGCTGGATGCGCCGCACTCGCTGCAGGTCTACATTCCGAATACGCAGTGGACGGATTCAGATGTCCTGATGGTGGTGCGCACCGCGAACGATGCGGCATCCATCGTCGCGGCCGTCCGGCAAGCGATTGCCGCTGTTGACCCTCAGGCGCCCGTCAGCAATGTCGCCACCATGAACGAAGTCGTATCCGCTTCCGTCGCGCAACAACGCTTCAGCGTGCTGTTGTTTGTTCTGTTCGCCGTGATTGCCTTGGTCCTCGCGAGCGTCGGCATTTACGGCGTGATTTCCTATGCTGTGGCCGAACGCACGCACGAGATCGGTATTCGCATGGCGCTGGGAGCTGCGCGGAGCGATGTGTTGCGTCTGGTCGTCGGCGAAGGCATGAAGTCCGCTCTGCTCGGAGTCGCCGCCGGCATCGCAGGTGCGCTGGCCTTAACGCGGCTGCTGGCGAATTTACTGTACGGCGTGAAGCCAAACGATCCAGCAACTTTTGTCGCCGTGTCGGCGCTGCTGACCGTCGTCGCGCTGCTCGCTTGCTACATTCCGGCGCGGCGGGCGATGCGCGTCGACCCCATGGTCGCGCTGCGGCACGAATGAGTCTATAGCTCAGGTCCCGTTCACGCGGCATCGGCGTTAACTGACCTGAGGCCGTGCTTTTGTAGTCGCTGCGTTTTTTCCCTGAGGGCTTGCGCGAAGGGCGGCGCAGGCAAGACGGCCCGCGGCTTCGCGCGTTTCCACAGTCATCGCAACTATCGCTGCGCCGCGAGAACTCGATTTTGCTCCCTCGTTCCGTTAAGATGGACGTTTTCCAGAACACGAAAGGACCGCGCCGGGCATATCCCAAAATATGGCTTCCGACTCAAAACCTCGCGTCCGCTTCGCGCCCTCACCGACCGGCTATCTTCACGTCGGCGGCGCCCGCACAGCTCTGTTCAACTGGCTTTTCGCGCGTCATGAAGGCGGCACGATGATCCTGCGCATCGAGGACACCGACGTTGAGCGCAATAAGCCGGAGCTTGTCGACGGAATCCTCGCGGGCTTGCGCTGGCTTGGCCTTCCGTGGGACGAGGGCCCGTACTTTCAGTCGCAGCGCCTGGAAATGTATCGTGCCGCGGCGGAAGGTTTGCTCGCGAAAGGCGCCGCTTTTCCGTGCTACTGCAAAGCGGTCCAGTATGCGGGCGCCGACGCCATCGTCGAAGGCGAAGAAGGCGCGGAAAAATCCGCGCGCATTCCTCCTTGCCCGTGTCGCGATTTGACTCCTGCCGAACGCGCGGAAAAAGATCGCCAGGGTTTGACGCGCGCGATTCGGTTCGCGTCTCCGCGCACGGGATCGACGCGATTCGAAGACGCCGTTTTCGGGCCGCGCGAAGTTCAGAACAGCGAAATCGAGGACTTCGTTCTCTTGCGCTCGTCCGGTTTGCCAACCTATCAGCTCAGCGTCGTTGTCGACGACATTGACATGCGCATCACGCACATCATTCGCGGCGCTGATCATCTCTCGAACACGCCCAAGCAGGCGTTGCTCTACGAAGCTTTGGACGCGCCGCCGCCGATTTTTGCTCATGTGCCGTTGATTTTGGGGCCGGATCGCACGCGCCTTTCGAAACGTCACGGAGCCACCAGCGTCAGTTCTTATGCCGATGAGGGTTTTCTTCCCGAGGCGTTTCGCAATTTTCTCGCGCTTCTTGGATGGTCCACCGGTTCCGACGAGGAATTTCTGCGCACCACCGATCTCATCGACCGTTTTTCGCTTTCGGGCGTCAGCCGCACCAACGGCATTTTCGACCGCGACAAACTCGAGTGGTTCAATTCGCAATATTTGCAGAAATTGCCCATCGATGAAGTTCTTCCGTACGTCAAAGCCGAGCTGCAACAAGCCGGTTTGTGGCGCGAGGAATGGGATGGCGCCGAACGGGAGTGGTTCGCGCACACGGTAGACATTCTTCGGCCGCGCACGCGCTTGCTTCCCGATTTTGCCACGTGGTCGCGCGCATTTTTCTCCGACGATTTCGATTACGATCCGGAAGCGCGGAAGAAATTCTGGAAGGATCCCAAGCTGCCGGATTTGCTTGGCAAGTTGGCCGACGCGCTCGACGCGCTACGTGATTGGAATCATGACGCCTGCGACCATGCGCTTCGCGCGTTGGCCGAAGCGGAAGGCGTCAAGGCCGGCCTGTTGATCAACGCTACTCGCGTCGCCATTGTCGGGCGCGCTGTCGCCCCACCGCTCTTTGAAACCATGCTGGTGCTTGGCAAGCCGCGCGTCCTCGCGCGTCTTCGCCGCGCGCTGCCCTCCGTCTCTCCGCAGTAAATGCAGAGCAGCTTCGGGGTGTTTTCTGCGGTGCCGGCTTGCGGGCGGAAGGAGTTCCGCAATGCGGCACAGTGCGGGACAAATGTTCAGCGAGAGTTTCCGTTTGTGATTCGCGGACGGCTTCTTTTGTTTGCCGCTGAAAAGATTCGGGGACATCGCGCGCGCTTTCGCTCCGGCCGGCGCGATATCGATTTCGGCGATCACCGGGATTCTTATCGGTGGTAAGCACGCACTGTCATTGCAGGCCTGGTATTGCAGCGTAAATGGCAAGTTCATTTTTCCGAGACGCGCCGTTGCGCTGGTGGAGAATTTTGCACGCACGGTAAATTGTTTTGTATAAACCAACAAAGGCTTATCCGAAAACGAAAGCTTTAAATTTGTTCCGTCCGGATACAGCGTCTGCACTTCCTTGATTCCCGCGGGCGGCTTCACCGTCAAATTCGTCGGGATCAAATATTCTTCCGAAACCTTGTGCGCGTTCATGTGAAATCCCGGCATGATTCCCACCACCACTCCGATTTCAAATGTGCTTCCGCGCGGAATCGGCTGGAGCGAAACATACGTTTTTGGGCTGGCGACGGCCGAAGCCGGCGGCAGTGAACTCTGTGCGAGCGCGAGCGGGGCGCACGCGAAGCACGAAAAACAAATCAGCGCCGTTGCGAAGACCGCGTGATGCGAGATTTTGCGATTTGATTTTTCCATTTTCACAGCGTCACCGGCGCGCCCAATTGTTGGGTCAAAATGCGGCCCATCACTTGATCAAGAGTTTCGCCCGTTTTCTCCAGAACGAAGGCGTTTGTTTCCTCCGACCATCCGAGCTTGAAACTGGTGGTCAGCGCGGAAATCCATATCTGGCGCACCGGCGAATTCGGGCTGATCACGAAGCGCGTTTCGTCGTCGTCCTCGAATAAAATTTCAATTTTGCCGCTGCCGCCTTCCACTTCGAACCCGCGTTCGTCACCCACGTCGAGGAGTCTCTTCTGGAGACGCTCGAAAGCGACCTCGCATTTTTTCTGAAATTCCCGTTCGTCCATCATAAATTGTGCGCTGACTTTTTTCTGAACACAAAAATATCACGAATGCGACGCGATTTGTTTCTCGATTTGCGACTGCAATTCGTCGTGGTCCACCAGCCCGATGAAACGTTTCACGATTTTTCCGTCGCGCGAAATCAGCACGCTGGTAGGCAAACCGATCAGGCCGCCGAATTTTTCCGCAATATCGTCGTTGCCCAACAGGATGGGATAGCTCATGGTCATTTTCGCGCCATCCACATCGAATTGCTTCGTGTGCACAAATGGATCGACGACTTTCTTGCCGCTGTCGTCCATGGCCACGCCCAAAATCGTGAAACCCTGACTCGCGTACTTTTGCTGGAAACCGATCATCCACGGAATTTCAATCCGGCAGGGCTCACACCAGGTGGCCCAGAAATTGACGAGCACGACTTTGCCTTTCAAGCTGGCGAGCGGCAAATCGCCGCCTTGCAATTCCGGAAACGTCACGTCCGGCTCATTTGGCGGGCCAGGGTTGGAGATGAATTTCGTTTTCGAGCCATCGCCCACTTGGGTGCCCATGCCTTTGCATCCGACGAATAGAATTGAAAGCACCGCAAACGAGATCGCCGCAGCACCCCATCGCGAAAGATTCCGATTCATCAAAAAAAGTTCCCCTTATCGTGAAAAACGATTCAGAAATGTCAGTTTACCCGAAAGCCACGTCAGGCGATTCATAAAAATCAGCCCGCCAATGGCGAGCAGGAGCACGCCGCTGAAAATTTCCACTATGTGAATGTGGCGGCGGAAGCGTTTGTAGAATTTGAGAAATTGCCCAATGCCCACGGCTGTCAGCAAAAAGGGAATCGCGAGTCCGGCGGAATAGGCGGCGAGCAACAAGACCCCTTTCAAGACCGTGTCCTGGGTGGCGGCCATGGCCAGCACCGTCGCGAGAATGGGCCCGATGCACGGCGTCCATCCGAACGCGAACGCGAATCCCATCAAGAATCCGCTGACGACACCCGGCTGCCCGCCCAGGTTCCGGAAGTGCGCGTCGCGATTCAGCCAGCGCGTCAGCGTTGGACCCAAAAGGAAAATCAGCGCGATGGCGAACCAGTGAATCGGCCGAAAGTTGCGGGAATATGCGGGCAGCAGGAACGCCATGGCCATTCCTGCGACCACAAGCAGACCGCCGATCACCAATCCGATGCGAATGGAAATCTTCGCTAGAGCTCCGATTAAATGCAGACCGAAAAGAAGAATGAATGCGCCCGCGAAGGGCGCGAGCTCGTTGCGATTGCTCAGGAGAAATGTTCCGACCGCGGTCGCCGAGGCGCCAAAGCTGATGAACACGATCGAGAATCCGATGACGAATGCAAAAGCCGAGCGAAGCAGTTCGCCGCGCGAGCCTTTTCCCTGTTGAAGCTGGTCGACGCCGATGCCAGAAAGCATCGAAATGTATCCGGGAACGAGCGGTAAAACGCACGGGGACAAAAACGAGATCAGCCCCGCGAGCAACGCCGTAAATACGGTCACGTTCATCTGATGTAGTTACGCCCCCGGTTCCGGCATTGGATGTTTCCGCGCGCCGATACGGCTCACGCGACGTTGCGATTTTCGCATACCGCTTCATAAAGCGCACGCGCGTCCCGTGCGGCATTTTGCGCGGCGGGCTTCGAGAGGCCTTTTTCAAGCTCGACGCGTCGATGGGGAATGGGGGAAAAGCCTCCAGGTGACGCCGGAAGCATTCATTCACTCGCTGCGCGGCTCGGAAACATTGCGTTGTCTTATTTTGTAAGTTACGGAGAATCAGCGAGAAACCTTGGGCTTGCGCGGGCGCGCGATTTGGCTCCCCTCCTGCTTTATAGGCATTTGCTGGCGACGAAGTATCGCCAGCGGAGGCCGAAATGACGCCCAATCAAATTACACTCTTGCGGGTTCTGATGGGTTTCGCCGCAGTCGCGCTGTTTGCACGCAATTTTTGGTGCGACGTTGCGGCGCTCGTGTTGACCATCGCGGCAATCACGCTCGACGCGCTCGACGGCTATCTTGCGCGGCGGCGCAAACTCGCGACACCGCTTGGCGCGCAGCTGGATATTTTGGGGGATCGCGTGGTCGAGAATCTTTTTTTCACCTTTTTTGCCGTGACCGGACTGGTGTCCCTGTGGGTGCCGGTTCTGTTTTTTGTTCGCGGCACGTCGACTGATTTTCTTCGGAGTCTGGCGGCGCGCGCGGGGCGCAACGGGTTCTGCGCGAATTCCATGCTGCAAACTTGGTGGGGACGCGCGCTGGTGGCGTCGCGCGCCAGCCGAGCCGCCTATGGCGCGATGAAATGCCTTTGCTTTTGTTATCTGGGCGTGGAACTGACACTGGTGCGGTTGCCAGCGGCAGCTCTCTCACCCGCGCAAGTCGCGTGGGTGCGTGCGGCCGCCGAAGCGCTTGTCCTGGCCACCGTGGCTTTCTGCCTGATTCGAGCCGTGCCTGTTTTGTGGGAAGGGCGCCGCTATTTTTTCACAGCGCCGGCTGCACCGGTGAAAACAATTGTGGGCGGCGCGCAATGAGCTGCGGGGGCTATGTCGGCGCATTTTTTGATCTCGACGGCACGTTGTTGGCTGCGCCGTCGGTGGAACGCCGCTTTATTTTTTATCTTCTGAGGCGTGGACGGATGGGGCCGACGCAACTTGCACGCTGGGGGATGCGGACCATCGCCGACGCCGCGAGAGATCCGCGCAAGGGAATGGCAGCTAACAAGACTTATTTCTCTGGAGTGTCCACAAGGTGCGCGGACGAATGGTCAAGGCGATTGGCATCGCGTCCATTGGAATTCGATTCGAGCGGAATTCGTCGGCTCGAATTTCACTTCGCGCAAGGACATCGCATTTTTCTGATTACGGGGGCGCCTGCGCCGCTCGCGGAACTGGTTGCCAGCTACTTTCCCGTGCCGCTGACTATTGTTGGGACGCGACTCGAGGCGCGTGATGGTTTGTGGACCGGAGAAATCACCGGCGAGCATATGAGCGGCGCCGCAAAACAGCGCGCCATTGTTCACCTGGCCGCAAAGCACAGTCTGGATCTGGCGCCGAGTTTCGCTTACGGCGACACCGTCTCCGATCTGCCGATGCTTGAAACGGTTGGGTATCCGGCTGCGGTGAATCCGTCGAGAAATCTGGAACGCGCCGCGCGCGCTCGGAACTGGCCTGTCTTTTGCTGGCAAGGGCGCTCGTGCGAAGCGCAGAATCCGCAAGCCAAAAATTCGCGCGACACGGTGCAGCCATGGCGAGGACTTCACGCGCGTTTGATGCAGTCCATGAATGTCCGGGAAACACACCGATGAGCATGACCTTCTTTCGCAATGCCCTGACGGCGTACCCCGCGAGCAACGCTGCGACCGATACGGTGCGGGGCTGTCGACGCATGACTCGCGCGTTTTCGAATCTCTTCGCTGAAACGCGACGCGCTTGCGGAGCGTTCGAGTGGGTCTCGCTTGCGTATCTGGCGTGGATTAGCTCCACAATCGCCGTGTTTCACAAAACTATCGCGCGTCCCGGGATTTTCTTGTGCGTGCATTGCGCCATAGCCGCGGCAATTGTCGCGCTCCCCGTTATCTCGGGGCGTTTTCCAGACGCAAGAATTCTTGGTCTGGCGCGCCACTGGTATCCGTTGCCGCTTTACATTTTTCTCTTTGAGGAACTGAACGCGCTGGTCCACGCTATTTTTCCTTTCTGGCTCGACCGTTACTTCATCGCTTTCGACCATGCACTGACGGGAGTGAATCCGTCGGTGTGGCTCGCGCAATTTGCCTCGCCCGCGCGCAACGACTTTATGCAGTTTTCCTACATGACTTATTTTCTTTATCTGGTGGTTCTGCCCGCGCTGCTCTACGCGGCGAAAGAACGGCGGGCGTTTTGGGAAGTGATGGTCTCGACTGCCGTCGCGCATTACACCGTATACTTCATTTCTGTTCTGATGCCGGTGGAAAGCCCGCACTTTTCGCTCGCGACGATCGAAACGGTGCGGCTTTCCGGGGGTTTTTGCACGCATCTGATCAACTGGCTCGAAAGTTACGCGCTGGTGCGGGGAGCGGCGTTTCCTTCGGCCCACGTCGCCGGTTCGACAGTCGCGATTCTGGCGTCGTGGCGTTATCGCCGCTGGCTGTTCTGGATTTGCCTGCCGTTTTTCCTGTGCATGTGCGTCGCGACTATCTACGGGCGATATCACTACGTTGCCGACGTGCTCGCGGGAGTGGTTACGGGCGCGTGGGGTTTCTATGCGGGGCAATGGTTGATGGAGCGTCGCGGGGCATTGCCCATTGAGAGCGAAGGCGATGCGCGCGAATTGTGAAACAGGAATTAAAAGCGACACGAGAGTTGAAACTGCGTGTCGATTCCGACGTAAGCGCATTACGACGGAGAAATCAGATTAGATCTGGCCGGCGCAGGTGCCACTGCGTCGCGTGTTCATAGGTGGCGGCGATTGGCAGCAACTTCGCTTCACCCCATTGCGGACCGTGTAGAGCCATGCCGATGGGCAGGCCGCCCAGCGTAAATCCGCAGGGCAGGGAGATCACGGGGAAGCCCGTGAAGTTTGCGGGGCGATTCATCCGCACCAGCGCGCCGCGCACCGATTGCGATTCGCCGCCGATCATCACGGCATCTTCTCCGATGCGCGACGCGGCAATGGGCACAGTGGGCGCCAGGATGGCGTCCACGCGCTTGAACGCGTCGCGAAAGTCTGCGCGCACCGGGTCACGGGCTTGTTGGGCTCTTAAATAATCGACCGCGCGCACGGCGCTGCCCATCTCAAGCCGCTTCCGCACGTCTTTGCCGTAATCGGCGGCGCGCGCCGGGAAATACCCCTGGCTTTCGTGATATTCGAGCGCCTCGGCCAGGGCAATCTGCGTGCTCGGGTCAACGGAATCGGCAATATGCGGCAAGGAGACTTCTTCTACGCGCGCGCCGAGGCACTCAAGAACTTTCGCAGCTGCTTCGATGGCGCGCTTGATTTCGAAATCCACGCGGTCGAAGAAGTATTCTCGCGGCCAGCCGAGGCGCAATTGGATTTTCTTTCCGCGCTTAGGCAGACTTGCGCGCGCGGCTTTGTAGAAAGCTTGTTGCGGTTTTTCGCCTTCGCAAATTGCGTCGAGCATGATCGCCGCGTCAGCGACGGTTCGCGCGAGCGGGCCGGCGTGATCGAGAGTCACCGCCAGAGGCACGATTCCTTTACAGCTCACGCGGCCGAAATTCGGTTTCAGCCCGACAATGCCGCAGAGCGCCGACGGAATTCGTATCGAGCCGCCGGTGTCCGTTCCGACGGAAGCGAATCCCATTCCCGTTGCGACGGCTGCGGCGGAACCTCCGCTCGAGCCGCCGGGAATGCATTCGGGATTCCAGGGATTCCGCGCAGGGCCGTAGTGCGGATTCTCGGTGGTGATTCCGTAGGCGAACTCGTGGAGATTTGTTTTACCGAGCAGCACGGCGCCCGCGCACGAAAGTTTCCGGGCCACTTCGGCGTCGGCTAAGGGAACAAAGTTTTTGAGGATCTTTGAGCCGGCCGTGGTTCGCACGCCTTCGGTGCAAATGTTGTCCTTGAGCGTGATGGGAATTCCGTGCAGAGGGCCGCGATATTTCCCGCGCGCGATTTCCCGCTCGGCGGCGCGAGCTTCGCGCAGCGCGCGCTCGGCAGTGATGGTGATGAACGCGTTCAGCCGGGGATTTAGAGTTTCTAGGCGCTGGAGAGCAGCTTTCGTAAGTTCGACAGGCGAAATCTTCTTTTTACGCAGCAGCGCTGCCGCGTCGGCAATGGTCAGGTAATGCAGCTCGTCTTTCACGATCATTCCTTAAAAAATGCTTTCCTGACGCCGCAGGTTCCCAAAGGAACCGAGATTCGCGATCAGGAAGACGACGCGAAATTGATTTTCGTTTCGTACCGCGCCGAGCGACAACCTTCTGTATTCGAAGCCAATGCCGCAGCACGAGCCGTTGTAGGAGAGCTGCGCGATTTGACTCTGAAAGAGACTCTGACTTACGTCATAGCTGAATCCAAGGGCCGTGTTCCATCCGCGGCGGTTGAGGCTGCCGTAGCCGACGAGCGCACGGACTTGATTTGACCGAGGCAAGACGATTCCCGGATTCATCGAAGATGTCGTTGGAATGCTGACGGTGGAAAAATCCGCGAGGGTCAAAAAAGATTCACGGTAAGGACGGATTTTCACGAGCGAGCCGATCGCCGTCAGGCGGTTGCGCTCGGGATCGAAGTCGACGCGAAACTGCGTGTCGAAGCGGCCGCCGGGCTCGATTCGCAAGTCGCTGATGATGGGCGAAAAGTGGTGCAGGCTGTCGGCGAATGCGAAGGGCGTGAGCGAATCGAGCGCCTGAAAAACGTTGCGCGTGCCGGGAACCAGCGCACCGCCAAAGGTCGGATTAAAATAATATTTTTGCGCCAGGTCCCAACTGGCCACTTCTTGAGCGTTGCCGTCGCCATCGCGCCGGTAGAGCCGCTGCGTGACGCCGTACTGGACATCATTGGTATCGGTGAGTGTGTCGTCTTCATCGAAGTGCAAGAATCTGCCAAAGTCCGTCACGCCGTTGACATAGTGATATTCGACCTTGGGCTCGACGACATGCTTCCATTTGATCGCGCCGTCGGTCCACACGCGATCAAACGACGGCGGCTGCAAATCGAGCGAAAATTCCTCGGTGGTGCGCACGAATGGCTGATTGACGAAGAGCCCATTCTGCAATTGCCCGCCGTAGCGAAGCGAGCGCAACGTAAAGCTGGGCGTCACCCCCAGCCAGGGCCCCCAGTGCAGCGG
>JBAUEX010000142.1:0-13521 GCA_049678845.1 Candidatus Acidiferrales bacterium
CCGAGCGCGGCAATGCCAAGCGATTCGTGGTCCGGCGCGGGAGAAATTGTGCCGGCGGCCGCCCAGGATGCCTCGCGCCCCGGCTCTTGACGATCCAGCACCAGCACCGATTGCCCCCTGCGGCGGAGCTCAAATGCGAGCGACACTCCTATGATTCCGCCGCCAACGACGACAGTGTGGTACCTCTTCATCGGTCAATCTTACCAATTATTTGAGCGGAGGGATGCCGAACTAAAGCGTCTTGACCAGTTCGATCGAGAGCAGGTAAGCCTTCTGCGATAGGTTTTTTGCGCGCGACCAGTCGGAGGTGCGAATTGCGTCCTGCGCCTGATCCAGGAACCCACGAATTTTGTCGACCATGTCGTGTTGGCTTGTGTTGAGCTCCCGCCCGTCCGCGCGATGCAGATTCTGTTGCGCGGTCGTAACGTACTGCTGTGTTTGCTTGGTCAGTTGCACTTGATCGGACTGCGACATTTGCGGCGAGATTTCCGGCGCGGGGGGACGTTCAGGTCCAGGCACTGCGGTTGCCGGTCGTTTCAGCGTATCGGGTTTCGGCGTCAAAGCAGGGGAAAGGGTCGCAGGCTCCGGATTTTTTGGCGCCGGCGTGGTTGGCGCGGGAATCGAATCCGGCGACTTGGTTGTTTCCGGCGTCGAAATTGGGGCTGGCGGTCGCGGCGGCACAGTCACTGGCGCCGCCGCGCGGACTTTGTGGCCCATGCAGCCACAAATGAAAACCGTCAGGCTTGCCGCGACCAGACAGGTCAAGAATGCGGTATTCCGCGACAGGGCCGCAGGCCGACTCGAAGTGCGATTTGGGGCTGGATAGCTCATTTACGATTATGTCTGTCGTGCGAACGGCTGGCCGTAGTCTCGGAGATTAGATGCCAGGCTCGTGGCGCGCGTCAGTGGCAGCTCAATTCGAAACGTAGTGCCGCGCCCCGCCTCTGTGTCAAATTCTATCGAACCGTTGTGCAATTGCACGAATCGGAATGTGTTCGCAAGCCCAAGGCCGGTCCCGCCTTTTCGGGTGGTAAAAAAGAGCTGAAAGATCTTCCCGCGATTTTCCGGCGCAATGCCGGGCCCCGTATCCCCCACGCGAATTTCCGCCATGTCAACCAGGCGCTCCAGAGTCACGGTGAGCTGCCCTCCGGCCGTCATGCACTCGCACGCGTTCAACACAAGATTCAGGATGGATTGCTCGATTAGCCTCTTATCCAGTTCAATCGGCGGAAACGACGCGGGGATCTCTTTCACCAGGGTTACGCCCGCCCGCGTGATACCAGGCTTGGCGCTGGCGAGAACGCTCTCGATCAGCTCGGGCAGATTTACTTCCTCGCGTTCCAATTCGACGGGACGGCTGAATTCCAAGAACGTTTTTACCACGCGGTCAAGACGATCAATTTCCGTGTCCAGCATTTTCGCGGCTTGTTGCGTTTCGGGATCGATCGGCAGATTAGCCTTCAACACTTCCAGCCACACGCGCATGGAGTTCAGCGGATTTTTCACTTCGTGCGCAACGCCTGCGGTGACGCGCCCCAGAGCCGCGAGCCTTTCCGACACTTGCAATTGCGAACCGATGCGCTCGAGCGATTCCAGATCGCGCAGCGAGACGAGCATTCCCATACGTGCGCCGTCTTCCTGGATGGTCTGGATGCTCGCGCCCACGCGCCGCGTCCCGTGTTCGCCGGCAATTTCCACTTCCACCGGCTCGACTCTTTCGGCCGCGACCTCGCCGTTGCGGCCAATGTGCAAAGCCAGCGCGAGGGGATGGCCCGGCGGAAATATCTCCTCGATCTTGCGGCCCAGTAAATTCTCCGAATCCACATCGATGAATTTCTCCGCCGACGGACTTACGAGCACCGCGCGCCCCTCCGCATTGAACAGCAGCAGGCCATCCTCCAGGCCGGCCATGATCTGATTCATGTTTTCGCGCAAGGTGCTGAAAATTTCTCGCACGTCGCGCAGCTGCTGGCCGATACGGCTGATCTTGTTTGACACTTGCCCTAGTTCGCCCGCCTGCGTGACTGGCTCCAGATCAAATTCGCCGGCCGAGATGCGGTCCAATTGCGCTGAAATCCGCGACAACGGCGCCAGAGCGACTTGGCTGACGAGCGCGCTAAACACAGTTGAAAGCAGCACTGCGGCCAGCGCCAGCCATGCCGCCGAATGCAGTCCCGGCCAGATTTCGTCGCGCAGCAGAGCCGATGCGAGCGCTACGTGAATATTCCCGAAGGGCTGGTTGCCGGTGGTGACGAACGGCAGCGTCAATTCATACACGCGCGGAGGGCCGTTTAGAATCCGCAGTTGATTCAAGAAGCTCGCATGCACCAGTTGGGAAAGATTGGTTCGCTGCGGAACGGCCTTGCCGGGCAAGGAAGGATCGCTCGAGATCATGGCGATCCCATCCGCATCGCTGATTGTGATTTCATAGATCGTCGGCGAGAAGCTCATGTCCGATTCGATCAGCGCCGATAAACCCCGATTTTGTTCGAGCGTCTGCTGGATATAGTCGTGAATATCATTCGGGCTGGAGGATACCGGAGTTGCTCCACTTCCCGCTGCTTCCCGCAGGGCGTTCTGCGCCGATTCAAACACCTGTTGCAGCACGAATTGCGCCCGATCGTTCGCCTGCGTGATCACCTGCCGTGTGAGTCTCACGACGTACAAGCCGGAGATCACCGCGACGACAATCAGAACCAAAAGTGCCGTCGCCAGCGTGAACTTATTTTTCAGGCTTAGCGACATTTTGGCGTGAGGCCTCGTACTCTTTAAGCTTGTTGTGAAGTGTTTTCAGGCTGATGCCCAAAAGCTCCGCGGCGCGCGTCTTGTTCTGATTGGTCGCGCCCAGCGTCTGGATAATCAGCTCGCGTTCCGCTGCTTCCACCGTGGTGCCGGGCGGAAAGCGCAAGCCGGAGAGTTCGCTCGACTGCGCCACCGGTCCGCGCGCGAAATCATCTGGCAAGTGCTGGCGGCCAATCGGGCCGTGGTCGCACGCGATGGCTGCGCGTTCCAGAACGTTGCGCAACTCGCGCACGTTCCCTGGCCACGGATACGCCTTGAATAATTCCATCACTTCCGTATTGACGCCCGGTGCGCGCCGGCCGTGCTTGCGATTAATGTCGGCGAGCAATTGCTCGGTGAGAGGCCCCAGATCGTCTTTGTGGTCGCGCAGCGGCGGCAGATGAATGTGAAAAACGTTGAGGCGAAAAAACAGATCCTGGCGCAGCAGCCCTTGCGCCACGGCTTGTTGCGGATCTTTGTTGGTCGCCGCAAGCACGCGAACATCTACCGGCGTCTCCACCTTGCTGCCGATCCTTCTTACTTTATGGTCCTCCAGCACGCGCAAAAGCTTCGCTTGCGTTTGCGCCGGCATTTCGCCGATTTCGTCGAGTAGCAGCGTCCCGCCATCCGCCAACTCAAAGCAGCCAAGTCTCCGTTCCGCCGCGCCAGTGAACGCGCCCTTCTCATGGCCAAAAATTTCGCTTTCCATCAGCGATTCGGGAATCGCGGAGCAATTGATGGCCACGAACGGTTGATTGGCGCGCGGCGACAGAGCATGGATCGTGCGCGCAACCACTTCCTTCCCCGAGCCGGTTTCGCCGGTGATGAGCACGGAGGCCGTCGACGGCGCGGCTGTTTCCACCTGCCGCATCACTTCCGCCATGGTTTTCGACGCGCCAACCAATTCGCCCAGGCGGCCCGCGTCCCGCAACTGGCGCGTAAGCGCTGCAACTTCCCGCCGGTCGCGCGCCTTGCCCATGGCGCGATCGAGCAGCGAACGAAGCACGGGAGGCTTGAGGGGTTTTTCGATGTACCAAAATGCTCCCGCCTCGATTGCTTGCACGGCTCGCTCGTCCGTGCCGCGTCCAGTGATGATGATTACCGGCGTCTCCGGAGCATGTTCATGAAGTTCGGCGAGCAACTCGAGGCCGTTCATGCCCGGCAGCTCGACGTCCGCCAACACCACGGCGGGCTGGAATTCAGAAAATTTCGCCAGACCGTCCTCGGCGCTGCCGACTCCGAGGATTTGACAGCCCCATTTATGAAGCAGGGCCTCGTAGCCCTTGCGGGCATTCTCCTCGTCTTCGACGATCAGGATCCGTTGCGAAAATGGAGCGTGACTCGCCATCAAGAAATTTAATCTACAGTAAGGATGCGCGAAAGCCAAGCGATGGAACGCCAAAGGGTTAGTGCCGCGGTGCTGTGGGTCATCGTAGCCGGTTTAGGCTCTCTATTTGTGCGGCCGGCACTTTTGCGTCCGCGGGAAATTTCTGCACTGTTAAATCATCCCGCAAACGGTTTATCCTACTGAAGGAGAAGAGTTTAATTGAGACATATTCTGGAACCGAAATTGCCATTCAAGACTCGGAGGTGTGATTTGAAAAACCGGAATTATTCATTACTCTCCTTTGCTTTGATTTTCGCCGCGGCTCTGTGCTTGCCCGGTTGCTCCGGCAATGGAAGCAACGCCAATAGTGCGAACGGCGGCCAGCCCGCTTCTTCAAGAGCGGGAAGCTCGTCGGCTGAAGCTTCCCAGTCAGTAACAATTCCTGCGGGAACCGAGTTACACGTGATTCTGGGTACCACGATCGACAGCGAAAGGAGCCAGGCGGGAGATTCATTTGAAGGAACACTGTCCCGGCCCATTCTCGTCAGCGGTGGTGTGGTCGTGCCCAGCAACGCGCGAGTGCGAGGAACCGTGGTCGAAGCTCGTTCATCCGGGCGTTTATCCAAGCCCGCCTTTCTTAGCGTCGCCATCACCGGCGGTCAGGCGAGTGGCTCGTGGGTGGATGTCAACACGCATCCGGTCACATTGGAAGGGAAGTCCCACAAGAAACGCGACATCGTTGCCATTGGCGGCGGCTCGGCGCTTGGTGCGCTGATCGGCGGAATCGCCGGGGGCGGAAAAGGTGCGGCCATAGGCGCGGGCGCGGGCGCCGGCGCTGGCACGGCCGGTGCCGCCTTGACCGGCAAGAAAGAAATATCCCTGCCCGCCGAATCCCGTCTGATATTTCGGCTAAGCCGGTCTGCGACCGTCACTCTCAGATAAATCTCCAATTGCGTCCTCGGCGCAGAATTTCCGCCGAGGACGCAATTTTCAGTCTGCCGGACATCGTGCCGTTCTTTGTTTTTCCCCTTTCGGTAATCAAGATCATCTCAGTTTAGTATCTGCGTGAATCTAAATAGGGTTACTTAATTACTTTATTACTATGGGATAGCATTCATTCGCAGCATGGGCACTGTCTTCCTGTCCGCCATCCAGGTCTGCGGTGCAACTCCAGCAACCATAACGCGTTGCATAGTTTCCATATGTGGTTGCTCACGTGCTTTCGAAGGGAATATTCCGGTGGGTTCGAGCGACCGCGTCTCCATCGAAGTGCGTGTGATCGCCGCGACAATAAAGACCTCGAAACCGCCGTTCATTCGGGAGAGTTCCGGCAGGATTTGTTCTTTCGCTTGAACGTCGTACAGATCAAGCTTCGCTGCGCGAGCGTAAAAGCGATATTCCCGTGCTCGTGCAGTCATTCCTGGAAAAATTCGCCGACCCCCGGACGACCTTTGCCAATGCTCGCCGAAGCGCCTGGAGACGGTAGTCGACCTCGCCGTGCGCCTCCGCGAAACGATCCGCCGCCTCAGCACGGAATGGGAGCGCCAGCACTCCAGCCTTCCCTCCGCCTGGTGGATTCTGGGGCCAATTCGGTTGCCATCCGCGACGACTTCTCCTAACATGAACGCGGATTCGGCTGGCCTGGTACTGCTTTTCATCTCTTCGCCGCCGAAAGAAAAGACTATGCCGCGCCCCCCTCGATTCCTTGTCCTCGACCCCGCCGGAGTCCGCCGCGAGGTTCAGGTCACTCAGTTTCCTTTTCGCGTGGGCCGCCAGACGGGCAATGAGCTTGTGCTGCGCGACAGCCGCATCAGCCGCCAGCAAGCTCAAGTTGTCACTGCCGATGGCGATTACTTCCTCGAAGACATGGGCAGCCGCCACGGCACATTCGTCAACGGCGAACGTATCTCCGACACGCGCCCGCTGCGCCCGAAGGACAGCATTGATTTCGGCATGCCCGATTCGTTCAAGCTGATTTTCCTGGGCGACGAAGCCACACTCGAAGAGCTGATTGAGCAAGTCGAAAAGCCGGCGCCTGCGACTCCGGGTACGCAAGGCCTCTATCATCTGGGCGTGCTGCTCGAAGTCGCGCGAACTCTGGGCTCGGGCCTTTCCCTCGAAGACGTTCTCGCGGCCGTCGTCGACGCGGCCATTCGCGTCACGCGCACGGAACGCGGCGTGCTCCTGCTCGCGAACGACGAGGGTGAGCTAAAGCCTACAATCGCGCGCGACGCCAAAGGGGAATTGCTAAAGGTCGAGGATTTGAAAATTTCCTCCGGCGTGCTCAAGCGCGTCGCCACTTCCCGCCGCGAACTGATCGTCAGCGACACGGGTGACGAAGCAGCCATCGGCGCACAGGCCAGCGTAGCTTCGCTTTCGTTGCTCACCATTGTCGCGATTCCCATCGAAAAGCTGCCGGTAATCGCTGCCGTCGACCTCACCATTACGTCCGAAGAGGCCGACCTTCTCGGCGTGCTATATCTCGACAGCCGCTCGCCCTCCACGGCATTCAGCGAAATCGACCGTGAGGTTTTGCGCACGCTAGCGCGCGAAGCTGCCACGGTCATCGAAAACGCGCGCCTCTTCGCCGCCGCGCGGGAAAAGGGGCGCCTCGATCACGAAATCGAAATCGCCAGCCAGATCCAGCGCGAGCTATTGCCCAAGACATTTCCGCAGATGCCTCACGTCTCTGTCGCGGGCTCGACCCTCGCCTGCCACTCGGTCGGCGGCGATTGCTTCGACGTCGTCGCACTCGGCGGAGGCCGCTACGGTTTTTTCGTCGGCGACGTTGCGGGCAAGGGAATCGCGGCTTCGCTTCTCGCCACGCTGTTGCAGGGCGTCTTTTACACCACGGCCGCGCTCGATATTCCGCTTGCCGAGGCCACCAAGCGCGTCAATCAATTTCTCTGCGAGCGCTCGAGCGACGATCGCTATGCCACGCTTTTCTACGGCGTCCTCGATCCGGCGGGCCATCTCGAATACATCAACGCAGGTCATGTGCCTCCGCTTGTCCGTCGCGCTTCCGGCGAACTCGTCGAGTTGGCTTCTTCCAATTTTCCCGTGGGCATGTTTGCCGAGGCCGAATTCACCACCGAGCACGTCGCGCTGCAGGCCGGAGACTTCGTTGTGATTTACACGGACGGAGTTTCGGAAGCCCGCAACATGACTGATGAAATGTATGAGCAGGAGCGTTTGAGCAAGCTCTTGTGCGAATTTTCCGGCTCAACCGCCGAAGATCTCGCCGAGGCCGTGCGCACGGGCGTGCGCGACTTCACCGGCGGCGCTCCCCAAGCCGATGACATCACCATGGTCGTCCTTCACTTCAAAGGACCAGCCGCCTGACGCGTCCGTGGCACAGGCCTGCCTGCCGCAGGCAGCTTCAGCCTGTGCGCCTCGCCTTGTCGTTTGCATTGCTGTGGCGGCGGCCTTCAGGCCAGCATGTTCGTCAGGAAAATGCTATCGATATGCCGCGAAAAATGCGAGGACTCGACGCTTGAATTCTGCGGGATCAATTCCGTAAGCGCCCGTGTGCTGTGCTCGTCGAACCACCCATAATTCCTTCGGCCCCCTTGCCGCGCGAAAAATTCGGAGTGCGTGGCGACAGGGAATGCGACGATCCAGCGTTCCGCAGATCAGCAACACTGGAAAAGCGCGCTCGGATACCGCTTGTTCCGGCGAGACATCGTCAGCGCGAAAGCCGCCCTCTTTTTCCGCGGCGCGGAGTGCAATGATCGTCGCCGGGCGGAACAGCGTTTTGCCGAGCCACGGACTGAGTTGCAGACCTGCATAGTCGTAGGTGACCTCGCGCAAATTGCTGAACGACGCCTCGGCCACTACCGCGGAAATACGCGGCTCGACCGCCGCTGATTGCAGTGCAATCGCCGCGCCCATCGATTCGCCGAGAGCAAAGAGACGTCGAGGGTTTTCGGTGGCGCATAGGGCTGCGACTATGCTTTTGGTATCCCACCGTTCTTTCCACCCATACGTTGCCATCGCACCGCCGCTCGCACCGTGTGCGCGCGCGTCCATCATCACCACGCTGTATCCGGCGCGCAACAGGAAATCCGCGTAACTGATCGTGCCCACGCGATTGTCGGACTGGCCGTGAAATAGCATCACCCAGTCGCCGTTTGGGGATTTTGCGTGAGCCTTCCAGCCGCGCAGAATCACACCATCCTGCGCGGGCACATCAAACTCTTGACTTACAGCACCGTCGCGGGCGAAGACATCGTTCGCTTGCGCGATTAGAGCGACGTCAAGGGCGCGACGCGCAGGATGCAAGATCCCGCCGCCTAAAATGGCTCCGACGATGGCGAACCCGAGAAACGCGGCCGCTAGAAGGCCGATAATCCATTGGAGGGCTCGCCTCATGTGTCTCCAAGATGTGATAGGAAATTTATAGAGCAATAGTTTATGGCGAATCGAGCCGGGCGAGGTCACCGTTCACCGCACTTTCCACAGCCACCCGATTTATCGCCGCGCTCAACGCTGTGCTAGCGTAATTCGAGCGCAAATTCGATGATGCATGCCCCGGCCGACAACAGAACCCACGCCCAGCCGATTCGTAGCATGTCAACTGAATTTCGGGTCCCGCCGGGAACGTTTCCAATCGACAATGGCGGAATTAGAAATCGTGCTAACTAACACAAAACACTCGCTTGAGCACATTTCTAATCGCCAACAAATCGCCGTTTTAAAAATCGCTGTAGAGCTCGTTTTGCGCGCCCCAATCCGCGTCCCAATGCGCGGTCGCCATCGGTTACGAGCCGGTCGAGGAATAGTGGCGGGTGCCGAGATTCCACATGGAGATGGCGAAAATCAGAAACGCGACCGCGACGATGGGAACGTACGGAAGATATTCCGGAGTGACGGTGTGGCCGAGCAGGCGCACGCTGGGATAAAACGACGCGAGTCCGAAGGGAACGATCCAGCACAGGAAAAATTGCACCGCTCCGGAATAAATCGTCAGCGGGTAGCGTCCGAAATTGATCATGTTCCACACCGGCGGATGCACGCCAACGCGGTCTTCGAACCAAAACGAAATTGTTGTCAGCAGCAGAAACACGGAAACGTAAATGATTCCCGCGCACGAGCCCCAGAAAATCAGCAGAGACAGTTTTCCAAAGGTCCAGTGAACGTGAAGCTGGCCCGACGCCCACCAAATGCAGAAGAGCCCTGTGGCGATTTCCTGCATGGACTCGACGCGAAACTGCTCGAACAGGACCTGAAACAAAGTGGAAATGGGGCGCAGCATCACGCGGTCGAATTTCCCTTCGATGATGTAATTATTCCCGAAATCGTACATGTTCAGGCTGATGATGTTGAACATGCCGGCCGGAAGCAGCGAAAAACCGTAGAGGAATACTTCCTCGGGCAGGGTCCAATTCGCAAGTGTGGGCACTTTCTGGAAAAGCACCAGGACGAAACACAATGCGAAAATCGTGGCTGCGAGACTCGTTGCCGTCGACACAATAAAATCTCCGCGATACGCCAGGCGCATCTTGACGTATTGCGAGAAATACTCGCCGAACAAAACGCAGTGCCGCGTAAACTCATGTAGCAACCGGCGTGCCGAATTGTTACCACCTTCTCTCTGCAGTGAATTGTCAGCCGTGGCCATGATGTATATCTATCCGCCGTGAATCGTAATTTTCTTGGTGGCGCGCTCCCACCACCAGTGCGCCGCCAACATCAAAACCACCACCCAGGCCCACTGCACGCAAAGCAGCTCGATCGCCTTGCCCGTCGAGAATTTCCCCAGATAAATCGAAAGCGGCGTGTACGCGATGTGCTCGAAAGGCAGCCACGCCAGCACCGCCGCCACCTTCTTCGGAAAATAGGTCATCGGAATCAGCAACCCGGAGAGCAATTCGATCAACCAGTATTTAGCGCGAATCATCGCGAGAATCGATTTCAGCGGAATCGCGCAGGTGCCGATCATGAAGTTGATTGCCCCCATTAGGAAAAACGAGCCGAGCACGCCAATCACGAAAAGCGCGAAGGCAAGCCCCGAGGCGGGCCCTTGGACCGGAAAGATCAGCGAGATCACCACCGCTGTCGGCACCGTCAGCAGTCCCAGGCGAAACGCCGACTCGCCCATGGCGCGGAAAATCCACATCCATTGCACCGACACAGGCTTGATCAGATCCATCGCGATCTTGCCCTCGATCACCTCGTACGCCATCTCCTGGTCGATTGTGTTCCAGTAAAACGACCGGATGATCCAGCCCACGCTCACGTAGGTAATCATTTGACGCAGATTGAATCCTGCGATGGACCCGCTCGTATTGCGAAATACCGCGCTCCAGATGAAGTAATAGACGGTGACGTTGAGGAGATAGGTGATAATGCCGGCAAAATAACGCAGCCGGAACGCGAGAATATTAACGAATCCGATGCGCGTGAATTCTGCGTACGGCACAAACGCAGCTTGTATGCGCGACGCCATTCAGTTCTCGCCTCGCTTGAACATTTTATTCAACGCATGCGTCCGCTCACGTTCGCATCCTAACATACGCAGCACACCGCCCGATTCGATGTGCATATCTGGTGTTCGCGAAACGGAGCAATTGCGATAGTGAGGATGATTGAAGGACGACGCTGCAGAAAAAAAAGGGGAGGCGATTGCGCCTCCCCTGTTGGAGATTGAGGTTTGCACTGCGTCGATGTGCGACGCAGCGCATGGGTTGAGTGCTAGAAAGTGTACTCCACGCCGAACTCGCCGCGGAACGACTTGGGAACGGTCGTGCCGGACGGAGCGATGAATCCGGCGGGTTGCATAAACGTGGACGTCGAGCGAGCGCTGGTGTGGAAATCGTTGCCAAAATTGGCGCGGTTGGTCAGGTCGAAGGCCTGGAAGATCAACCGCAAGGTACCCTTCTCGGCAAAGTTGAAAGACTTAGTTACGCGGGTATCGAGCTGGAAGAAATCCTGCCCGCGCAAGCTGTCGAAGGGCACCATCTCGCATGTTCCGGCGCTCAGGCAAGCTTGCTGGGTCGAAACCGAGGTGCTACCACCATAGGTGGCGAAATCACTCGGGTTCGACGTTGGAACAATGGCGTGCGCGGCGCCATTGCGCGAACCGACCCCTAGAACATCTTGGCCGGCAGTCACTGTGTAAGGCCGCGCCGAGCCGAATTGCATGATTGGGGCGACATCGAAGCCCCAGGGCAAGCTGACAAGGCCGCTGAGGGCAACGTGATGACGTTCGTCATTGGGAACCGGGCCGAAGTCCACTTTCGGATTCCAAGGATTGAACGGATCGACGGGCCGATTACCAAAAGACGCGGCGCTGCCATCCCAGCCGACTGCCCGAGACAATACGTAGCTGGCGTTCATGGTGAAGTGCTGATTCATGCGACGTGTGTAGACGAAGTTCAAGCCGTCGTAGCGCGACCGACCCTGGGAGGCGGCGTCGTCCGATGCCCCGAGGACCGGCACACCAGCGTTCATGAACGCCTGAGTGAGCACTCGCGCACCGGTTGCAGGATCGATCGGGTTCAAGTTGAAAGTGTTAGCTTCGTGGAGGCCAAGCTCGTGGATGTAATCCACTTCAAAGGTTGAGTAGCTATTGATTTCGTACGAGTAGCCGAAATTCCACTGTTCGGAATATGGATTCCGGTAATTTGGATCCATTAGCCGGCCAGTGGCGCCCGCCGGCAATTGAGTCGGCGGTGGCGGCGAAGTTGGCAGCGGATCGACGCCGAAACGCCAACTGGACAGCGGGATGCTGGTTCCCGGAACATCGCAGACTGCCGGGTTGCAACTCGTTCCCGGGCCGTTGGCTGAGATCGCGTAAGTCGTGGCGAAGATGGTCGGATTCGCCTGCTGCATCATAAAGAGCGGGATGTTGATGAACGTCTGGCCGAAATAAAGGCCATAACCGCCGCGGAGGATATGCTTGCCGGTACCGGTGACGTCCCAAGCAAAGCCAATGCGCGGGCTGATGCCGCGATTATCATCGTGCGGGATCTTGGAGGCCAGCGGGCTGCCGATGGCCTTCAACTCCTGGTAGGTGCGGTTGTTGGGAATCTGACTGCTGGCATAAAGACCTATGTCCTTGTCCCAGCGCACGCCAAGATTAAGGGTAAGGCCGGAGCGGACCTTCCAGTCATCCTGGAAGTAGACGCCGAACATCTTCGAGGCCAGGAAAAAGTCAGGGTCGCCAGATGCGCCAGTCATCGCGCTTACGGCCCCTGCGGTGGCGAAACCATTGGGGTAAAGCCCGTTACTGTTAGAAGTTATGACTGATGGGTTGTCAAGAAACGTCAGAGTTGGTACGGGCGTGAATTCGAACAAGCCGCCCAAGACCGGTTCCCAAACGTAGTCCACGCCAGTGTGAAAGGTGTGGACGCCGGGGGTGATGGAAAGGTCGTCCTTGAACTGCCACTTTTTCTGAATGGACTGCTGCGGCACGTTGGCATTCGTCCCGAAGGTACTGCCATCGGGGAAGTTCACGGTGATGGGCGAGAACTTGTTGGTGCCAATCACGTTGTTCCAATACTGGTAGCCGGCGGTGGCGTCGTTGACGATCGTGGGAGTGAGAACGGAGTTCAGCGTGAGGCTGGAAAGGATCAGGTGGTTTGTGGTGAAGTTCCCTGCGGTCAGGTCGTTTGAGTTGCCCGACTGATCGTTGAGACCGCTATTGTTCTGAGCGTTGTAAGTAAAGAACATCGACTCTTTATCATTGAAACGGTGATCCAGACGGCCGGTGTAGCGCCAGTCGAAGTATGGCGTGGGGATGACGGCGGCAGGCTGTGCACCGATGGGCTCGGCGAGAGTCAGGCTCTGAAGCGCGGATGCGCTGATAGGGTCGGCAGTGTGCTCGCGTTGGCGCTCAAGAGCGAAGAAGAAGAAATCCTTGTCTTTGCGAATGGGACCGCCGATGTCGCCGCCGAACTGCTGGCGCTCGAACTGAGGCGTCGAGGAGCCCGGGGTCTGTTCGGTGAAATAATCGTTGTGGTTCAGCGCGGTCTGGGTATCGAAGAAGTAGCCACCACCGTGGAACTTGTTGGAGCCGGCCTTGGTGATGACGTTGATGGCGGCGCCTTCGCTGCGGCCGTTTGCGGCGGAGAAGCGCTGCGTGGAAATGTCGAATTCCTCGACGGCCGAAAGAGGCAACTGCATCACGGGGCCGCCGACGGTGTTGTCCTTGTCATCGATACCGTTCACAGTGACGTTGACATTGCGACCGTTCGAGCCATTGACGGCGACCACGGCGACACGATTCTTCGTGGGGTCGTAGGAACCGACTGGTCTCGCGCCAGGAGCCAGATAAGCGAGGTTGCCGAAATCGCGGCCATTGAGCGGCATGTTCTGGATTTGCTCTGGCGTGATGTTCATGCCGACGCTTGTTTTCGTGACATCGACGAGGGGCACTTCTTCAGTGACAGTCACGGTCTGCGAAACAGAGC
>JBAUEX010000143.1:0-11601 GCA_049678845.1 Candidatus Acidiferrales bacterium
CTTATTTCGTCGGGCCAACGTCCGGCGAAACCTTCTTCCGGCCACTTGCGCGTGGCGTCCACGCCCATCTTCGAACCGAAATCCTGGCGGCGCGCGGCGTGGTCGAGAGTGTCCACGGGACCCAAAACGAATTGAATGTCGCGCTCGGGATCGATGGCGCAGAGAGCTTTCCAGACAATCTCGCGCGGATTGTGCAGGTCCACATCGTGGTCCACAACCACGACCACCTTGGTGAACATCGCTTGGCCCAGCGACCAGATGGCGTTCATGATTTTCCGGGCTTGCCCGGGGTAGCTTTTGCGAATCGAGACAATCATTAAATTCTGGAAGATGCCCTCGGCGGGCATGGCGACGTCTACGATCTCCGGGTACTGCATCTTCATCACCGGCAGGAAAATGCGCTCGATGGCGTGGCCCATGAAAAAATCCTCCTGCGGAGGGGGGCCAACGATGGTGGTCAGGTAGAGCGGGTCCTTCCTGTGGGTGATGCAAGTCACATGAAACACAGGGTATTCGCCTTCGAGGGAATAAAAGCCCGTATGGTCGCCGAACGGGCCTTCGGTACGCATCTCGGAGAGTTCCACATAGCCTTCCAAGACAATTTCGGCATTCGCGGGGACTTCCAAGTCGACCGTTTCACATGACACTAGCTCGACTGCATCGCGTCGCATGAAACCGGAGAACATAAATTCGTCCAGGTCCGGTGGCACAGGCAAAATTCCCGCGAGAGCGGTCGCCGGGTCAGAGCCGATGGCCACCGCGACTTCCAGTCTTCCTGTCCCGTGGCGGCTGCGCGCACTGCGGAAATGTTCCGCGCCGTGCTTTTGAGTTTGCCAATGCATTCCGGTGCTGCGCTCGTCGAACACCTGCATGCGGTAACAGCCCACGTTCCGTTTGCCTGTCTCCGGATTTTTCGTGATGACCATCGGCCAGGTGATATAGCGTCCGCCGTCCTGCGGCCAGCATTTGAGAATCGGGAACGATGACAGGGAGAAATCTTCCTTGCGGATCACTTCCTTACAGGCGCCAGACTTGACCGTCTTTGGAAAAAAGGAGCCCAGCTCGGCCAGCTTCGGCAGCATTTTTACCTTGTCAAGGAAACCTTGCGGCGTTTGCACATCCAGGAATGAACGGACGCGGTTGGCGACCTGATCGATGTCGTCAACCTCGAGCGCGAGATTCACGCGCCGTTCGCTTCCCAAGACGTTGATGACGACGGGCACGTTCGAGCCTTTGGGCCGTTCGAAGAGCAACGCCGGACCGCCGGCCTTCGTCACGCGGTTCGTAATTTCGGTAACTTCCAGCACCGGGTCCACTTCGGCGGTGATGCGCTTCAACTCTCCTTCGCGTTCCAGCCGCGCAAGAAAGGCTCTCAAGTCCCGATAAGCCAATGCTTCTTCCTCCTGTGGTTAAATCCGGGCGCCCAATGTAACATGGAGACCCGCCCACAAAGAAGTTGAAGCGGTCCGCAGTGAAACCCACGGCGCTGCCGGCGCGTCATTCATAGTGGAGCGGTGAGAGCAAAGAATGGAAGAACCCGCCCGACGACGCTAAAAAATCGAGGTCAAGAACCCAAACATGTCCGTCCGAGAATCCTACCAAAAGCACAAAGGGCTTTCGTGGCTCGTTGGAATCGCCATCGTTGCGGCACTGGTAGCAGTATATGTGATGAAAACGCGGACTCCGGCGGTTCGCTACATCACCATGCCGGTGAGGCGCGGCAGCATAACGGCAGTCGTGCAGGCCACCGGAACCATCAACCCGCTGACCACCGTCCCAGTAGGTTCGTTTGTTTCTGGAACCGTGCAATATATTTTCGCGGACTTCAACACCCAGGTTCATGCCGGTGATGTATTGGCACAGCTTGATCCAACCATCTATGACGCACAGGTCACCACGGCGCGCGGCAACCTTGCCAATGCCGTGGCCAACGTTCAAAACATCGAAGCGAGCATCGTTGCCGACCAGGCCAATGTGACCAAGCTCAAGGCGAACGCAGAATACGCGCAAGTGAACGCCAAACGCATTGCGGACCTTACGCAACAGGGCGTCATTTCGCACGATCAGAACGACCAGACGCAATCAAATTTCGTTGCTGCGAACGCGTCCGTGACACAAGCGGAGGCCCAAGTTAACCAGACGAAGGCGCAGCTCGCACAGTCCAGGGCACAGGTCCAGTCCGCGCAGGGCAACCTGAAAATGGCCGAGACCAATCTGCAATATACGACCATCGTCTCCCCGGTCGACGGCACGGTCGTCGCCAGAAACGTCACAGTCGGGCAATCGGTTGCGGCTTCCTTGCAAGCCCCCAACGTTTTCACGATCGCGCAGGACCTGACGCGCATGCAAGTCTACGCGGCCACGGACGAGTCCGATACGGGCCAGATCCACGTGGGGCAGGCCGCTACCTTCCAAGTTGACGCGTATCCCACTGATTCGTTTCACGGACGAGTCAGCGCGGTTCGTTTAAACGCCTTCACCGTTCAAAACGTTGTGACCTACAACACGATCATCGACTTCGAGAATCCCGAAGGCAAACTCTTGCCTGGCGAAACGGCATACATCACGATTCCGACGGGCCATGCGAGCAACGTTCTTTTGGTGCCGAATATTGCTCTGACATTCACGCCGCAGCTACCGCCTAAGCAACTGCAAGATCTCTATAAGCAGTACAACATCCCGCGGCAAGCGACGGTGTCACACGTGGGAGGCTGGCAATTGGTATGGAAGCTCGATGCGAATAAACAGCCTATACCGGTAGCCATTCAGGCCGGACTGACCGATTATACGAGCACCGCCGTTCTTGGCGGCAGCCTTCAGCAGGGGGACCAGGTCATCACCGGTGAACAAAGCTCAGGCGCACCCAACGGAACGCGGTCTCCGTTCGGCGGCCCTGGCCGAGGAAGATAAACACTTGGACGTTCGCGAAATCCTTCGAGTATCGATGCGGGCGCTGGCGCGCAACAAGATGCGCACCGTGCTTACGATGCTCGGCATCATCATTGGCGTGGGCGCCGTGATCTGCACGGTGGCCATCGGCCAGGGCGCGTCTAACCAGGTGCAGGAGCAAATCAAGAGCCTGGGCGACAATATTATTTTCATTTCCGCCGGCAGCATCAATAAGGGCGGCGTCCATATGGGCAGCCAGGCCACGAAAACTCTCACCGAGGCAGACGGCGCCGCCATTCTCGCCGAGGTTCCCTTCATCAAATGGGTGTCCCCCAGTGTCGGCTACGGCGCGCAGATCGTTTACGGGGGCAACAACTGGTACACACACGCAAGCGGCGTGTCGGCCGATTATCTGAAGATTCGTCACTGGGCGCTGGCGGCAGGCAGCGTGTTTAATCAGCGCGACATTGACGTGGCGTCAAACGTGTGCGTCCTAGGGCAGACTGTCGTAAAAAACCTCTTTGCCCCGAGTGACGATCCCGTCGGCAAGACAGTTCGCATCTCCAATCTGCCTTTTCAGGTTGTTGGCGTCCTAGCGACCAAGGGCAGTTCACCCTTCGGCGGCGACGAGGATGACACGATCTTAATGCCGTACACGACGGTGCAGAAGAAACTTTCTGGCATTAATTGGATCCACTTCATGATGTTGTCGGCCGATTCGATGGACGACATACAACCGGCCGAAAACCAGATCACCGCGCTTCTCCGCCAACGCCATCATTTGCGACCCAACGAAGAGAACGACTTCATCATTCGCAGCCCCACGGATTTTGCCCAGGCGCAGGCACAGTCGGGCCAGGTGATGACGATTCTGCTGGCCAGCATCGCGTCCGTTTCTTTGCTTGTGGGCGGCATCGGCATCATGAACATCATGCTGGTGAGCGTGACCGAACGCACGCGCGAAATCGGCGTGCGCATGGCCGTGGGCGCCACCGAATCCGACGTGCAGGGACAGTTCTTGAGTGAAGCCATCGTGCTCAGCCTTATGGGCGGCAGCGTCGGTATTGTTCTGGGAGTTGGCGGTTCGCTGATTATCGCGCGGGCTCTTCACTGGCCGACGCTCGTTTCCCCGTCTTCCATCGTCATTGCCGTGCTGTTTTCTGCAGCAGTAGGAATTTTCTTTGGCTATTACCCGGCGCGCCGCGCCGCACACCTAGACCCCATTGAGGCCCTTCGATATGAATAAAGTTTCTAGATTTATTCCTGTTGCGTTCGCCATTTTGCTGGCGTTTTCCATTTCCATGCCCGCGTGGGCGCAGGCGCATCCCAAGAATGCACAGGGCGAGGAATTTTTCATCGTCTCGTCTGTGGACTTGCAGAAGCACCAGGTGGTGCTTATGCGCCCGACGCAGTTGACCGTCGTAGCGACGATTGGTCCGCAAACCACCTATCTCGGGGAAAAAGGGCAAAAACTTGACGTAAAAGCAATGAAGGCGGGCGATACTGTCTGGGGGATCACAAAACCCGGGCCGGACGGTTCGGTGGTTGCGGTTCGTTTGCGCCAGGGCGCGATGACACCAGCCGAACTGCACAAACTCTATTTGCAACTGCCGGCGAGTAATACCTATTCGGCACCGATGACTCCTCGCCCGCAAAGCGGCGCACAAGCTGCGCCTCCGGCCACCGCGTCCGGCGGGTCGCCTTATTCAACTCAACTGAGCCGCCCGCGGACGCGCCACCACCGCCCTGACGCTCAGTAGTTTTCGAACAAGCGTTACGGATTCATTACATCCTACTTCGACGAATCCGACGGCGGCGTCGCCGCAATCGCCGGAATAGTTGCGCGCCGAATCTGTTCATTCAGTGCGGCCAGGTCCTTCTCCTTGATTTCCTTCCATTGCGCGATCAACTTGTCGGCTTTGCCACTCAAATCCGCGTACGCCGCGTAATCGGCAGCGGTAGGTGCGTTGTCGGAGCCTTCCAAAAATTCGGCGATGCCTTTCAACTGATCGTTGATCTCATCGGGATAGTTCAAATCTTCCTCGCTGGCTTTCATCTGCCCTTGCCACAGCTGGTCGTCAATCGGCTTCATCTTTTTCTCGATGGCGTCGGCGCTCGCGAGGATCAGCTTATCTTGCGCGTTTGAGCCCAGCCTCTTGTGAAGCGCCGCGATTTGCGTTTTCACCGAGTTCATCTCGTTCACGGTTTCATCCGCCCGCGAAATCTCATCGCGGATCTTGAGCGACAACTCAAACTCTTTCCGCAAGTCCTCCGGTGAATTTTTCACGCGCGGATCGAGCTTCACCGTAAGCGGCTCGGTGAACGTTTTCCCCTCTGCCGTCAGCCGCACTTGGTAGCCCCCCGGCAACGCGAGTGTGCCCTTCGGCGTATCCGCGCTGTCCCACACCTGCCCCGGAACTAGCGTGGGTGTTTCATAGCGCAAGTCCCAAACGAAGCGGTTCATCCCCGCCTTATCAGGAATCGTCTTGGGCGGATTGAATTCGTCGCCCGCCTCGGAAGGCTGCTCGTCTTTTTTCTTGGATTCATTGGTGTATTTACGGATGGTTTTGGCGCTCGAGTCGAGGATCTCCAGCGTGAGTTTGTCTTTATCGGCGGGCTTGGTCTTTAAATAATAGTTGATGACCGCGCCATCCGGCGCATTCTGCCCGTACAACGCGAAAGCGCGGGGGTTCGCGGAACCGAGTCGCGTCCGCCACGCAACGCGCGGCCGGAAAAGATGCGCGGCATCATTGGTTATGTCGCTGTTCCACTGGCGCAGAGGAGAGAGGTCGTCGAGTATCCAGAACGAGCGGCCTTTGGTCGCAATCACGAGGTCATCGTTTTTCACCACCATGTCCGTCACCGGCACGACCGGCATATTCAACTCCAGAGGCTGCCACTTCGCACCATCGTCGAAGGAAACGAAAATCCCCGTTTCCGTCCCGCAGTAAAGCAAGCCCTGCCGCACGGGATCGGCAGTCACTGCGTGAACGTAACTCCCCGACTGCGGGAGGCCATTCGTGATTTGCGTCCACGTCTTGCCGTAGTCGGTGGTTTTGTAAACATACGGATGAAAATCGTCGAGGCGGTGACGGTCCGCCGCCAGATAGGCTGTTCCGGCCGCGAACGGTGAAGCAGCGATCAAACCGATGCGCTCCCAGTCCGGAATTCCCTTCGGAGTCACATCACTCCACGTCTTTCCGCCGTCGCGCGTGATGTGGACCAGTCCATCGTCGCTGCCAACCCAAATCAATCCGCGTTCCAGGGGCGATTCCACGACGGAGAAAATCGTGTCGTAATATTCCACGCTGGTCTCGTCGATGGTGAGAGGTCCGCCCGAAGGCACTTGCTTGGTTTTGTCGTTGCGCGTCAGGTCTGGACTGATCGCTGTCCAAGTCATGCCGCCGTCGGGTGTTTTGAATAGCTTTTCTCCGCCGATATACACGGTATCCGAGTCGAACGGTGAAATTGCAATGGGGGCCGTCCACTGAAAGCGGTGCGGCAGTTCGCCCGCGCTATAACCGCTGGGATTGACGGGCCACACAGTCACGTCCTGCACTTGTCCGGTGTGGCGGTCGAGCCGCGTGATAATTCCCCAATTCCCGCCAGCGTAAACGATGTCGGGATCTTTCGGGTCCGCGACGATGTAGCCGCTCTCGCCCCCCGCCACGTCGTACCAATCCTTGTCGGTGATTAACCCATGATCCGTGCGGCTGGCAATCGCCACCGTCGAGTTATCCTGCTGCGCGCCGTAGACGCGATACATAAAGCGATTATCGACGCTGACGTGATAAAACTGGGCCGTCGGCTGATTGTCTTCGTCTGTCCAAGTCTTCCCGCCGTCCACCGAAATTGTCGCGCCGCCATCGTTCCCTTCCATCAAGCGCTTGGGATTCTGAGGATCGATCCAGAAGGCGTGATCATCTCCGTGCGGAGCGGCAATCGGGGTGAAGTGCATGCCGCCGTCGGTCGAGCGATAGGTTCCGGTATCCAAAATGTAGATCGTATCCGTCGCCTTCGGGTCGGCAAAGATGTGCATGTAATACCACGCACGCTGTATAAATCGCTGGTCGCCATTGATGAACTGCCAAGTCTTGCCCGCGTCGTCCGAACGGTATAGACCGCCCTTCTTCGCTTCGATCAGAGCGTAGACGCGATCCGAATCAGCACCAACAGCCAGTCCGATGCGCCCATAAATTCCATCGGGCAATCCGTTGCCAGTCAGTTGCTTCCAGGTCGTGCCGCCATCCTCGGATTTATAGATTCCGCTGCCTGGACCGCCGCTGGTGAATCCCCACGGCGTGCGAATTTCCTGATACATCGCCGCATAGAGAATGTGCGAATTCGTCGGGTCGAAAACCAAATCCACGGCTCCCGTCTTGTCGTCCTTATATAGGACTTTCTGCCAAGTCCTTCCTGCGTCTGTTGAGCGGAATACGCCGCGCTCTTGATTCGGCCCGTAGGCATGGCCAATGGCAGCGACGAAAACAGTGGCGGGATCTTTCGGATCGATTAGCACTTTCGCGATGTGGCGGGTGTCGTCGAGCCCCAAATGCATCCACGTCTCACCGCCGTCGACGGATTTATAAATGCCGTTGCCGAAGGAAATATTCCCGCGGAGGCACGCCTCGCCCGTCCCGGCATAAATCACATTTGTATCCCGCGGATCTACCGCGATGGCGCCGATTGACGCAACCGGTTCCTTGTCGAACATGGGCCGCCAAATTCGGCCCGCATCCGTCGTCTTCCAGACGCCCCCGGTCACCGCTCCGAAATAATAGACGTCCGGATTGCCAGGAATTCCAGCGACCGTTTCGACGCGCCCGCCGCGGAATGGTCCAATCGAGCGCCATTTCAAGCCGGACCACATGCTCTTGTCGAGCGTCTGCCCCGATGAACGTAAAGAGCCGAAGAGCGCCAGCACAAGCATCCCAAGCACTACCACAGCCAAGCTGCGAGCAAGCTTCATTCCTGATCCTCCCGAAAATGATTCAAAGCGGATGCGAGCCTTATCGAAATAAGTGCAAGCCCGCAATCCTAATACTTTCAGGGGCAAACGCGTAGGAATTTCAGAGCGAGACAGGCAAAGGGTTTAGCCCAGTGAATCCGGTGGCGCGGATGCCGCAGAGCTTATCGGTCTCGAGCCTGGCGAAATTCGAGGCGGACAATTCGGGCGCTTGCTTGGCCTTTTACGCGTCGCGCCGAATCCGGGTGGTGACCAATGGCACTGGGGAATTGTGTCGACCTACTATCGAATCATTTCGATGATCGATATGTCCGTCGCGCAATTGGTACCTGTCGCGCAAAGCTGGACTGAACAAGAATCCACGCGCTGCGCTTATTTCGCCGCGGCGGCCCTCGATCGCCGCATCGCCACAATCACACAGTGAATGGCGGTCTAGGTGACGGTTAGAAATTGCCGGGTTATTATCCGCGAAGAGGCCGCGAACGCCCGGCTTGAGTCAGCCATCTTGCAATGCTATGCTCCTTTGTGTCTGCCGCATATCTGCCGGTGGGCGGGAGTGGTTCAGTGGCAGAACGCTAGCTTCCCAAGCTAGAAATGAGGGTTCGATTCCCTTCTCCCGCTCCAATCAATCCGATGACGCCTCACGCGAAACATTACGCGCTCTGTTGTGCTACGATGCTCGCGATCCTGGCGACGCTAAATATGCCGGGACTGACGGCCGGCTCACGCACAGAGCGCGCCGCCCGGCGCACGCCGGCATCCAAATCTCCGAGCAATCAAGTCTCGATGAGTGGGAAGTCGTCTCCCTTCGACAACGTTCGTGAATACATTCATGCCGCGTGGGGCCATTTGACGCGCTCGGTTGACGTGTGCAAGACGTTGGAGGATGTGAAAACCAAGGGCGAGCCGATCCTTTATCTTCCCGCGGAATTCGGAGAGCCGCCCGATGTGAAGGCCATGGCCGAACGTTGCCATGTGCGCGTGAAACATTTGCCCGCGAAAATCACAAAGCCGGGCGAACTCGATTCCAAAAAGATAGGCCCCGAAGGATTGCTCTATCTCCCCAACCCGTACATCGTTCCTGGCGGCCAATTCAACGAAATGTATGGCTGGGACAGCTATTTCATCATTCTCGGGCTGCTGCGCGAGAACCGTTTAGCCCTGGCAAAAGGAATGGTGGACAACTTTTTCTTTGAAATCGAGCATTACGGCGGAGTGCTGAACGCGAACCGCACCTACTACCTCACTCGCTCGCAGCCGCCCTTCCTGACCTCGATGATTCTCGCCGTTTACGACGCCGAAAAAGCCGCGGGCCGCCTCGACAAAGCTTGGCTCGAAAAAGGGTATGACTATGCGCGCAGGGACTACGAACAGTGGACTTCCCCGCCGCATCTGGCGGGTGATACCGGTCTTTCGCGGTATTTTGGCCGCGGCGACGGACCTGTGCCGGAAATTCTGGAAGATCCAAGCCACTATTACCGCGAAGTCGCAGAATATTTTCTAATGCATCCCGGCAACAACCACGGCCAAATGGTTTCCGCGGACGCCCAACATCCGACGGCCTCGGCCACCGGGCAGATTTTTGACCTGTTTGTGTGCGGCTCAAAAGTGACGACCGTCGCCAACGCCAAGGATTGCCAAGAACATCATGTAGCGCTGACATCTGATTATTACAAGGGCGACCGCAGCATGCGCGAATCGGGATTTGACATAACGTCTCGCTTCGGACCGTACGGCGATGAGACGCACGATTACGCACCCACTTGCTTGAATAGTTTGCTCTATAAAACGGAACTGGATCTCGCGGAAATCAGCACTTTGCTTGGAAAAAAGTCAGAAGCCCAGCAGTGGGAACAGCAGGCTATGCATCGTCGCGCGAATATTGACAAGTATTTATGGGATGCGAAGGCTGGACTCTTCTACGACTACAATTTTCAGACACGCACGCGGTCGTCCTATGAATTTGCCACCACGTTCTATCCGCTGTGGGCGGGATTAGCGACCAAGGAGCAGGCAAAGGCCGTTGATTCGAAGATCTCCCTATTCGAAGAACCCGGCGGCCTTGTCACCAGCCGCAACGACAGCGGAGCGCAGTGGGATTATCCGTATGGCTGGGCGCCTCTTCAATTGCTCGCGGTTGAAGGATTGCGCCGCTACGGTTATGCGGCCGACGCCGATCGCATTTCGTACAAGTTTCTCAGCATGATCCTGGAAGATTTTAGAACCGAGAGGCACATCCGTGAAAAATACGACGTAGTGACACGCGAGTCAGTAACACACATCCGCGCCGGCTACGTCACCAATCAAATCGGTTTCGGCTGGACCAACGGAGTGTTCCTCGAATTGCTGCACAAACTCGCACCGGAGCAGCTCGCCCGCCTGACGAACTGATTGAACTCGAGAAACCGCGCCGATCCCAAAGACGGCCAGCATTGTTTGTCACGTTTATGCAGCCCGCCTAATCTAATCTCTGGTCCTTAGGATTCGACTTCAGCTGGCAGGAGAGGTTCATGCTACTGATCATAATTATTCTGGTGGTGCTTTTGTTTGCTGGCGGCGGAGGCTATTACGGTTATTCAAGATGGGGAACAGGCGGTGGCTTGGGAGTAGTTGGCACGGTTCTCGTGATTTTGCTTATCCTGTACCTGCTCGGCGCACTGCGGTTTTGAGGAATTCAAGGCAGCAGGGCCGCCAGGTATGCTCCGCGCGCTGGTTGGCAGGACCAACCATCTCGGTATTTGGCCGGAATTTCCAGTGGCGGCAGGCTCAGGCATTGGCGCGAGAACTTTTCGACGCGGAACTTTCTTTCGCCAACAGCTCCCCGACAGTCTTAATTAATGCCTGCCCGCTGCCCGTCTTAGGGAAGACGCAGGCCACGCCAGCCAGTGTCGCGGCCAGCACGGTTTCGGGAGAATCATGGATTGTGAAGAGGATAATGGGCGCAGAGGGCAGCGTCTTGCCGATTTCTCGCGCCGCGTCCAATCCGTCCATAACCGGCATAGCTAAATCGAGAATGACGGCATCGGGCTTCAATTCTTGCGCCTTCAAAACTGCTTCCTGGCCGTCTCTGGCTCCTGCGACGTCCCACCCTCCACCGCGCTCTAACATGCCGCGCAACAGCCCTCGTACCAAGCCATTGTCGTCGGCGATTAGTATTAGTTTTCGCATGTGGGCTCGTAGCCAATCTGAACGCAGAGAGTGCGGGAGTTCTATAGGGTAAATCGCGTATCGCTTGGCTGTTTTTTCCCCTACGGACTTCTTAGCGAGTCGACAAATTCACTTTTGTATCTTCACCGAGATTTAGTTCGTCTTGCGGGCGTAGGGATAGCGTGAGGATTTTTGCGGATGCGCGCTGCGATATTCTTCCAGGTCTGTATCCGAGATGCGATAACTCGATTCCGAGGGATTGTTGGCGTGGCCGGCAAGCTCGCGATGCAGCTTGGTGGAACAAATCGATGGAGCGTCTTGAAAACGCGCGCGATGCGCATTGAAGGCTTCATTGGAAATCGACAGCTTGAACGCACGAATCGCGCCTTCTGACACGTGCACGTTAAACGTGTACTCGCGGTCGAACGTTTTGACCTTGAAGCCGACATACTGCACAAACAGGTTATCGCTCACAGAGCAGCTCCCTTTACATATGGCCAACGATTGCGCTGCGCTACATCTTGCTACCGTCGCCCCCCGCCGCGGTCACTACCGCCGCGGTCTCCGCCGCCGCGACCCCCACGTCCACCGCCACCGCC
>JBAUEX010000144.1:0-13124 GCA_049678845.1 Candidatus Acidiferrales bacterium
CGCCAATCGGGGTCGTGCTCTCACCGCGTTCATTGCGCAAAATGGCGACGGCGCGGCAGACGGATTTCGCGGGAATTCGCCGTTGGGTGATTGCTTTTATTGAATGAAGAGCTACCAGGTCGCTGAAATTGTAAAAGCGCTCGCCCCAGCGCGCTCGAGGGACGACGAGGCCAATCCTGTGCCAGTAGCGCAAACGGCTTGGCTCGACGCCCACAATGCGACTGACTTCTCTTTGCGTGAAACGTTCTGGCAAATCGCCCTTTTGCCGATTGACGTGCGAGCCTGGACCCGCTGCAGTCGGACTCGCTTTTCTTTTGCTAAGATGATTATCCCCCCGGTGTCAAATCCACAGCTGGAAATCGAGCGCACGCGTTACTGGTAAGCACCGGCAGCGTTGCAGGAGCCGTGCGGCTTGCTAGACTTCACATGGGGGAACGCCAGGGGCGATGTCAATGGAGGCTTCCGGGAAGAGGCAACTCGAGAAGTTGGTGAATGTGGCGCGCCCCGTCGCGCTCGTTCTCGCGTTGCTGGCGCTCACGGAAACTCCGGAAAGCGCCGCGGCCCGTGTTGCGACGATCTTCCTCGCCGGATATTTTTTTGTCGCGACTGCGGTTGTGGCGGCTGAGCGCGTAGCGCGCTTCGAGCGAATTTATTTTCCTCCGGAAATCGACGCGATTGCTCTGGCGATTTTTGTCGCATTGACGCCGTCGTTGGCGCCGTTCTGGTTATTCTATCTGTTCGCCGTTTTTGCGATGGCGGCATTAGGGCGGACGGGCAGCAGCAAGTCCTCCCATCGATTGGTTCCCAGCAATTTGTTCGCGACAGATGCGGCTTTCCTGAGCGCGGCTGCCGCCGTAGCAGTGACCGTTCGCGCGGCTTGGTTTTCGCCGGCGGCGGAGCACGGCATTTTGCGTTCGATCGGGATCGTGGCGGGAACCTATTGCGGCGGGCTTTGCATTGCCTGGCTGGGGATACGCGAACGGACACAGATGGGCGAGGAGCAGTTCATTGAATCGCTACTGAGCATGATCCGAGTGGAAAAGGGTCTGGCGGAATCTGTGCGGTTGATATTGAGCGAGATTGCGCGCGAATTCGACTGCGAGCGGGCGCTATTGGTGATTTGCGATGAGGAGATCGAACGGTTGTTCGTCTGGAGAGGCGAGCAGGACCGGCGTCGCGCGTTCCCGCCGGAAACGCTGGCGCTTACGCGCGCGGGCGCTTTTCTGGCGGAAGATCTTTCGCAGAGCGTGTGCTGGAATTTCCTGGAAGGGCAGGGGCAGGGATTTGGGTGGCATCGGGAAACGGGAGCGGTGGCGAAGTCGATGGAAGTGCCGCCCGCCGCGGCGCGGCAAGAGCTGGCTGCGAACCGCGTGATGGCGGTAACGATTCTTTCCTCCGGGCATCCTACCGGACGGATGATTCTGGTGAATGCGCGGCGTCCATTTGCGCGGGGCGATCTGCGCTGGTTCGAACGCATCGTCCGCCACTTGAACGTTCCGCTGGAGAATGTGTTCCTGCTGCGGAGCCTGCGCGCGAGGGCGGTCGAGGCGGAGCGAAGCCGGATTTCACGCGACCTCCATGACGGAATTTTGCAAACGCTGTTGAGCTTGAATATTCAATTCGGCGTTCTGCGGCGGAAATTGCCACAGGCACTTGAACAGGTGGGAAACGATCTGGCGGCCCTGGAAAAAACAGTTCGCGAAGAAGGGGACGATTTGAGGCAGATGGTGAAGGATCTTCGGCCGTTGCGCGTGGAAAGCGCGGACTTGCGGGAAATGATGCATAGTTTCGCGGAACGCTGCCACGACGAGTCAGGGGTGATGGTGGACCTTTTCCTTGAGGAAAACGACCTTCGTGCGCCGGACCGGATCTGCCGGGAAGTATTCCAGATATATCGTGAGTCACTCAATAATATAAAAAAGCATGCGCAGGCGAGCCACGTCGTGGTAAAACTATGGCAAGACGACACGAAAATCTTCCTCGTCGTCGATGATAACGGGCAAGGGTTCAGCTTTGCAGGGAAATTCGAGAGCGAAGAACTGGACCGTTTGCGCTTGGGTCCGATCTCGATTAAAGAACGGACTCGCACTGTGGGGGGAGTCCTGACGGTGGAATCAAACCCGGGACATGGTGCGCGTCTAACAATTGAAATCCCATTGAACTGAAATGGTAAAGAGCAAAACGCCTGTCCGCGTTCTGGTTGCAGACGACCATGCGATTTTTCGCGATGGTCTGCGCAAACTGTTTGAGGGCACCGATGAAGTGACAATTGTCGGTGAGGCCTCGAACGGGAATGAATGCGTGCGCATGCTCGCAAAGCTCAAGCCCGACATTCTGCTGCTGGACCTGCGTATGCCGGAGAAGGACGGGCTGGGAGTGCTGGAGGAAATCAATTTCGACTCGGTAACGACGCGCGTGATTGTGTTGACGGCCGCCGAGGATGACCGTGACGTGGTTCGGGCGATGCGCCTGGGGGCGCGAGGAGTCGTGCTGAAGCAGTCGGCCAGCGATCTGCTGTTGAAGAGCATCAAGAAAGTTCACGACGGTGAAATCTGGCTGGACAATCGCATGACCGCCGAAGTGATTGACGCTTTCAAACGCTCCGCGGAGACGGGGCAACGGCGGGACAAGCCGCTGCTCAGCGACCGCGAAAAAGAAATTGTTCAGCTTGTCGCGCAGGGGTTTCGGAACCGTGAAATCGGCGAGAAACTCTTTATCAGCGAGCAGACAGTCAAAAATCACTTGCACAACATTTTTGATAAACTTGGCGTTTCCGATCGACTCGAACTCGCGTTGTACGCGATTCACCACCGACTGATCGACCAGGCCTGAGGGAGACGAATCCGACGTTCTGCGTTCCTCCGTTCTACCCCGTCAATTTTGACCGTTTTTTAATCAACGATCTGCGATGGACGAAATCCTGGCCGGGAAAGCCGCGGAGCCTCGAAGGCGAGAGGCAAGAAGCGACGCTACCCACTCTACACAGCCCGCAATTCGTTTTACTGATTGGCTGTTGCGCGGGCGCACTCCGCGATATCCTAGAATTGGATGTGCGCGATGGCTAAAGATGAGAATGCGCGAACGTGCCCGCAATGCGGCAATCCCCTTCCCGCGGGCGCGACCGAGTGTCCGCGCTGCGACAACGGGTTGTTCGTGCTCCTTCGCTCGCGGGAGATCGTGCTGTCGCTGACGGCCGTAATCGTTATCGTCCTCTTTTTTCTTACCGGATTTATCACGCGCGATTATCATCGAAAGCTAACCGCCCTGGGAAGACAATGGTTCGATGAAGGTGAGCAGCAACTGAAATCGGGAAACGCCGCTGCGGCGCTCGCCGATTTTCACACAGCGCTGGTCTACAGTCCCGACGATACTCAAATTCAGTTTCAGCTTGCGCAAGCTCTGGCCGCCGAGGGACGCAATAGCGAAGCGCGGGCCTATTTGCTCGAATTGCAAGCGCACGCACCCTCCGATGCGCCGATTAATCTGGCGCTCGCTCGAATCTCGACCGGCGCAGGTTCGGAAGCCGATGCGGTGCGCTACTACCATGGAGCAATTTATGGGGTTTGGCCTAGCGATGCGGAAGCGAACCGACTGAAGGCCCGGCTTGAACTTTGCCGTTTTCTGATTACGCGAGGCGACACATCCATAGCGGAAGCCGAGTTGCTCGCTCTGGCTTCGGAAATCCCTGAACGCAACGGAGCATCATTGCATGCCCAAACTGGTGACCTGTTTCTGCGCATTGGGGACGCGACCCGCGCTCTATCTGAGTTTCGCAGCGCATTGACCGTGGAGCATCCGCCCAAGGATGCGCTGCGGAGCGCTGGACTTGCGGCCTATCAGCTTGGTGAATTCCAGGAGGCGGAACGCTACCTGGATCGCGCGCGCCGTCTGGGTAATAGAGATGCCGATGTTTCCCGGGCGCTTGATATTTCGCGCCTGGTCACGTCCGCCGACCCGTATGCGCCCGGGCTGAGCGAGGCTGACCGTCGGGACCGTGCGCGCCGGGATTTCGAGCAAGCATTTGGGCGCTTACAATCCTGCGCGAAAAGCCGAGGCATAGATCTTTTCGCGAAGGACGCGCCGCAATCGGAGATGGTAACGCTGGGCATGCAGGCAAAGGCGCTCGAAGCGCAGTTGACCGATCAAAATTTAAGGCAGCATCCCGGCCAGATAGACGTGGCCATGAATTTAGTTTTCGTGACGGAAGATGCGGTTACGAAGGAATGCGGAGCGCCGCAAGGAATGGACGAAGCCCTGACTTTAGTGGGCAAATTTCATCAGGGCGGGGAACGATGAACGCCGCGAACGAAACGGCTGCCGCGCCAATGCCGCCGGATGCTCCGGCGGAGCGGAGGGCGAACCGCTTCGTACGACTGTGGAACATCTGGCGGCGCAAGATGCTGACTCTGCGCGAAGGCCAGTTATTTCTTCTGCTCGCTGTCATTATCGGGATCGTTTCCGGGCTGATTGTCGTTTGCTTTCGCGTAGCGATTGAATGGACGCGATTTTTGCTGCTGGGCTCTTCGATGGAACCCTCGCATTTGCGGGTGCTGCTGGCGCCGACACTGGGCGGAATTGGCGTGGCGCTCCTGGTGATTTTCGTATTCAAACGATCACGAGGCAGCGGCGTGAACCAAACGAAGGCGGCGGTATTTATTTTCGATGGCTACGTGCCGTTTCGCACGGTGATCGGGAAATTCGTTACGTGCGCGCTGGCGATTGGCAGCGGGCAATCGCTGGGTCCCGAAGATCCCTCGCTGCAAATGGGCGCCGGGATTGCGTCGGCGCTGGGGCGCAGTTTGAAGCTCTCTCGCGAAAAGCAGCGCCTGATCGCGCCGATCGGAGCCGCCGCGGGCCTGGCGGCGGCGTTCAATGCACCGATTTCCGCGGTGATTTTTGTGATCGAAGAGATTATTGGCACGTGGAGCGGCGGGGTGCTGGGCGCGGTAATCCTGGCCGCGATTTCGAGCGTCGTGGTGATGCGCAATTTCCTGGGAAGCGCTCCGATGTTTCGCGTCCCCGCAATGGAGTTTCGCAGCCCCGTTGAATTGATCGGGTATGCGGTACTGGGAGTAATCAGTGGCGTTGCTTCCCTGGCATTTCTGAAATTCATCGCCTACTTTCGCCCGCGCCTGAAGCAATTGCCGCGATGGACGCAATATATTCAGCCGGCTGCGGCGGGCGTGCTGATCGGAATTATCGGTATATGGCTGCCGCAGGTGATGGGAAGCGGCTATCCGATCATCGACCAGGCTCTGCACGATCAATTCCTGTGGAAAATGCTTTTGCTTTTGGGACTGTTTAAGATTCTCGCGACCGGAATTTCCTTCGTCAGCGGCACGCCGGGTGGAATGTTTGCGCCGGTCCTGTTTATCGGAGCCATGCTCGGGGGTGCGGTGGGAGGAGTGGAGCATTTGCTGGTTCATCGTCCGGCACAATCGGTTGCGGCGTTTGCGCTGGTGGGGATGGGGACGTTTTTTGCCGGTTTTCTGCGCGTGCCGATTACGTCGGTCTTCATGGTACTTGAAGTGAGCGGGAACTATTCCATCATCCTGCCGGCGATCATCGCCAATATGATCGCGTATTTTATCTCCCGGCGGTATCAGCAAGTGGCGTTATTCGATTTTCTGGCGCGGCAGGATGGGTTCTTCCTGCCGTCGATTGAAGAGATGCGTGAGCATACGGCGTTGCGCGTGGAAGACGCGATGCGGCCTGGGGCGGGAATCGTGTTGGGTGATGGCGATTCCGCCGAACTGCTTCGCGAGGCGGAAGCGTCACAGTCGTCGCAATTCCTAGTGTGGCGGCACGCGGATGGGTGGCGAGCCATTTCCCAAGAAGAACTTCGCCAGCAGGCCATCGCAGATTCGGCAGGGGCGTCGAAAGGCGAAGTGCCTGGACGCGGGCCCCTGCCTCACCTTTATCCGGACCAGCCGCTAGATGAAGCGCTACGGTTGATGGGAAATTGGCCGGTTGTTCCGGTGGTCAATCGCGCGAACCTGGAGAAGTTGGAAGGGATTCTGTCCGTCGACGATATCTTGGAAACCTACCGTAAGTCCTGATTTTGCCGCGGATTCGCAGTCCAGTACTTTCGTACCAGCAAAGTCTTCCGCAAAATGGTGCTTGTTATCTATTGAGTGTGGGCCTGCCCACCTCTATGCTTGTCGATATTGTTTAAGCGGAAGGTGGCTCTTGGCTCAAAAAGAACGCAGGTCGACACGCCGTTTCATGATGCGATTGCCGTTGAAAGTTCGTTGGACGAACGAAGCCTCCGTGGGTGAGGCGTCGACCGAAACCAAGGAAGTCAGCTCCCGCGGGATTTACTTTTTTCTGCCAAAGGATTTGAAGAATGGCGCCCCGCTGGAAATTGTCATGACTCTGCCGCATGAGGTGACGCTGGCCGGTCCAGTGAAGGTCCGCTGTTTGGGCCACGTGGTTCGAACGGACTCGACACGCCCGCAGGATATTGGAGTGGCGGCGGCAATCGAGCGCTACGAGTTCCTTCGCGATGGCGAAGGCCCACTGTAAAGAGTTCTTACCCAATCTTTTCGGAGATGGGTGGGAAAACGCTGGCGGGTGAGGGTCCCTCAGCCACATCCGCCGGCTACTTTTTTTTGCGAGTATTTTTCCACGCGGTATCATTCCCCAAGATAGCGTCTCCCGATTTTTATCCGTCGATCCACGCCCTCTGGCTTCCGTCATGGACGGTGCCTCCTCCTTGAACCTATACTGCCTGCGTGATTTCTGAATCCACCCTTCTGGGGGCATTGCGCCGGTATTGGGGATTCGACACCTTTCGCCCGTTGCAAAAGAGCATTGTGCGAAGTTTGGTGGAAGGCCGCGACACTTGCGTGGTGATGCCCACGGGCGGCGGCAAATCGCTCTGTTATCAGCTTCCGGCAGCGCTGCTCGCGAGACAAACGGCGATCGTGATTTCGCCGTTGATTGCGTTGATGCAGGACCAGGTGGCCCAGCTCTCACAAATGGGGATTTCCGCAGCGCTTCTGAACAGTTCCTTGGCGGCAAATGAGCAATCGCGGATTATGCGCGACGCCAGCGAAGGCGCGTACCGTCTGCTGTATCTTTCGCCGGAGCGGCTGGCGAGGGCGGATACGGCTGCATGGCTCAAGAGCATCCCGATTTCGTTTTTCGCCATCGACGAGGCGCATTGCATTTCGGAGTGGGGGCACGAATTTCGTCCGGAATACCGCCAATTGAGCTCGCTGCGCACTCATTTCTCCGACCGGCCCATTGCCGCATTCACGGCGAGCGCGACGCAGCGCGTTCGCCACGACATTGTGGAGCAGCTCCGCATGCGCAATGCGCACAAGTGCATCGCCAGTTTTCATCGGCCGAACTTACGATATGTGGTGAAGCAATGCGATGTGCGCACGCAAAGCAGCCTGCTCGAGAAAGCGCTGCGGAGCTATAAGGATCGCAACGTGATCGTGTATGTGCCGACGATTGCGCGAGTGGAAGAGACGGTAAATTTTCTGGAAGAGCAGGGAATCGCCGCGATCGGCTATCACGGGAAGATGGGCGCGGATGTTCGAAAGCGAAATCAGGAGCAGTGGATGGCTGACGAAGTGCGCGTTCTGGTGGGCACGCTGGCCTTTGGTTTGGGCATCAACAAGGCGGCGGTGCGCGCGGTGATTCATTTGGCGCTGCCCAAATCGATCGAGCAATATTATCAAGAAGCGGGGCGCGGGGGACGCGACGGGCTATCCGCGGATTGCGTGCTGCTCTGGCAAAAACGCGACGTGGGCCTGCTGAGTTACTTCATCGGGCGAATCACCGATGCGGCGGAGAAAAAACGGGCGTGGGAGCGGTACGACGAAATTCGCGGTTTCGTGGAGTCGAAAACCTGCCGCCATCTGCAGATCTGTGCCCATTTCGGCGAGAATCCGAAGTGGAAATCGTGCGGCGCGTGCGACGTGTGTGGCTCTGAACCTGATTGGCTGTCACTTCGGCCAAAGGTGCAGCCGGCCGCACCGCGCAGGACGACAGTTCCGAGCCTGCAGCAGTCAGCACCGGGAACATTTCAGCCAGTTGGCAGAGAAAATGCAGCGTCTGCCGGTGGTGCAGAGCTTCGCGAAATTCTGCGTGAATGGCGCAGAGTTACGGCGAAGCAACAAGGCGTGCCAGCGTTTGTGGTGATGCATGACACGTCGCTTGACGAGCTTTGCCGAGTGCGGCCGGCTTCGCTTTCAGAGCTTCTGCGGGTCCACGGATTCGGGCTGCGTAAGGTCGAGCTGTACGGCGAGCAGATCATCGCGGAACTGGCGCGGTTTCGCGAAAAGCAAGTGCATGCGTGCCGGCTACGGGTCTGAAAAAATCTCAGGTCCGTCCCGGCATGCAGCGCCGGGACGGGACCTGAGCTACAGAAAGAATTGAAGCTGAGACAACGGAGACTGCGACAACTAGTCGCGGTCCGATGCCGAAGCCTTCGAGTCATTGTGTGGTGAATGTTTTTCCAGGACTTCGACGAGGTGGCGGCCAGATTCCGGAGTGCCCACGCGTCCGCCCAGAATGATTTCTCTAGCCGTTAGTTTGCGACCGTAAACGTCCCTGTTGGCGTCATTGTCGGGACGAAGCGTGGAGCCCTCGAGCGAAATGCCGGCAAAAAGACCGCGCGAACGCGAATAGCTGAGGACCTCAGAGCGCATATAAGCATCGGTATCTGCTGAAGCGTCACGCCCGACGGGGCCTGCCGCGGCAGAGGCATCGGCGCCTAATTTGACTTTACTGCTGAGAATCGAACTCGCGCCTCGCTCATTCATAACCAGCAGAACGAGATCAGTGGATTGTCCGCCGATTTGGAACCCGATGCTGGCGCCCTCGAGTGCATACATAGCTGGAGCGCCCCAGGGTCCTCTGAATTCCTTGCCCGTGCGGCAAACCATCGCGCCGCGAGCGTAACTTCCGCCGATACCAAACGCCGCCTTAAGAAGGTTTGGAAAAACGATGACGCAATCGGCCTTTTCCAATACTTCTTGTGGGATGTTGTCGGGTATATCCATGATCTCCTGCATGACCACACCAGTATTTGCGAGACGTCTTTGTTCTTTATTGGCCGCGTAGAGCATCGCGGTAACGAGGAAAAGGCACACACCAAAAGCACATTTACGTATCATCACTGACCTCCATGATCAGAATTCTGATTGCAAACTACGAAGGGGTAGGGTGCATGGGACCCGTCTGCAAATTTAGCAGACGGGTCCCATCCGTGCTTACGAGTGAAGTGCTATTGATGGTTATCGGACGCGCCTGTTGGCAGTGTGCCGATGGTGGTGCCGATTACATCGCCGGAGACCACTAACTCCACGCGGCGATTCTGCTGGCGTCCTTCCGCGGTGTCGTTTGAGGCGATCGGCTGAGACATCCCAAATCCTCGAGACGTCATGGAAGCCGCCGGAATGTTCTGTTTCGCAAGATAATCCATTACAGCGCCGGCACGTCTTTCCGACAAGGTCTGATTCATGGTCTCGCCGCCAACGCTGTCTGTGTTGCCTTCGATGGCGAGTCTGAGATCAGGATAAGCAAGCACGATGCCGGATATTTTGGCCAGCTTCTCACGAGCCTGCGGGCGCAGCGTGTATTGGCCAGTGTCGAAAAGAACGTCCGACATGTTCACGACGAGACCGCGAGCGGTGTCCCGAGTCGTAAGAATAGCGTTGAATTGTTGCAGCAATCGGGCGCGAAGTTCTTCACGGTCGCGAACGGCTTGCTGGAGTTGCAGGTCCGAAGATGCAGCGGAGGCCCGGTCTCGGTCTGATTGCGCCTCTGCGGTTTTTTGACCCTGCTGAGCGTCGGCGGTGGCGGCTTGGTTCCGAGCCGAGTCTGCTTCGGCGTCCTCTTGGCCTTGTTTAGCGTTTGCGGCGGCTTTATTGGCGTCTGCTGCCGCATCACGACTGCGGTCGGAATCCGCCTGAGCGTTCAGTTGCTGTTGTTGCGCCGTGGCGGTGGCTCGATCGGCTTCCTGGCGGAGACGATCTGCGTCGGCCGTCGCTGTTTCGGCATTGATGCGGCCCTGCTTATCTTTCCTCGACTGTTCGGTGGCGTCATCTTCGCGAGCCTGCGACGCGTTTCTGTCGGCGTCGAGCCGTTCTGTATCCATATTTTTAATCGCAATTTCGCGAGAGTCTTCTGCGGTTTGCACAACCTGACGAGACATGGAAATGAGCGGTTTCTTGTCGACGTGATGCTGGGTGGCGAGTTCATCGGCTTCCTTCATTTGATGAACCGCGTCATCGTAGCTGGACGTGGCGTATTGATCGGCGCCAGCGGACTTGGCGATGCGCATTGCGTTGCGCGCTTCGAAGAACTCGAGCGGTAATTTGGAATTCAAGACGACTGGATCGAACTTATAGCCGGTGGGAAGGTATCCCCCGCGATCGATGAGTTCATAGTTGGCGTCCACTGCTTCGCTGGTGCCAACTGTGTCCGGACGGATTTCGTTTTCCAGGACTACCACGTTGCTGGGTTGCCGCACCGCGTAGTAGGGCTCGGCAGTCACGATGAGAGCAAATGCCTGCAGGTCGGTGGTCACATCAAGCTTGCTGCGGTGGTTGCTTCCTACCAGCACTTCACCAATGTTGACTGGGCGCCCTTCTGAAGAGATGGCCCATAAGACATAGGTGAGGTACTCATTACCAAAGGTCGTCGGGCGGTCGAGTCCGCTGAATTCCACCTCGACTTCCATCGCGCCGCGTTTGCTCTCGACTTTTGCCTGCCCTGCCGCCGCGGGCATCAGATCGGTGCCGCGGAAATTGATTTTCGTTGCGCCGCTGCGGTGCGCGTACTTGATGGCACGCGTCGTGCGGCTGACCACGCTCGCCCGATGGGCGCGCGGTTGATTAGAGTCCATTGCGTTCTGGTTCTGGGCCTGCGCTGAGGCTCCCAAAAACATAAGGGATGTGAAGACAACTGCCGAAATTGAAATCTTTTTCATGTGTCTCCTTCAGTTCTTTGAGGATTGAGTATTGAGCATTTTCGAATCTGATGCTGTCCGTTAGGGGACGTTTCGCTGGGGCTGACTGAGGATTATTCGCAGGCCGAATTGGGAAACACGGTGCGTTTCAGGCTCGGAATACTGCATTTTCCGACAGTTAACCTTCAGATTGCCGAAACTGGGTCTGACCCTGAATTCAATGAACGATCCGCGCCAATCGCCGCCATATCTGAGTGGAACCTGCCGTCTGGCTAGTTCGCCCGAAGTGAAAGCTGAGGCTCAGGCCGTAGAGGTAAACCGAACGTGGTTCGCATGGATACCTCTGCCGCGTGGGATGAAAGTCCTGTAGACCGGCGCCACCGGAAGGGCCCAGTTGCACGTTCTGCGTGTGCAGTTCGCTGGTGAAACCGTCGAAGTGCAATCTTCCGTGCCAAAGTTGAATAAGGGGCAGTCTGGACTGCGTGACGAACAAAGTCTTAAGCTCGATCACGGGAGAAAGAGCTGACAAATTCTGAGCGGGCGCGTAGGCACTTGAGAACACAGAGTTGACATTGTATTGTTCAGCGCTCGGGGAAACAGCGAAGGGCGAGACATAAAAATGCGCAGGTATCGTTGGCGATGTGCGGATATTTGGCGAAACACGCTCCAGTACTACAGTAGACTCTAGCGCTGATTGCGCTGCGGTTGGCATAGGAGCACCCAGAAGCATTCCGAGCAGTAAAATGGAGCCCTTGTGAATCATTACGTTCGTGCCTCTTCCCGGGGGGCGGGGAACTAGCCTGCTCCCGGCTCGAAAGGACGGCCCTGCCTGATCCTGTGAGCCAAGTGCAGTCAGAGGGGCCTGATTAAGTGTACAGAGCTGTTGCACGACGGTCTGTACTGTTGCGGACAAAAATTGTGCCGTTTAGAGGCACTTTTTCAGCAGTTTTGGTCTTCTCGTCATGCGGGGAATCAGCTCTCATGTTGGCAATCCGTGATTGTACAATTTTGTACATTCGCGTATTCCGTTGCGCAATCCCTGCTTGGTGCTAACATACAAATCACATACGACGACTAAAACAAATACGGTGACGCGAAGTACTCAGATGAATGGCAAGACGTCCTTTAATGTTCAGACTTTCCTTGATTCGGCCGGGGTGTCGAGGAAGGTAGTCGAGTTTCGCAAAAAAACCACTGTTTTCGCGCAAGGTGATCCTGCCAAGACGGTTATGTACATTCAACAAGGCAGCGTGAAGCTTTCGGTGGTCAACGGGATCGGGAAGGAAGCCGTGGTCGCGGTTCTTGGCTCAGGTGACTTCTTCGGGGAAGGGTGCCTCGCAGGTCAACCGCTGCGTATGGGAACGGCCACAGCGATTACGCCGACTACTCTGCTGGTCATCGAAAAAGATGAAATGATGCACGTCCTTCATGGGGAACATGAATTCTCTGACCGTTTCATCTCCTATATGCTTGGCAGAAATATCCGAATTGAGGCAGATCTGGTCGATCAGCTCTTTAACTCGACCGAGAAACGATTGGCGCGAGCCTTGTTGCTGCTTGCTCGCTATGGCAAGGAAGATCAGCCGCAAAAGATTCTTCCGAAGGTCTCGCAGGAAACGCTGGCGGAAATGATCGGCACGACGCGGCCGCGAGTGAATCTGTTCATGAACAAATTCAAGAAAATGGGCTTCATTAAGTACAATGGCGGGCTGCAAGTTAACAGTTCACTCCTGAGTGTTGTCCTTCACGAATAACTGTGCCCAATTTCACTGTGCCATTTCAAGGGTTCACTCCAGTTTGGGATGAACCCCTATAGTGAGACAAATTCTTTGGGCACACTTGCCGTTTCACTCAGTCTCTGGGCTCATCGCCGATGATGCGATAAGCCTTGCCGTCGACTCGAATCATGCTTTGCATCGTCATGCGCGCGCCAGTCCCCAATGCCGCGTCGCGTCATAGGTCAAATGGTCGGCAAATGACCGGATACTGAAGTAAGGGTCCATCGCAACTAGCGGCACCGCGGGAGGCCGAAAAGCAGCTTGAGCTCCTTCGCCCTTCGCGACTGTCGGGAATACGGGGAGGAGTAAGACCAGCCATCTGGTTTTCATTGAGTGCCTTCCCGCCCGGAAACATCCATTCCCGATTCGTAAAGCAGTCAGAGAATGAGCATTTTATTACATCGCAAAAGAAAGGCCAC
>JBAUEX010000145.1:0-19584 GCA_049678845.1 Candidatus Acidiferrales bacterium
GGCGTACCACTGCGCAAAGACAGGCAGACTCTTACCCGCGAATGTGGAGTACGCCGAAGCCTCATACCAACTCACGCCGGAGACCGGATAATCGCCCTTCCCTTGCGGGTAGTGGCCGCCCTCCCAGGTCGAGGGACCCGGACGCCCGGTGTTATCGCGAAAGATCGTCATCGCTTGGTCCCAGCTAAGCTCCCGGCCGTTGCGCACGAACTTCTCTGCCCAGTATTTCCGGTTCGTGTATCCGCCGGCATCGACGAACTCTTGATATTCGCGGTTCGTCACTTCATAGCGATCGATGTAATACGGAGGAAGCTGATACGGGCCAACCAGGCCTACAAACTCAATGAAATCCGCGAAGGCGCGTCCGCTCACCCACGACATCCCTGCAGGTGCCGCGACCTCGGCGTCCAAAGCGAAGTTCATCTCGGGCACAGTGAAGGGAGCTGCTACGTATTCTCCAACGCCCTGCTTCGACACCCTCCATCGAAAGTATCCGTTGGGAATCCGGATGTTGTTGAGCGGCGTGGATCCCAGGCGATGCCAAGCGCTTGCAGGAGACAGGTAATCCTTGATTTCGACGATCGCACCGGGAGGTGACGAAGAGATCGAGACGACTTGCGTGTTTTGCCCGACAAGCTGCGCGAGGCGAGCGTCGCCTGGCAAGTAGTGTTCCGCTTTTTTCAGCAGGAGAAATGCCGCCAGGGCTTTGCGGTCGTCCTGCAGCTTCGCAATCTCGGGGATGGCTTGCTCGCGAGCCCACTGGCGTTTCTCGATCCTGTGGTAGAACCAAGCTCCGAAAGCAATCAAAATTAGGACCAAGACTGCCCCTGCAACGCTGTAGCCGAGTGATACTCGCAGTTCCGGTCGCAATCGGCGCATTCCCAAAGCGCTAAGCCGCTTGCTGACGGATGAGAGATCCTGAGCCATCTCGGAGGCAGACTGGTAGCGTCTGGTTTTGTCCTTCTCGAGCGCTCGGGAAACGATCCGCTCCGCTTCCGGCGGGGCGTCCGGGCGAAGCTCCCGAACCGCTTTTGGTTTCTGCGTGGTGATGGCGCGCAGCAAAGCGAGCCCGCTTCCGTCGAACGGCGCTCGACCCGTGAGCGATTCGTACAGAACCGCGCCGAGACTCCAAAGATCGCTGCGCGGGTCGAGAGGGGCGCCTTCGCACTGCTCAGGCGACATATAGAGAGGTGTGCCGACGATCTGCCCGTGCGTCTCCGAAAATGTCTGGGTGTTTTCGTCGCTGTCGGTTGCGGATAGCAACTTGGCCAGCCCGAAGTCCAGAACCTTGGCATGGCCTTTGGGCGTAACGATGATGTTCGCGGGTTTGAGGTCGCGGTGCACGATGCCCCGCTCGTGCGCCTCCTGGAGGGCCGTTGCTACTTCCTCTCCCAACAATATGGCTTCAGCGGTGGGAAGAGGCCCCGATTTCAGTTTCTGCGCAAGCGACTCACCGGGGACGTATTCCATGACGAGGTAGTCCACGCCGTTGGCTTGCCCCACGTCATAAACCGCTGCGATGTTTTGGTGATTCACCTTGGCAAGAGCGAGGGCCTCTTTGCGAAAGCGTCTGCGAGCTGGGTCATCGATCAGAGCGTCGGGAGGAAGAATCTTGACTGCGACATCGCGATCAAGCCTTTCATCACGCGCGCGATACACCACGCCCATTCCCCCGGCGCCGAGCAGGACGAGAATCTCGTACGGGCCCAGCTTGGCGCCGCTTTTCAGCAACACGCTGCCACGGTTTCGGGCGCGTCCCATAAAGGCGGTCGTGGCTTCATCGTGGGCGACGAGGAGGGACTCGACTTCGCGGCGTAGGTAAGGATCAGTGCGAGCCTAGTCCAAATACACACACCGTTGCTCAGGGGGCGGTTCAAGTGGGGATTTCCGATTTGGACTCCTACCTCGCGCATCCTAATGCTCCTTCGACCGTCGACGCAAGAAATTTGTGACTCGAGCAGCCCCCAGCAGGCTGCGGGGTTCCGACCGTCACTTTTTTGCCCGTCTGACGCGCCCCGTTTGTTCCCACGAAATCGATCTCTCAGCCACTCTGCCGAGCTTCCTCTTTCGGCTCCAGATTTTGTAACAGCAATCGGAGTTGCTAACCAAATGGCATCGGTAGCGCCCGGATCCGCCGCAGTATCTGGCCAAACAGACGCCGCGTGAGGTGACTCTCCGCAAGCACCACCCAGTAATATCGGGCGTGCTTGAATTCTCTTCGGCAGCACCAGGCGGCGCCACAGGTTGCCCAGGTTGTAGGCCAGCAGGCTCAACTGTAAGAGTGCTTCATTCGCCCGGAAACGATGACACGATAGCCGGGTCCAGTGCGTCGCCTGCTTGCCTTCCTTGATCCATTGCTCGGCCGTGCCCCGCTTATTATAGAAGCGCACTATCGCCCGGCTGGGTAGGCTCAGGTTCGTGACGATGAAGCCAACTCGCGGAAACAGCTCTCCGATGTGGAACTCCATCTTCGCTACTACCCGCCGCTCTTGTGAGGCGCTTGAACGCTAGGGCAAAGGAATGCCGGGCGTGGCCACAATTCCGGCGAGCCGGAGAATCTCAGAATATTCTTCTCCGACCAACGGAGAAATCGTGAGGCGCGGATTCTTCAGAAACTTCACTTTGCGCAGCAGGCGGTCCTCGCGCAACTCTTCGAGAGAAACCTGGCGGGGCAGGCGTTCGAGGGCGCGCAGATCAATCACCATTTGTTTAGAATCAGGGTCGTGCGGATCCGGATATGGATCGCGCGTCACTTCCGCGATGGCGTAGAGGGCATACTCCGGCTTGCCGTGGTAGCAAAGCGCGCGGTCGCCGCGACGCATCTGTTTGAGCTGGCGCAGGGCGTCGGGTTTGGCGCCCGCGTGCCGCCACATCTCTTTCCCTTTTACGAAAAGGGTGTCCCAATGGTAGATGCGCGGGTCAACGGCCAGCAACCACTGATGGGGTCTGGTAACGGGACGAGTCATAGCCGGGCTGTAACTGGCGAACTATACATGGAAGCCCCCGAGAAACAATCAAAAAATTGGCCTTGCGCGAGTAAATTCTCGAAAAAGCGACGCCGTTGTCAGCCAGCGTCGACGAAGATTTCGTCACCACGCAGTTCGACAGGGTAGCATGGGACACCGTCGGAAGGTTGCTGGGCCAGCCGGCCCGTCGTGACATCATACTGCCAGCCGTGCCAGGGACAGCTTACCACCGTTCCGTCGAGCTCACCTTCACCGAGCGGCCCACCGTGATGAAGGCATACGCTATTGATTGCAAATAACTTACCGTCAACATTGGCGACAGCTACCGACTTCCCGCTGAGCGAAATCTCACGGATTTGACCCGGCGGAATTTCGTCGATTCTGGCGGCGCGCTCGAATGCCATCGATTCGGCCTGCTCCAAAGTAGTGTGACGTCATGCAGCCGTATACGGGTACAAGGCCAGGGCGAGGAGTATAAGGCGCGAGAGAGAAACAAATCAAATGGAATGAGCCGTAACGGGTTGGCGGACTTAAGGCTTCCTGCCGTAAAGCAGGAGGGCGCCTTCGCGGCGGAAGGCAGCCAATTCCGCCGCGTCACGGAACCAACGGCCCGTGTAGGTGTCGGGCGTTGGCGTGGGATCGGTAATGCGCCGGTGCGCAACGTCTTTGAAACCCGCGCTGCCGAACAAAGCTGCCCATTCGTCGCCGGAGAGGAGATGCGTGGGAATTGTGAAAGTCTTGCTCCACTGGTGGCAATACAAATTGTCGCGGTAATAGTTGATCAAAATCCACGCCGAGCCGCCCGGCCGAAGCACGCGAAAAATCTCACGAATGCCTGCCGCAGGGTTGGGCCAGTAGTAGGACGACTCGACAGAAATAACTTTGTTGAAGGAGTTCGCGGCGCGGGGAACGGCGTCAACGCCGCCAACGACAAATTCGACATTGCGCAAATTGGTGGCGCTGCCCTGCGCACGGCTGATCATTTCATCGGAGACGTCCATGCCGAGCACCTGGCCCTGTGGGACGCGCGACGCGATTTCGCGCACCAGCCAGCCGCCGCCGCAGCCGACGTCGAGCACTTCGTCGTGCGGGGCAATTTTCATCATCGCGAGCGTCGGCTCAACAATCGGGCGATGCTCCGTCACCATGCTCTCGCCCTTACCGGCCTCGGCCCAACGGTTGAATTCTTCGCGAAGGTTTTCGTTTTGAGCGATTTCCGGCATGGTCATCCTGCTATAAACTTTTGCATGCGCGCGGAAAGGTACTGCGTTTCAAATCACCCGGCCGCAACTCGAGCAAAACCGCGCCGCAGGGATAGTGGGCGTGCCGCATTGCTGGCAGTAGCGTCCCGGGCCCGCGACCATGAACACGGGTGCGCATGACCTCGACGTGCAGGCCCAGAACAGGGCCGCGACCCAACCGATGATCGTCCAACCGAGAAAGAAATTCAGCAGGAAGATGCCGAGCGCATCGCGCTTGTTGTGGCCGATGATCGCCGGCAGAAAATACAAGAGAACCACAACAAGAAGGCCCATGGTCGCACCTCTCTATCTGAATGTACGCCGGCGGGGAGCGAAAAGTTCCGCCGACGGTTCTAATTCTCCACTTTTGCCAGGAGCTTCACGAATTTCTCCTGGCGACCCTGCTGATCGAGGCCGTCATTCGCTTCCGCGATTTGCGTCTGGTTCATCGAGCAGAATTTCGGACCGCACATCGAGCAGAACTTCGCATCCTTGTAAAAATCGTCGGGAAGCGTTTCGTCATGCATGGCTCGCGCGGTCTCCGGATCGAGCGAAAGGTCGAACTGCTTATTCCAGTCAAACAAAAATCGCGCATAGCTGAGCGCGTCGTCGCGATCGCGCGCTCCGGGGCGATGCCGCGCCACATCCGCTGCGTGCGCGGCGATTTTATAGGCAATCACGCCCTGGCGAACGTCATCGGCATTCGGCAAACCGAGATGCTCCTTCGGCGTGACGTAACACAGCATCGACGCGCCGTGCCAACCGATCATTGCCGCGCCAATCGCGCTGGTGATGTGGTCGTAGCCGGGCGCAATGTCGGTGACGAGCGGCCCGAGCGTGTAAAACGGCGCTTCGTGGCACATCTCGTTTTCTTTTTTCACCTGCAGCTCGATCTGGTCCATCGGGATGTGTCCCGGGCCCTCGATCATCACCTGCACATCGTGCTCCCAGGCTTTCGTCGTCAACTCGCCCAGCACTTTCAGCTCGGCGAATTGTGCTTCGTCGCTGGCGTCGGCGAGCGAGCCAGGGCGCAGGCCGTCGCCCAGCGAAAAGCTGACGTCGTGCTTCCTGAAAATCTTGCAGATCTCGTCGAAGTGCTCGTAAAGGAAATTCTGCTTTTTGTGATGGCTCATCCACACCGCGAGCAATGCGCCGCCGCGGCTGACGATGCCCGTGATGCGATTGCGCACCATGGGCAGAAATTCGCGCAGCACGCCCGCGTGGATAGTCATGTAATCGACGCCCTGCTCGGCTTGTTCTTCGATGACTTCGAGCATCAGCTGGATCGTCAGGTCTTCGGTGCGACGAACGCGCGAGAGAGCTTCGTAAATCGGCACCGTGCCGATGGGCACAGGCGAGGCATTGATGATGGCCTTACGAATCGTGGGAATGTCGCCGCCGGTCGAAAGATCCATTACCGTATCCGAGCCGTAGTGCACGGAGCGATGCAGTTTTTCAAGCTCGTCTTCAATCTTCGAGGTGGTGGCGGAGTTGCCGATGTTGGCATTGATTTTGCATTTGAACGCGACGCCGATACCCATCGGCTCGAGATTCCGGTGATGAATGTTTGCGGGAATGATGGCGCGGCCGCGTGCGACTTCGCTGCGCACCAATTCCGCCGCGAGTTTCTCGCGCTTGGCGACGTATTCCATTTCCTCGGTCAAGATCCCCAGCCGCGCATAATGCATCTGCGAGACGTTACGGCTTCCATTTACGCCCGCCGATTGCAGCCGTTTCTCAATCCATGTATCTCTTAACGCCATGATTTTTCTCCCCCGCCCGGCGGAAAACTCCCTGGCAAGCTTGCTCAACGCTGCGAGTAAGGGACATTATCGCATCGCGCAGCACCACCGGCAACTGATACACTGCATCGCCTGAAATCACAGTTTCAATGAGCGCTCGAGTTTCGGCGGACGCGCCACTCTTCGGCGGTGATTTCCCAAATCTCTGTCGGGAAACGGCCGCCCACATAGTCGCGCTCTTCGGTTGCGACCACGCGCATGCCCTGTTTTTCCGAGATGCGTCGTGAGACCGTATTGGCGATGGCTTTCGGAACGCGCAGAGCAGGAAATTTCAGCACGTTGAACCAATAATCGGTCACCGCATCGCACGCTTCGCTCATCAGGCCGCGCCCTTGCCACGGCGGGCTCATCCAAAAGCCGCGATTCTCGGTTTCGCCATTGATCAAACTGATGAATCCGATCATTTGCTCGGGTTCGGTTTTCAGACGCAAGGTCCAATGCCACGCTTCGCCGCGCGCGATCGCCGACAGCGCCATATCGCAGACGTATTGCAAAGCGCCGTCGGGTGGATACGGCCAGGGAATCGCGTTCCGCAGATAACGCACGATCTCCCAGTGCGGAAAAAGAGCTTGAATCTGCGCAGCGTCCGCCAATTCCAGAGGACGCAGTAAGAGGCGCGGAGTTTCCAGTGTGGGCGTCATAGAGTTTCCGACCTCGTCCGGAACTTTTACTGTGCCGCGGCGTGCAGGGTCGAACCCGTCAGCAACTCAATCAGCTTTCCGGGTGCGCTCACGGGCGGATGGCACGAAGTTCCCACGCAGACGAACGCTTGCGCGGCGCCGGCATCCAGATGCGGAATCGTTTCTTTCAGCGCCGGCGCGAGCGCATCTGCCGCGATCGTTTCTGGCGTGACGCGCAGCACGGCTTTGCCGAAGCGGTAAACGGAATTTGCCGCCGCTTCGAGCGCCGCGGCCTTCAGCTCGCCGGTGGCGCCCGCGATTACAACTTGCATGGTGTGCCGCGAATGCAGCATGGCCGCAAGTCCGTAGGTTGCGGCGTAAAGGCCAAACTGCGGCGCAAGAGCGGCGAACGCTTCGAGTGTCGGCTGGGTCCATTCGCGATAGAGCTCGTTGCCCGTGAAGCCGGAAAGCCGCGCGAGCACAATCGCGGCGGCGGAGTTGGTGCTCGGCGTAGGCGAATCTTGAAACGCCTTGCGGCGAACGTCGAGCCCACCCATCGGTGGTGCGTCGGAAGCGCGGTCGAAGAAACCGCCTCCTTCCGCGTCGCCATATTTCTCGATGGCCAACTGCATCGCGCGTTCGGCCACGGCGAAATAGCGCTTGTCGAGCGAGGCTTCATAGGCATCGAGAAGCGCTGCCGCCGCAAATATCTGATCGTCGAGCAATCCCGCCACGAGCGGCCCACCCAGGCGGTGGTGGAAACCTTTGTCTTCGTTCCACGCCTCGGCAAGAATCCGGTCGAGCGTCTTCAGCGCAAATTGGCGGCAATCGTCGCGTGCGAGCACGCGACCTGCCTCGAGAAACGCAGAGACAAACATCGCGTTCCAACTGACGTAGATGGTTTTGTCCACCGCCGGCGCGGTACGCTTCCGGCGCGCAGCGAGCAATTTTCCTTTTGCAGCTGCGAGAACCAGCCGAGCGTCGCTTTCGCTTATCCCGCGCCGCTTCGCGACATCTTCGACCGTGCTCGCGACCCACAAAACATTCTTCGCCGGGTTGTGGTGCATCTCGCCCACCGGGCCGACGTCGTAGTATTCCTCCATCACGCTTGCTTCTTCGGGCGAGAGCTCCGCGCGCAGCTCGTCACGTGTCCAGGTGAAATAATCGCCATCGTCGTCGAGCGAAATGTCCGCGTCCTGGCTGGCGAAAAATCCGCCGCGCTCGGGGTCGCAGAGCGTGCCAAACACCCAGGCAATGATTCCTTCGGCAGTTTCGCGAAAAAGTGGCCCCAGCGCGGCGTCCACGGCAGCGGTCGCATTGGCGACCTGAAATCCGTGGAGGTAATTCTTCAGCAGCTCGGAATTGTCGTAAGACATTTTCTCGAAGTGCGGCACAAGCCAGCGTTCATCGACGGAGTAGCGATGAAATCCGCCGCCGAGCTGATCGTAAACGCCGCCGAGCGCCATCTTCGCCAGCGTCCGATTCGCGATATACAGCAGATTGGAATCGCGCGAGGTCTGCCCAAGATCGAGCAGCAAATCGATGGCTGCCGGATGCGGAAATTTCGGCGCTTGGCCAAACCCGCCATTCCGGGGATCGAAATTGCCGATAATCGAAGCGGCCATTGCTTGCACGATCGCCGGATCGAATGCGCCACGCGCGTTTGTAAAATTCTCCGCCTGCCGCACAGCGTCTTCGAGCGCCACCGCCGAGGTGTCGATTTCGCTGCGCTTCGCGCGAAACGCCTCCGCCACCCCAACCAGGATGCGCTTGAACCCCGGCCGGCCCATCGCGTCTTCCGGCGGGAAATAAGTGCCGCCGAAAAACGGCTTGCCGTCGGGGGTAAGAAACGCAGTGAGCGGCCAGCCGCCCTGGCCAGAAAGGGAGCTGATCGCTGCCTGATAGCGCGAATCGACGTCGGGGCGCTCGTCGCGATCCACTTTGACGGCCACATAAAATTGATTGATCAGTGCGGCAATCTCAGGATTTTCGTAACTCTCGCGATCGATCACGTGGCACCAGTGGCACCAGACCGCCCCAATATCGAGGAGCATCGGTTTCGCTTCCGCGCGCGCCCTTGCAAACGCCGCTTCGCCCCATTCGTGCCAATCCACAGGCTGGTGCGCCGCCGAGCGCAGATAGGGGCTGGCGGAATCCTTCAAACGGTTTGCCGGAGCGTCGTTCACAAATTCCTTTCGGGGAGAAAGACGCTGCGCGTCAGAAATTCGGCGTGCACAGCGCAGCGTTACTGAATCGGATTACGATAATCGGCGTCCCGCGGGTCGATCGGTCTGCGCCCGGCGAACCCTTCGTCCTGCCGATGATAAAAGCGTATGCGATCTTCGCCCACGCGCCAGCAAAAATAAATGTCTTCGTCATTGAGGCGCGCGGGAAAATCGAGCAAGCCAACGTTGAGGTCTTTGACCACGCATCCGGTGGCGCTGATACGCTCGAGTGCGGACTCCACGGATTTTTCGTGGCGATTGCGCTCGAGACGCTGCGTCGCAGCCTGGTCGTAATTGAAACGCATGCCGCCCATCATTTGTATGCGCGTGGCGAGTTCGCCCAGCTTTTCGTCGAGCTCGCCCATGAGGCGGCGCTCCTCCATCGCTTCCAGAAGCAATGGCTCGAGCTCGACGCGCGTGCGCTCCGCCTCGGTTAGCGTGAAAAGCCTTTGTTCTTCGTCCGACATTCCCCGTCCGCCGTGGTCTTCCGTTCGACGACGCTCAACCACCAATATAGACCATCGTCCTCGACGGCGGAACAAAATCAGGCTCGTTGATCCGGTGACCCGCTTCCTTTTCCATGACAATGCCGCGAATTTCGTCGACAATTTCCTGGTCGCCGGCACCGCCGCGCAGCAGGCCCTTCAGATCGTGATCGTCCTTGCTGAACAGGCAGGTGCGCAACTTCCCATCGGCGGTCAACCGGATGCGCGAGCAGAACCCGCAAAATGGCTGCGACACAGGCGCGATGAGTCCGATTTCGCCGCGCCCGTCGGTGAAACGATACTTCCGCGCCGTCTCGCTGCGTTCGTGCGCGATGGGAACCATGGGCCAGCGGGCTTCGATGCGTCGTCGAACTTCCTCCGCGGGCACATAGAGGTCACGTGTCCACGCGCGGTCCGCATCGAGGGGCATGAACTCGATGAAGCGCATAATCAAATCGCGCTCGCGTGCGAACGCAGCGAAGGCCTCCACTTCATCGTCATTCAGCCCGCGCACGAGCACGGCGTTAACCTTCACGGGACGCAGCGGCGAAGCTTGTGCCGCGTCGATTCCCGCGAGCACGCGGTCGAATGAGCGCGTGCGCGTGATTTTGTCGAACTTTGCGCGGTCGAGCGAATCGAGGCTGATATTGATGCGATTCAATCCCGCCGCAACGAGGCGCTCGCAGCGCTCCTCGAGAAGCTGGCCATTCGTCGTCAGCGAAATATCCGGCACGCCCAGCGCGCGCAATCGCGAAATGAATTCCTCGACGCCGGGCCGCACCAGCGGCTCGCCGCCCGTGACGCGCACTTTCTTGATTCCCAGCCCCACCAGAATTCGCGCCACCCGTTCGAGTTCGTCCCAGCTCAGCAAATTGTGCTCGGCCATGTGATTTTCAGGATTTGCCGAGCGGCAATAAACACAACGGAAATTGCAGCGGTCCGTCACCGAGACGCGCAAGTCCGTGATCTGCCTGCCGAACTTGTCCACGAGTTGGCCGGCCGATCGGTTGGTCACTGAATGAAGTTGACTCAAGTTGTTTTGATTCCTGCCGACCGCGGTTCGACTCCTCGCGGCCGGTCTAAAATAAAATTGCCCAATTCCATGATTGGAATCGGGCAGAAAAGCCCGGGGCGCTTCGCGCTCGGGTTCTCTCCTTTCCAAATCATGGGCCTTGCCATGAAGGGAGGCTCGGGAGTTTCCGCCCAAACCCTAAACGGTTGCGAAGGCAATTTGCGTCGCACTCGTCTTCCGCGCTGTTCCGCCAGCGCGGCATCGTCCTGGCCGCCATGGATTTTCACTTCCGCAGGCTGCGAGGATCGGAGAATTCGGCTTCAATTCTACCGCGCTTTTGCACTGACCACAAATTATGAAATGGCGCTTCTTGAAAGGCGAGACGTCTCTCTAAAAAGCAGACCATGGGCCTCTGTCGTAGAGGAGCTCCGCCACTGGAGGCCCGCCCGGGCGGTTACTAAGCGGAAGAGCGCGAGTTGAAGAGTCTTTTGCGAAGCGGCAGCAAGGGCAGAAAACCCGTCAGCAAGAGAACGAGGGACTCCGGCTCGGGAGTGGGATTGGGGGTCACAGATGCCAGAGAGTTCGGTTCCCAGTTCCCGCAGGTCGCGGTCGGAGCGCACGGAGTATCCAAGTCAAAGAGAATCGCGCCACCGTTCGAGATGCCTTGGCAATTGTTGTGGCCATTCTGACAGGAACCGATGCCGGAGAAGAACGCGTCGACAACATTCGTGCCATTCGATCCGGGCCCGGTTATACCGACGGTGCAATTCTGAAAAAATATGCCGCCGTCGCAGCTGAACAAACTCGCACTCGTGGGGGCGAGAAGGCTGATGTCGAGGCTTGTCCAGGTGAACCCGGAATTGTTCTGAACCAGGAAGTGGCCGCCACCGGTGCTGTCGAGTTGTAGGCCGAACGAGCCGTTGACCACGGTACATAACGTGCTAGGGCTGCACGTAGGGTCGCGGAGGATGACCGAGGGATCGACCGGCGCTGCGCTCGCGCGGACAACGGTTGCCGATAAGGCCAGAGCCAAGCCAAGAGCCAGAGCGCAGAGCGTCTTCATAGAATTACCTCCGTTTGAGCGCAACAGGAGCTTTTGAGAATCGGTAGTAACCAAGCAAACAGAGGTCCAAAGCCGATCGCCTGCGTGTGGATGCTAAGCGCTTTTATTTCAGCCTGATGGCAGACCGCGGCCGCGAGTTCGTGCGGCAGCCTTCGGCAGGCTGCAAAGATTTTCGACTTTTGCGCAAGCAGCCCTCCACAGACGCATTGCCGCTGGTCAATTGGAGTACCTCTGCTAGAATCTTGCGTCGAGCGGCAGAACGGGGAATCGCGAAGTGGAACAGGCAACGATGGCCAGAATTTATTACGTTTCAGGGACCGTGCAGGGTGTGGGGTATCGATACTTCGCGCAGAGGGTTTCGAAACGGTTAGGGTTAGCGGGATATGTCAAAAACCTGGGCGATGGACGCGTGGAAGTTTACGCGATCGGGGAGCGCGGGCCGCTTGGGGCGCTCAAGAAGGAACTCGAGCGCGGGCCGCGCGCTGCGTCCGTAGCGGAAGTCGAGGAAGAAGAAGCGAGAGTGGAAGAAAAATATGCGCACGATTTCACCGTCGAGGATTCTTTTTGAATGAAATGCGAACCGGAAGACAGTGACCAGTGATTTAGCGAAAGGACAAACCCATCGCATGGAAGATCTGAAAAAACTGATTCGGGAAGTTCCCGATTATCCCAAGCCGGGAATTTTATTTTATGACTTGACGACGTTGCTGCAGGACAAAAAGGGATTCCACGATTTGATCGAAAGGCTGTGCGACAGATTCGCCGGGAAGAAAGTGGATCTGGTCGCGGGGATTGAAGCGCGAGGATTTATTTTTGCGCCCGCACTGGCTTACCGCCTCGGTGCCGGGTTCGTGCCGGTACGAAAGCCGAACAAGTTGCCGTGGAAGACCACGCAGGTGACGTATCAACTGGAATACGGCACCGACAAGCTGGAGATTCACGAGGACGCCGTGAAGCGCGGCGAGCGCGTGCTGATCTGCGATGATTTGCTTGCGACCGGCGGGACGGCAGCTGCGGCGATTCAGCTGCTAGGGCAACTGGGCGCCGAGGTGATGGGCGCAGCGTTTGCGGTGGAGCTGAGCTTTTTGAAAGGGCGCGAAAAACTGAAAGGAACGGAGGTGTTCTCGCTGATTCAGTACGACAAGTAAATTCAAAACTTAGCTTACCTAGGAAGTACGCTTGCGGTGGCGAAGGGCTTCGAACAGGACGACGCCGGCAGCGACCGAAACGTTGAGAGAGCGAACCGGGCCGGTGGTGGGAATGGAGACGAGGAAGTCGCAGCGCTGGCGGACCAGATCGTGCAGCCCCGTACCTTCGCTTCCCATGACAATGCCTATGCGGCCTTTATAATCCACTTCGGTATAACTTTTTTCCGCACGCTCGTCGAGACCAATCAGCCAAAAGCCAGCTTCCTTGAGTTGCTCCATGGCACGAGCCAGATTTTTGACGCGGGCGACGGGCAGATGCGCGAGGGCGCCGGCGGAGACGCGCGCGACCGTGTCGGTTAGCCCGGCGGCGCGCCGCTCAGGAATGATGAGGCCAGCGGCACCTGCCGCAAGAGCCGTGCGAACGATTGCGCCCACGTTGTGCGGATCCTCGATGCCGTCGAGAAGAACGAGCAACGCATCGACGGCTTGCGCGTCGCGTTGCGAAGAGCCGGCGAGAAGATCTTCGATGTCGAGGGCTTCACGCGACGCGGTGAAGGCCACGACGCCCTGGTGGTGTTCAGCGGCGGCGGCGCGGTCGAGCTGGATGCGATCCTCGAAGCGCACGGGAACGCCGCGCGAGCGCGCGAGATCAAGAATTTTCTGTATGCGGCCACCGTGCTGTCCGCGGGCGACCAGTATGCGGTCGAGCGGATGCCCGGCAACGAGCGCCTCTTCCACAGCATGAAATCCCGCCAAGTGGTTCATGAAACGTATTTCTCCGAAGCGACTCTCGTTAGCTTTCGATGGTGGCGATGACGTGAGCAGCGAGGGCTTCGCCGCGGCCGATTTCGCCGAGGCCTTCGTGCGTTTTTGCCTTCAGGTTAATTTGCTCGGCGGTGATGCCCAAAGCTTTCGCGAGCGTGGCGCGCATGGCGGGAAAATGAGGGCCCAGCTTGGGGCGTTCCGCGACCACGATGGCGTCGATGTGGCGGATTTTCCAATTTTTGCGTTCCAGGTACTGGCGAACCTGGCGAAGAAAAACCAGGCTCGAAACGCCGCGCCACCTGGGGTCGGTGTCCGGGAAATGCGTGCCGATATCGCCCAGGCAGGCGGCGCCGAGCAAGGCGTCGCAAATGGCATGGCCCAGAACGTCGCCGTCGGAGTGACCTACCGAGCCCTTTTCAAACGGGACTTCGATGCCACCGATCATTAATTTACGGTTCACGGCGAGGCGATGAAGGTCGTAGCCAATACCGGAACGCGCGATGCGCAAGCGTTCGACGGCCTGAGTGCGTTCGGCGGCGGTACGCTTGGTGGAGGTTTCCGTCACGCCCGCTTTTTGGAATTGTTTGCGAAGTTTCGCATCGGAGGCAAGGATGGCCGCGAGAAGGTGCGTGGGCGTGACTTGATCGGCGTGGAGTTTCTTCGCAATTTCCGGAGCTGCGGCGAGCGCGCGTTTCGCCTTCGCATCAAGGGGAATCTCGCCGGTGGCCTGACTCGCCGAGTGAAGGCTTTCGGGCGAAAGTCGAGCAAGTTTTAAGGGCAGCTTCGCCCAATTTACATTCCGGAATATCGCCGGAGTCTCCTTGCGAATGCCCGCGAGAAGATGAGGCAGGCCGATATTCTTGGATGTTTCGGTGATGGCGGCCAGACGGGCCATGAAGATGCAGCGGCGGGCCTCTTCGTTGAATTTCTCGAACATGATTACTTGTGGCGCTCCTGGTCGAGGTAAAAACGCGCGAGTTCCATGTCGGCGGGGCGGGTGATTTTGATGTTGCGTTCGGAACCGTGGACGACGTAGACATCGCGGCCCGTGCGTTCGACAAGGGCGGCTTCGTCGGAGGCGGTGAAGCCATCCTGATCGGCGCGCGCGAAGGCTTCTTTCAAAACGGCAACCTGAAAGGCCTGCGGCGTCTGCGCCAGAACAATTCGTTCGCGCGGAATGGTGGCGGAAATCAGCGCGACGTCCTCGGGAAGGGTGGCGCGGCGAACTTCCTTGACCGTATCGATGGCAGGAACGCCGAGAATCGCGGCGCCGCGGGCCCGCGCTTCGGCGATGACGCGATCCACTTGCTCGCGCGTGATGAACGGACGCACGGCATCGTGGACAAGAACCAGCTCCGTATCCGCTGAAATTTTCGCCAGGGCGTTGCCGACCGATTGCTGGCGAGTTTCACCGCCCTTCACAACGCGGATCGGACGGCCAAGGTCTTCTTTTGAAAGGCGCTCGTCGAGAGCCTGGACTTCGTCGGGACGCGTGGCGATCAAGAATTCCGAGATGGCCGCGCACTGCGATAAACGCCGAAGCGTGAATACGACAATCGGCACGCCGTCGAGTTCGAGAAATTGCTTGGGAACGTCGGAACCCATACGGGTACCGAGTCCGGCAGCGGGAAGGATGGCGGCGATTCGGCTCATTCGGGAGACGTAGTCTATCGCATTCGGAGCGGCAGATAAACACGCAGACGAGCAGAAGGGTTGGCCCGTGACCCCTGCGTGTTTGACGAACGCCTCACGCGTTCTTTTTCACCGCAGAAGCGTAGAGGGAAACGTTTCCGCCAATTCTAAGGAAGGGAAAGGCGCCCTGAAGACCGCCTTCCGGATTGATTCTCAGGTGCGGCCTGTCTCGGGAGTGAGCGGACGGGAAGGGCGCTCGCCGGGGGCGGCCGGATCGGAAGAACGCAGTTCCGGGGCGGAAGAATGGAACACAGGTTCGGCCGAGGAACCAAGCGAGGACTGCGTCGAACGCGCGGGATTCTGCTCACCGCGCTCATCATAACGGCCAAAGATCATTTTACCGGCGGTGGTCTGGTGCACCGACGTGACGGAGATGTCGATGGTTTTGTTGATCATCTTGCGCGCGCCATCGACGACAACCATGGTGCCGTCGTCAAGATACGCCACGCCCTGATTGTATTCCTTGCCTTCGCGAAGGATGAAGACGCGCATCGTTTCGCCGGGGAGCACGACGGGCTTGAGAGCATTGGCGAGCTGGTTGACGTTCAGAATTTCGATGCCCTGAAGAGTGGCGACTTTGTTCAGATTGAAGTCGTTGGTGATGATTTTCGCGTCGTACCGTTTGGCAAGCTCAATCAGTTTAAGGTCCACTTCGGCGATGTTCTGAAAATCATCCTCGGCAATCTGGACATCGAGATGGGGCATTTTCTGGATCCGCTGCAAGACTTCGAGACCGCGGCGGCCACGCTGGCGGCGCAGCGGATCGGCGGAATCAGCGACCATTTGCAATTCGCGCAGGACGAATTGCGGAATGATGATTGTACCGTCGATGAAGTGGGCCTCGGCAATGTCGACGACGCGACCGTCGATGATGACGCTGGTGTCGAGAACTTTGTAGATCTGGCGGGAGCCGCGTTCGGTGCCAAAAAGCCCGCCGAGAGCCTGGAGGTTGAGCATGTCTCCTTTATTCGCGCCGACGATCAGGCCGATATAAGCCATCACCAGAAATACAGCCAGGCTGATGAACGAGCGAGTGCTCTCCGGCATCGACGTGTGGACGAGTACGAGGGTGGTCAGGTAGGCGCCCAAAATGCCCAGGATTGAGCCGATCACGGCGCCGATCAACCGGCGAAGACTTGCGCGGCGCAGACGGACCTCGAAAAGAATGACGGCGAATGCAAAGACAAACCCCGCAATCGCGCCCAGAAGATGCGACAAGCTGAACGGGCGGAAGTGGTAGCCGGCGGCGACGCAGACGACCGTAAAGATCAGCCGAATCGCGAACATGTCCCAGAAACCGCCGACACCGCCGGTATCCGGTCTGGAAAACGATATTGGCTTCTCGGGGAAATTTTCCGGGTGATCGGGAACGGAGGAACGATTGGATGAGTGAAAAGTGCGCGCCATCGTGGCCCCTTTTATGAAAATTGAGATTATGAATTCCTGAAAATACATCCCTAGCATTACAGAATGCCACCCGGCGCTATCAGATTCCGCGATTCCGACCGGTATGAATGGAAAAATAAATCTATGAGTGACTCCGATCAGTATACCACCGGGCCGACGATGCGGGAAACGATTCAGCGAAGGTAGAAGCGAGGAACGCGGCGTCCCAGCGCGCAGAGCAAATCGGAGGTGACCGTGCCGATTTGACGGGCGACCTGATCGGCGTGAATTGCGACCTCGCCATCCGCTCCGTAGATGGTGGCCATGTCGCCGACCGCGGCGCCGGGAACATCGGTGACGTCCACCATGGAAAGATCCATCGAAATTGTGCCGACCAGGGGAACGAGGCGCCCTCTTACAATCACACAGCCGTGGTTGCTGCGCTGTCGCACGATTCCATCGGCATAGCCCGCCGCGATCACCGCAATGCGCGAAGGGCGGTCGGCGACGAACCTCGCGCTATAGCCCACGGGCTGGCCTGCGGCGACTTCGCGCAGGGAAATCATACGCGCGCGAAAGCTGAGGCACGGCTTGAGCTGCATATCCTTTTTGACGTTGGCGGCGACCTCGGGCGGCTCAAAGCCCTGATGATAACCGTAGAGGACGGCACCGGGGCGCACCATGTCCGACCATGTGGACTCGCGCGCGCAGACAGCGCCACTGTTGGCCATGTGGATCGTGCCAGGCGAAATTCCCGCTTCGCGCAATTGCGCCAAGGCTTCGCTGAAGATTTTTTCCTGCTGCTCGTTTTGCGCGGAGCGAAAATCGTCGGAAGAGGCGAAATGCGTGAACGCGCCGTCGAGTTCAAGATACCTGCAGGCGGCATATTCGCGGATGAACGCGCCGATTTCCTCAGGGGAAATTCCGAGACGATTCATGCCGCTATCGATTTTGAGGTGAAAGGGAAATTTCTTGCGAGACGTTCGCGCGCGCGATTTCGCCGCAGCACCTTCGAGCGCGCGGAGCTGATCGATGCGGGCAATCGTGGGCGTCAGGTTGAATTCGAGAATGCGTTTTTCTTCACCGGGCCAAAAACCGGTGAGGAGAAGAATCGGCTGGCGAATTCCCGCTTGGCGCAATTCGACGCCTTCGGCCGAGCAGGTGACGCCAAAGGCGTGAACTCCCAAACGCGCCAGATGTTTGCTGACCTCTACGGCACCGAGGCCATAGGCATTCGCTTTGACGACGGCGAGGATTTTGCGTTTTGCGCCGATTTTGCGGCGGATCAGGCGCAGATTGTGGGTGATCGCGGAGAGAGAGACTTCAGCCCAGACAGGACGCCCTTCGAATTGGATTCCGCGGCTCATTTGTGATGTGGCTGTGCGTAAACGAAAAGCGTACCTCGCCGCGCGCGGGGTCGTAACCTGAATTCGCTTGGTTGCCCCGCTTCTAGTAAACACCGAGTCTGAGGGAGCAAGACCCCTGCCACCACTCGAGAAGCGCGGGACCCTTGAGAAACTTCCGGAAATCTCTCTGCGCCATACACTTAGCGGCGTGCCCGCAGTGGTATCGGCTCATTCTGACGAGCCGCCACAAAGCGAGCGCGGGTGAAGAGCCACGAGGCGTTGCCGGGAAAACACAACAAAGGGCGCTCTGCCGCGAATTCCGCAGAAGCCGGAGCGGCTATTCGGGCACCGGGCCGAACGAATCGGGCGCGGCTTGTTCGAAACGCGTGTGGCGATTGATGAATACGAAATCGAGGCTGCCCGTCGGACCGTTGCGCTGTTTGGCGATGATGAGTTCGGACTTGGCGCGTTCCTCGTCGGGAAGATCGGTCTTGTAAAAGCCCGGCCGGTGAATGAAGAGGACGACGTCGGCGTCCTGCTCGATGGCGCCGGATTCGCGGAGGTCGGCCAATTGCGGTTTGCGATCTTCGCGCTCGGGCGCGCGAGTCAACTGGCTGAGGACGAGCACGGGAACCTTCAATTCCTTGGCAAGGCCCTTGAGGGAACGGGAAATGCTCGACACTTCTTCGTTGCGATTGCCGAAACGGCCGCGCGCGGCAATCAGCTGCAGATAATCAACGATGAGGAGATCGAGGCCCTTGTCGCGCTTGAGACGCCGGGCTTTTGCGCCCATCTCCATCACGGTGGACGAAGCGGAATCGTCAATCCAGAGTGGAGCGTCACCGAGACGCGCCAGAGCGTGACCGATTTTCGCCCAGTCTTCATGACCCAGGTGGCCGGTGCGGAACTTGTGGGCATCGACGCGGCCTTGCGAAGCCAGTAAGCGCATCAGCAGGGACTCTTTCGACATTTCGAGACTGAAAATCGCGACGGCGCGCGGTTCGTTGCTGAGCGCTACATTTTCCGCGATGTTCAGTGCCAGCGACGTTTTCCCCATCGAAGGCCGCGCAGCAAGAATAATCAACTCGCCGGGCTGCAGGCCGGCCGTATCGTTGTCGAGATTCAAATATCCCGTGGGGACGCCGGTGAGGCGGCGCCCCTCTTCCATCATCTTTTCGAGCCGGGAGTAATTGTCCTTGATCAGATCCTTGACGCCGATCAGGCCGGCGCGGACACGTTCTTCGGCAACCTGGAAAATATCGGACTCGGCTTTGTCGAGAATCGCGTCGGCGTCATCTTCGGCGTCGAGCGCGCGCTGCATAATCACTTCGGCGGTGCGGATCAGATGGCGAAGAACGGATTTTTCCTTGACGATGCGGACGTAGTGCTCGACGTTGGTCGCGCGCGGCAACCCGTCCATCAACTGCGAAAGATAGGCCGGGCCTCCCGCGGATTCGAGTTCGCCGTGACGGTCCAGACATTCGCTGAGAGTGATCAGATCGATGGCTTGCTGCGCTTCGGCAAGCTCAACGATGCGCTCGAAAATCCGACGATGCTGGTCGAGAAAAAAGTCCTCGCCTTTCAATTTTTCGACGGCAATGTTGAAGGAATGATTGTCGAGGAGGATGGCGCCGAGGACGCTGCGTTCCGCGCCGGCGCTATAAGGGAGAGGACGTTCGAGAGTCGTATCCTGAGCCATATCGATTCGCTTTATTTTCGCCTAGAGCGCGCACCGATGCAACGGTTTTTTCGGCCTGACCGCCACGGAAGTTCAGGAGTCGCAATGCCGGATCGGGTTAGCGCGGGTCATTCTGTGCGGCTTGGAGAGCGAAG
>JBAUEX010000146.1:0-6091 GCA_049678845.1 Candidatus Acidiferrales bacterium
CCGGAGTCGTTTCACATTTCTCTGATGCTCTTCGGCTCGCGGCTATTATTCGATTCGAATATGGCCATTGTCTCTGGATGTCACATTCGGTTCGCTTCTTAATGTTGGGAAAGGTGTTGGTGCCTTAAATGAAAATGAAAATTGGAATCGCTGGACTGTGTCTTCTCGTGGCGGCAGTCAGTGCCTATGCTGGCCCCGTTCTTGGGCCTAACTTGAGTACTTTTGCGATCCTGGGCGGCGCGGGGGTGGCCATTAACGGTACCGGGTCTGTGATCACCGGAAGTGTGGGTGGCTGCTGCAACGCTACTGCGGTCACCGGCGTTATACCAACCAATTTCACAATATCTGGCGGAACGGTACAAATGGGTGGTGCAACAGCGACCTCGGCTCAAACTGAGCTCGGCGCTGCGATACTTACCCTAAGCGCCCTAAGCACCGGGCCGGTCACGCCCGAAAATTCCGGGTTGGGGGGACTAACGCTCGCGCCGGGCGTGTATACTTCTTCGTCGACGATGGATTTGACGGGAACTCTCACTCTCGACGGCAAAGGACTCGCCAATCCGGTGTGGGTTTTCCTGGTAGGGAGCGCGCTCAACACTGCAAGCAGCTCCGACATCAACTTTATCAATACAGGTTCAGGCGCCGGCGCCGTGTATTGGGTGCTAGCGACGACTTCCGGTTCCGCAACTCTCGGCTCGAACTCTACGTTCGAAGGAAATATTTTCGCTAATCAGAGCATCACTCTGGGTACCAACGTAATAGATTCGTGCGGTGGATTTTTCACGCAAGTTGCTTCGGTGACGCTGGCGGGTACCGACACCATCGGCATGGGCTGCTCTTCCTCTGGCACTAGCGGCGGTACCACTCCTGAGCCCGCATCACTCCTTCTCCTGGGTACGGGGCTCCTCGGCTGCGCCGGCGTTCTCCGCAGAAAGCTGCTCGCTTAGCTTCAGCTTTATCTCCTCGGGCCGCCCTGCGCAGTCAGAGCGGCCTTTGTTCTCATCTGAATCGCGTGCTAAAAATCGAGAAACAAGCACGCGGACCGCTATTGCTGTGGCCACGAAGCCCACGACACTGGGAAAGGGCTGCGATAAGGCGCGCACAGCGAACTCCAGCGAAAAGAAAAGGAGTATAGCCCACCGCGACAGCTTATGTGCGCAGCCCCAATGTTTCGCGTGCGGATTTCACGGTTCCTTCGCTGGTAGGCATTTTCGCAGTTTAGGTTCGCACGACATCGTCATTTTACTATACGCCGACACGTAGCAGATGCGGTTCATCACGCAGGTTTGTTTGTTCCAATTGTTCCAGTTGGCTCGACGGGTGGGCTGCAACGCCGCTAAAACACAGACGATAGAGTAACATCGCTCCGTTCGACTCCCACACGCTTCCGCCAACTCTGATTGCTTTCTAATGTATGGCCGCTGAATCAGCGCGAGAGCGAAACTCAAGGAACAATGACCGCGGCACCATCAATTGAGTCACTCTTTACCGCCGCAAGGGCTTCGTTGGCCTGCTCCAGAGGAAAAACAGTCATTCGGGGCATTAGGCGGATACGGGCGGCGGTCTCCAAGAAGTCGCGCGCGTCCAATCGAGTCATGTTCGCGACACTCCGGATTTGACGTTCTCCCCACAAAAGTTTGTCATAGTCAAACGCGGGCATCTGATCCAAATGGATCGCGTTAATGGCCACCACGCCGCCTTTTCGCAGGCTTCCCAGGGCCGCAACCACCACCTTACCGCTGGGAGCAAACGTAATTGCTCGATCGAGTTCTACCGGCGGCTCTTCATCTTCTGCTCCAACCCATTTAGCTCCGAGAGAATCTGCCAGCTGGCGGTGTGATGCGCCGCGAGTCGACACATATACTTCGCAGTTCCAAGAATGCAGGACCGAGATGGCCAGATGCGCGGAAGCTCCGAATCCGAATAGCCCGACGCGCTCGCCGGTTTGCACACCAGCGACGCGAAGACTGCGAAAGCCTATGATTCCAGCGCAAAGGAGAGGCGCCGCATGGGCGTCATCGAGCGCATCCGGCAGCGGAAAGACGAAATCGGCTCGTGCGGCGGCATACTCTGCGTAACCTCCATCAACCGTATACCCGGTAAAAGTCGGCGTATCGCAAAGGTTCTCAAGGCCGCGACGACAATAGGGACAAGTCCCGTCCACTCCGCCCAACCAGGAAACACCGACGCGCAAACCGGCTGGCAAGTCTTCGGTCATGCCCTCGACAATTTCCCCAACAATCTGATGCCCCGGAATGACTTGTTGACGTTGCGGTTTCAGTTCACCCTCAACAATGTGAAGGTCCGTGCGGCACACTCCGCAAGCTCGAACGCGCAGTAAAACGTGTCCAGGCTCCAGATTCGGCCGCGGCACTTCCGAAATGGCGAGCGGTCTTTCTGATACGTCCTTGGGAGATGTAAGAACTGCGGCCTTCACGCGATTTCCCCTTCTCGTAATCGAATGGGCAGCGCCAATCGCTGCGTCAGTGCCCGCCGATGGAATCTCGAACCACTCCATACTCGCCGCCCCAATGGTCCGTCATCTGGCTGCGAATTTCCCACAGCTCCGGAAAAAAGCGCACGCGCATCCCCTCATTTAGAAGATCGACAGAGCGGCCCTTCAACGATTTTGCTCCCAGGCCAATCGTGCGCATGATCAATTGCATGTGCACGGCGCGGAATCGTTGAAATAGTTCGTCGAATTCCGCGAATGCTTCGGCGACCATGTAGGCGTCCGAGTGGCTGTATTCGGAGTTGTAGATTTTCTCGAGCGTCAACTCATGCTTGTCGACATAGCAGGTCTTGAACGATTGCCACAGCGGCGTGTGCATGCGGAGCAGCGTCCGAAAGCCAGGCGATTCCTGCCCGCTGCCATTTCCCAATCGCAAGCGAATCTCCTGATACTCCTTGGGCGACATCGTCTCCAGAAGCGCGAGTTGCTCAATCATCAGCCGCAAGGCGATGTGGACTCGGCGGAAGAGCGTGATGATACGGTTGGTCTCTTCTTTCTGGATGTAGTCATCGATATCGAGCAGCGTATATCCAATCAGCTTCATCCACATCTCTTCGACCTGGTGGACGATTTGGAATTGCAATTCGTCTGCGTTGCAAAAATCCTTGAAATCTTTTTGGCAGGAGAGCAGCGTCTTCGTATTCAGGTAAAGCTCGTAGTCGAGCGTCCCTTCGCCATTCATGATTGTGTAAAAGAAATCTCGATCCATCGATGTGACCTCCTGGAATGCGAAGGTGGTTCAGTGGTGGCCCGGGGCCATCTTATCCCACGCGAAGGAACGCAGCTACAGTGTGGCTCTAAATTCAGCCGGTCCTTCGACGAGAGGGCACAAACGCGCCGTAAACCCGCAGAGTTTCATGCTGGAGACAAAACATCACACAGGGCCCAGTGGCTAGGCGCCTCGTTTCCCGAGCACGACGTGGACTTGGTGCTCCGAACCATCATCGACAAGAGGAATATTTGATGAGAGCGGCAAGGCCTTGCCATCTAGCTCCATGACAGCGACGCCGCGCGAAACATGCTGCGGATTTTCCACCGCGATCCTATAGACGGCTGAGTGATACCGAAAACGAATCGTGTAACTCGGCCATTCTTGCGGAATGCACGGATCAATTGACAGTGTCTTGCCGCGTAGCCGGAATCCGAGGATCCATTCCAAGCCGGTGCGATGTAGCCAACCTGCCGACCCCGTGTACCACGTCCATCCTCCGCGTCCCGCGTGCGGCGCCTGGGAGTACACGTCGCCTACAGCGACGTAGGGTTCGACTTTGTAGCGTTGCACACCTGCACGGGTGCTGCTTCGGTTGATCGGGTTGAGCATCCGAAAAAGCTCGGCAGCCTTGTCGCCGTCGCCAAGCACGGCGAAGGCAATCACCGTCCACACGGCGGCATGCGTATATTGCCCGCCGTTTTCGCGGATGCCGGGCGGATAGCCTTTTATGTAGCCAGGATCATGCCCGGGATTGTCGAAGGGCGGAGTTAAAAGCAGAACGAGTCCCTCGGCTCGGTGCACTAGCCAGTGATCAATAGCGGCCATTGCGCGTGCCGCGCGGCTTGGTTCCGCGGCGCCGGTGATTACTCCCCAGGATTGCGCAATCGAATCGATGCGGCATTCCGCGTTTCCCGCCGAGCCGAGTGGCGTGCCATCGTCAAAATAGGCGCGACGATACCATTCGCCATCCCAACCATCGCGTTCCAGAGCCGCTTTCAGAAGGCTCACATGGACGCGCCACGCTTCGGCGCGCTTGTGCTCGCCGCGCGAATCGGCAATTTTCGCAAACTCCCAAAGAATCGTGTGCAAGAACCAGCCGAGCCAAACGCTCTCGCCCTTGCCCATCTCGCCCACGCGATTCATCCCATCATTCCAATCGCCGGTGCCCATCAGCGGCAGGCCATGGCGGCCAACCGAAAGGCTTCGGTCCAGCGCTCGGGCGCAATGCTCGAAGAGCGTTGCGTCGGTCTGTGAAACACGAGGTTGGAAATAAGCCTCCGTCTGGCCTTCAGCGAGAGTTTCTCCTTCGAGGAAAGGCACCCTTTCGTCGAGCACGCTTGTATCGCCGGACGCTTCGATGAATTGGATCACTGCATAAGGTAGCCACAGCAAATCGTCTGAGATGCGCGTGCGCACGCCCCGTCCCGACGGGGGATGCCACCAGTGCTGCACATCGCCTTCAATGAATTGCCGTCCAGCGGCACGCAGCAGTTGCGCGCGAGCCACGTCGCGCTTTGCGACGCTCAAGGCCATGATGTCCTGAAGTTGATCACGGAAACCGTATGCGCCGCTCAACTGATAGAAGGCGGCGCGCGCCCACACGCGGCACGCAAGCGTCTGATACAACAACCATCGGTTCATCAGCGCATTCATGGCCGGCTCGGGTGTGGTGACTTGAACGGCGTCGAGAACATCGTCCCAACGGCGCTTGACCTCGACTAGGACGGCATTCAAGTCCGCCGCGCGGTAGCGTTCTAACAGTTCGCGAGCTTGCTCCCTGTTTTCTGCTTGTCCGAGGAGGAATACAATCTCGGCTTGCGTGCCCGGTTGCAACCCAATTGACGTCTGGAGCGCTGCACAGGGATCAAGGCCCGCGCCTGTCTTTCCAGAAAGTGGGCCTCCCCTTTCCAATGCCAGAGGGTGTTCGAGTGTTCCGTTGCGCCCGATGAATTCAGCGCGATCTCCCGTAACAGAATTTTGTGCGCCCGCCAGATCGGCAAAAGCCACCCGGCCCCCGAATTCTCCGCCCCACACACTCTGTGCGAAAATCGCGCCCGTCCGTGAATCGATCTCCGTGAAAATGCACGGAGCAGAAGAGCTGCGCGAACTTCCCAGCACCCATTCCGCATACGCCGTCACCGAAAGACGGCGGACGCGCCCTGAGTTGTTTTTCAGAACGAGTCGGGAAATCTTCACAGGGTCTTCCGGCGGAACAAATTGCAATAATTCCAGCAGCATGCCGCGTGAGCCATGTTCAAACCGGCTGTATCCCTGCCCGTGACAGGCCACGTACATCGCGGTTTCATCCCGAATCGGCAAAGCTGTCGGCGTCCAGACCTCGCCCGTGCTTTCGTCGCGTATATAGACTGCTTCGCCGGGAGGATCGGACACCGGGTCGTTCGACCACGGAGTGAGCTGATTCTCGTGGCTATTGAGGGACCATGTGTGACCCGATCCCGACTCGGAAGCCAGGAAGCCAAACGATGGATTCGCGATAACGTTGATCCACGGCGCGGGAGTCCGCAGCCCTTCACCGAGCACAGTCACGTATTCACGGCCCTGTTCCGCAAAGCCGCCAAGGCCATTGAAAAATTCGAGCGCGGGCAAGGGAAGCGGCAAATCTTGGCGCTTGGCGGGGCGCCGGGGCCGCGCAATGGTCAGGGTTAGTATCTCCGACCGCTGCGACCGAAGAACTTGTTCGGATAAGCTACCTCGTCGGCTGAGTAGCACCGCGCGCGCGATCGTTTGCAGCAGCGTTCGCTCTCGCGGGACGATAAGGTCTGCCCGCAATAGGAAAATACGGCCGCGCGCTTTGTCTGTATCCGGCCAAAGTCGCAAACGGCTTCCTCGCACCAGTTCATCAAGCG
>JBAUEX010000147.1:0-30776 GCA_049678845.1 Candidatus Acidiferrales bacterium
GCCTTGGAATATCAAGCTGGGTGAAAATTACGTGATCGATGTGAGCGGCGTGGGGAAACTGCTGGGAGCGGGCCCAGGAATTCCGCTGGTCGTCGATTATGGCGACAGCCCGGTGGTGCGGAATTTCAAAGGTTCGATGACGTTTTTCCCGCTGGCGCGAACAGTTTCGATTGCGGATACCTCGAAGATTGAGCCTCAATCTGTCGAGCTGCTAAAGACTTCCCCGGCCAGTTTCACCGTGCCCAATTTGGGGAACGGAACTGTGAAATACGATCCGAAGACCGATCAGCGCGGGCCGCTCTCGCTCGGCGTGGCGGCCGAGAGGAAATCGGGCTCTACCGATGCGCGGCTGGTGGTGATTGGCAATTCCGAATTTGCGACAAATCAATGGGTGGGAGAGCAGCGCAACGGCGATCTGTTTTTCAACGCCATCAACTGGCTGACCGAAGAAGAAAATCTGATTTCCATCCGTCCAAAACAAGCTGCGAATCGCCGCGTGACGTTGACCGAAGCGCAGCAGCGGGAATTGTCCTGGTTCAGCATGGTATTTCTGCCGCTCATGGTGATTATTGGCGGAATTTATATCTGGATGAAGCGTCGTTAGCCGGCCATGAAGAAGAGCACACTGATTGTAGTCGTACTTGCCATGGCGCTGGGAGCGTTCGTTTATTTCTACGACAGCAAACATCGCGTCGCCCCACCGACGGATGAAGCCTCCTGGAAACCAGCGTTTGCGGTAAAAGCAGACCAGATCACTGGTTTGAGATTCGCGAGCGCGGCTGGCAAGACGGCTTTCGCGAAACAAGGGAATCTCTGGCAGATAACCCAGCCTGTTGCTACGCGCGCCGATCAGGCCAGTATCAGCGGCATCGTGAACGATCTGAGCAGCGCCAAAATCCGCCGGTCATTCGCGCCTACCGACAGCCTGTCGAAATACGGTCTAGCTCAGCCCGCCGTCACGATTGATTTTCAGCAAAAGGGCGGCGTCGAGCATGCCATTCGACTGGGCGACAAAGATTTTTCCGGCAACGTTGTTTATGCCCTCATCGACGCGGCAAAGGATGTTGACCTGTTGCCCGTTTCGCTGTTGGACGAAACCGACAAGCCACTGTCTCAGTTGCGCGACCGGTCGCTTTTCGAGCTAAACAACGGTGAAATCGGTGGCATCACAATCGATGATCCGACGGGGATACTGGTGGTCACGAAGAAAAGTTCTGCCTGGGAGATCGCTAAGCCCAAGGAAGTACTGGCGGATTCCAGCGCCGTTGATTCGCTCGCCAGCGCGCTATCGACGGATAAATTCACCGACGTAGTCAGTGAATCGCCCGACGACCTTGCAAAATACGGGCTGACTCACCCGTCGATGAGCGTCACGGCCGCGACCAAGGGACAGGAGTTTCATCTGCTGGTTGGTAAAAAAAACGGGGACAGCTATTACGCTCGCGATACTGCGCGACCGATGATCTTTGAGATAAGTTCAACCGTCTACGACGCGCTCAATAAAAAGTTCTTCGACCTGCGCGATAAGTCGATCTTGCAGTTTGATCCCACCAACGTGGCGGCTGTGGAAATCCATAATGCCAACGGCATCATGCAATGCGCGCAAGGCAAGGATGACCAGTGGACGATCCTCCAGCCCGTCGCCGACAAAGGGAAGGCCATTCAGAGTTGGAAAATATTTGATCCGATCCAGAACGCCCGGGCAAAGCAAATTTACGACACGCCGTCGCGGGCGGTCCTGGCACATCTGGCCAAACCAGCGATTCAAGTGATTCTCAGCGGCAAATCGGGGAAGAAAACCACAGTAGACATCTCCGCGGCCGTCGGCGATCGCATCTACGTCCGCACTACCGCCGGACCGGAGATCTACGAATTGAACACACAGATTCTGAAAGACCTCGGTTTCAAGGCCGCTGACTTATTGATGTGAACCGTTGTGAGTCTTTGTCTGTGCGCGTTATGCGGCCTGAGTTGTCCGCACTTCGTCGCCTGGGACGCCATCCTTCGGCCATGCAGCCAGCAAAAAGATGTTCCCGGTAACCGGCGAGATATGAATGTAGTAGACGTCAGAACCGCTCTCAACCTCATAAAAATCCGGGCGCTTAGGGTCGCATTCCACGCGCGCCCCCCCTGCCAGCAGCCGCCGGAGGGTTTCTACCCGTTCCGGCGAGTGATGCCGCGGATTCTCAATGTTTACTTCGTGCTCGAGTCTCATCACCATGGCCCAACTCCCTTTCCCCTTCCACTTGAAATACGCTCGAATCCCCTGAAAAGTTCCACCTCATTTTCTCTTTCCATCTTAGACGTTAGGGAGGGGCAAACGTCTCAAGAAACTTCAGTCGATGTTCCATAGGGGAACGTAGAGCAAAGCGAGCGTGGCGGCCGGGGTGATAATCAACTTGAGACTTGCGCCGCGCCTCCGAAGTTGCGATACTCCCGCGACACTAGGACATCCCGTGAAAAAGAAGACCACAACAAAAACGAAGAAGGGTACCGCTCGATTCCGACGTGATCGGCGGCGAAAACACCGCCACTGGCAAGTGACGGTCTATTATCACGACGGGGAGAAATTCGCCCGGGTTTATATCGACCGAGAGCGTGCGACTCGCTTTGCAGACCGCCAGAAAAAATCACCGGTCGTCAAATCAACTCGCATCCTTGAAGTCAACTAGCTGATTCTTCTGGGTCGCGAGCTGGATTCCGCTCGGTTGCATTCTCGTGCAGCCGCAGTTCGCTCAGGCCTTGTCGGGTTCGGTACGGGCGTGCTATAAAAGATTTGTTCCAAGTCTTGCCCGTCCGAGCGGCCGTAGTATAGGGGTAGTACGACAGCTTGCCAAGCTGTAGGCGGGGGTTCGAGTCCCCTCGGCCGCTCCATTTTCTCCCCGCTGCGTTCCTTTGGCATCTCTTTGCAGTGCACATGACCTCGTGCTAGAGTCCTGACTTGCCCGGACCTCATGCTCGCATATCTCTGCGGACCAATTGAATTCGCCGACGGCGGTGGCAAGCTCTGGCGGCAGAAGCTGACCCCGTTTCTCCGTGATCACCTGGGTCATCGCGTTTACGATCCCGCGCAGGACGAAAAGAAGAACCTTACCGACGAAGAGGCGGCGCACTTCCGCGAGTGGAAGTTGACTGACCTCGAGCGTTTTCGGCGCGTGGTCCGCAAAATCATCCATTTTGATCTCGACCTGATCGAAAACAAGGCTGACTACGTGATCTGCTTTTGGGGAGACGCAAAAGCGCAGAGCGGAGGTACTTCCGCGGAACTGACTGTGGCTTACCGGAAAGGGATCCCCGTTTACATGGTGACGCCGCTGCCGTTGGAGCAAATCAGCGGTTGGATGCTGGCGTGTTCGGATCAGGTTTTTACGTCGATCGAAGACTTGAAGGCATTCTTAAATCACCGGTTTGCGCGCGAAAAACAATCACAGCTCTGGAAGGAATAGCGTCCTCCGGGATTGTTCCCGACTTTAGCCATGACCAAGATCATTGTTGCGGTGGGAAGCACGCGCCGTCCAAAACTGAATGCTGTTTGGGAGGCATTGACGATTGTTGGGCCGAGCCTGGATCCCAACGCCCCGTTCGAAGTGGTGGGCGCGGAGGTCGAGAGCGGAGTTCGTCACACACCGTTGTCGCGCGCTGACCTGATGGTTGGCGCGCGCCATCGAGCCGACGAGCTTGTGAAGCGCGCACGGGAAGAAAAGCTGCCCTGGGATTATTTCGTGGGGTTGGAAGGCGGACTGGACGTTCTGAGCTACGACGGTTCGCGCGGTGTTTTCCTGCAAAATTGGGCATATGTTGCAAACAAAGACGGACGCGGCGCCTACGGGCAATCGGGAAGCATCCTTCTGCCGGAAATTTTGGCGCGGCAGGTGGTGGACGAAGGTATTGAGCTGGGCGTTGCGATAGATGCGTTTGCCGGCGGACACGGGATTCGCGATGCGCAAGGTGCGTGGGGAGTCTTGACGCGCAACATGATTACGAGGCAGGACGCTTTTCGCACCGCCGTCATCAATGCATTCGCACCGTTTTTCAATGCGGCACTGTACCAACCGCAGCGAGGCGCAGCATCAAAGTAACGGAATTTCGATCAGTACGACGCGCGGGAATTTCCACAGCGAATTATGTTAGCCTAGGCATCTGGGGCAGGAGAGAACCCGTGGATATCGTCAAGGGTAATATGGGCTGGATCGAGGTGATTGTCGGCCCGATGTTTTCCGGCAAGAGCGAAGAACTGATCCGAAGGTTGCGACGCGCGGAAATTGCTCGGCAACGCGTGCAAATTTTCAAGCCATTTATCGACCAGCGCTATTCGTCGAATGGCATTGTTTCGCATTCGGGTTTGGAGATTGCTTCGGCCTTGGTGAGCACGGGTGCCGATATTCTTGACAAAGTGGAACCCAGGACCGAGGTCGTGGGCATCGACGAGGCCCAATTTCTCGGTGAGAGTTTGCTTGAGAGCTGCACCCGGCTGGCGGATTCGGGCAAGCGAGTGATCGTCGCCGGACTCGACACGGATTTCATGGGACGTCCTTTCGAGCCGATGCCCCGGCTATTGGTCGTTGCCGAAGAAATTACCAAGCTGCTCGCCATCTGTGTGCGTTGCGGCAATCCGGCGGTGAATACGCAACGGTTGGTGGCCTCCGAGGAGCTGATTGTCGTCGGCGCGGGTGGAATGTATGAAGCGCGATGCCGGCGTTGCTTCGAGCCGCTTCTCGCCTTGGAAAAAATCGAGGAGCAGGCGGCGACGGGAAAGTCCAAGGCTGCGGCAAGCTAGTTCGTTTCTCCCCAGTTAGGTTGCGTTCCTGAGCAACTGTCCGACGTGGCATGCGATCACTCAAATGCAGGAAATCCCGCCGAAAAATGGTACTATTTTGCACAACCGGCGATACAACTCCTGTTAGGCTCGCTGGCTTAATTTAAAGACGATAAAGCCATGTTCCGATTGACCAGCCTCGCGAGCGTGATGTTGCTTCTGGCGTGTTTCGACTTGCCCCACGTGTATCCGCTTCGCCCTGAGCCGGTACAGCCGCTGCAGGCCAGCTTGCCGACGATGGCGTCTCCGCCGGACCTGTTTCTGGCGATTGTTCAGGCCACAATAGGCAAGAAACAGCCGCCACTTGAACAGGAATCGAAGATTGCCCTGATCCGCTACGTCGATGGCGAATTCGCCCGCGTTGTTCAGTCCATTCCCTCGATGAAACAGGGGTTCCGCTACAAGGTAGGCCAGGCCATTGATGCTAAGAATTTGCGCCAGGCGCTGATGCGTGGCGCGGCAGCGAATCCTGGCGACCAGGTGCAAGTCAGCAGCATCGAGTTTCGTTCAAACGAAATCATCGTGGCCATCAACGGCGGGACGAAGAAGCATTGGAATTGGCGACAGCATGTGCAGATTGGCCTGGGGCCCATGAGTCCACCAGTCACCATGCCCAGTGCGGCGGGCCCGGCTCAAATGGGGGCTGTTCTCGTCCTGGACTACGGGCACTCCGTTCCCAATTTGAGTCCCGACGAACTGAAACACGACCTCTCGCCGTTCCTCGACTTCGCCGGTGAACGGTCGTCCGCGGTTAACTGGGTCGATACGCTCCCGCCGCAGTTCCAGCAGGCGATCAAGGACCACAGAGCAATCGTGGGGATGAATCATGACATGGTGCTCGCGGCCATGGGCCGCCCCGACAAGAAAGTCCGGGAATTGGACGAAGACGGCAAACAAACCGAAGACTGGATTTACGGTTATCCTCCATCGAAGACAGTTCTTGTGACTTTCAGCGGGGAGAAAGTCATTCAGGTCAAAACATACAGTTAGCGCCGCGTTGACATTTCTCTTCGCGCACCCTAGCATCTGCTTCCGTATGCCGCCTACGATTTGATAATTCGAAGTTATCTCAACAAAAAGCGCGGAGGATGCATGCCAGTCAAAGTTGCCATCAACGGCTTCGGCCGCATCGGGCGTAACGTATTTCGCGTAACGCTCGGCGATCCATCAATCGAAATTGTAGCCATCAACGACATCACGGATGCGAAGACTTTGGCGCACCTGCTGAAATACGATTCCATCCACGGCAACTTACCGAATAAAATTCAGGCGAGCGATGACGCGATTCAGGTGGATGACCATGCCATCCATGTCTCCAAGGTGAAAGACTTGGCCGCGGTGGGTTGGTCCCCGACTGGCGCACAGATTGTGGTCGAAGCGTCCGGAGTGTTCACTAAGGGACCGGAGGCGCGTAAACATATTCGCGGGTCGGTCAAAAAAGTGTTGATCACCGCTCCGGCGACCGATCCGGATTGCACGTTGGTGCTCGGAGTGAATGAAAAAGCGTACGATCCGGCAAAGCACCATGTGGTTTCGAATGCTTCCTGCACAACAAATTGTCTCGCGCCGGTGGCAAAAGTGCTCGTCGATACGTTTGGTATTGTTGTTGGCACGATGACGACCATTCACTCGTACACGAATGACCAGCGTTTGCTCGATTTGCCGCACAAAGATTTGCGACGCTCGCGCGCCGCGGCACTTTCCATGATTCCTACATCGACGGGAGCCGCCAAAGCGCTCCACCTTGTCATTCCTGAGCTCAAGGGCAAGCTGGATGGGTATGCGTTGCGCGTTCCAACGCCCGACGTGAGCGTGGTAGACCTGACGGTGATGACCGAAAAGCCCGCGACGGCTGATAGCGTCAACGAAGCATTTCGTCGCGCGGCTGCCGGACCGTTAAAGGGCATTCTGGATATCACCGACGAGGAGTTGGTGTCTGTCGACTTTCTGGGCAATCCACATTCGGCCATCGTCGACGCCGGTAACACGCGCGTGGTGGGATCGAACTGCGTTAAAATAGTGGCCTGGTACGATAATGAATGGGGTTATTCCTGCCGCTGTCTGGATCTGATTAAGTTCATGGCCCAGAGGCTCTAAGCTCCGGCGTGTTTCGCTGCGGGGTCCGCAACCGACATGAAAAAGCTCTCCATTCGAGATTTGGAACTGTCCGGAAAGCGCACGTTCATTCGCGCCGATTTCAATGTGCCGCTGGTCAATGGGAAAGTTGAGGACGACACGCGCATTCGCGCTACGCTCCCCACTCTGAAGCTGGCCATCGATCAAGGTGCGCGACTTGTGATTGCCTCGCATCTTGGGCGGCCGAAAGGGAAACCGGAATCTAAATACAGCCTCGCGGCGGTCGCGGAACGCTTGAAGGAACTGCTCGGCAAGCCCGTGATTTTTGCTTCGGACTGCGTGGGCGAGGAGCCCGAGTCCCGCAGCAAGGCCTTGAAGAATGGGCAGGTGCTTCTTCTCGAGAACGTGCGCTTCCATGCCGAGGAGGAACAAAACGACGAGGCGTTTTCGCGCCAATTGGCTGCGCTCTGTGATGGAATCTACGTTGACGATGCTTTTGGTTCGGCTCATCGTGCGCACGCATCCGTCGTCGGCATCACAAAATTTGTACGGCAAGCCGCGGCCGGACTGCTCATGGAGCAGGAGCTTGAATATCTTGGCAAAGCGCTTACAAATCCGGAACGGCCGTTTCTGGCGATCCTTGGCGGGGCAAAGGTCTCGGATAAAATCGAAGTGATTCAGAATCTGATCAAGATCGCCAATACAATCCTAATCGGCGGAGCGATGGCGTATACGTTTTTCCGCGCGAAAGGTTTTACGACCGGGAAGTCGTTGGTGGAAGAGGACAAGATCGATTTGGCTCTGACGTTGCTCGGGGAAGCGGTGGAGCGCGGGTGTCGCATTGTGCTGCCCGTTGATCATGTTCTGGCACGCTCGACGGAAGAAGGTGCGCAGACGCAGCTCACAGGAGTCGAGGGCACCCCAGCCGATTGGATGGGCCTCGACATCGGTCCAAAGACGATTGAGCTCTTCCGCAAGGAAATCTCCGCAGCGCGAACGATTGTATGGAACGGACCGCTTGGCATGTTCGAAAAACCGGCGTTTGCGCGCGGAACGATGGAGATCGCGCGGGCCGTCGCCGATGCGACCTCGAACGGGGCTACGTCCATTGTTGGTGGCGGCGATAGTGTGGCCGCAATCGAGCAGGCCGGGCTTGCGGACCGAATTTCTCATATTTCGACAGGCGGGGGAGCTTCGCTTGAGTTTCTTGCCGGCCAGAAACTTCCGGGTGTCGAAGCCCTCACTCCCATTTAGAGGTATCTGTGCGGCGTCCGGTCATTGCGGGCAATTGGAAAATGTACAAGACGCAAGCGGAAACGCGGGCGTTCTTCGAGGCATTCAAGCCGCTTGTATCGGCGTCGCGCCATTGCGACATTATCGTGGCGCCGCCGTTTACTGCGATTGCTGCGGCCGTAGACGCGGCGAAAAGCACAGCGATTTCGATTGCGGGCCAGGATGCTTACTGGGAGCGCGAAGGCGCGTTCACGGGGGAAGTCTCGATGCCGATGCTGATTGAGGCAGGTTGCCGACACGTGATCATCGGGCACTCCGAACGCCGAAAATTTTTCGGCGAGACCGACGCGACCGTACATCGCAAATTGAAGGCGGCGCTTGAAGCGGGCTTGCAACCTATTGTTTGCGTCGGAGAAGACCAGAGCGAAAGAGATGCGGGCCGGACCGAGCAAGTGATCGAACGTCAATTCAATGACGGAATGGCGACGTTGACCGGTCCGGATTTCTCGCGTATTCTGATCGCTTACGAACCTGTGTGGGCTATCGGCACGGGGCGCACGGCGACGCCGGAAATTGCCGCCGAGGCACATGCTTTTCTTCGCCGCCTAGCCGCGCAGCGCTTTACGCCAGCATTGGCGTCGCGCGTGCGGATTCTTTATGGCGGGAGCGTCAAGCCCGATAACATCCGGAGTTTGATGGCTCACGAGGAAATAGATGGCGCGCTGGTGGGCGGGGCAAGCCTGGACGCGCGGTCATTTTCAGCGATTGTGAATTTCTAGCGGCGAGAATCTCTGGGTCAAAAATGGAGCCGGAATGCCTGATGCAGCGAAGTGGGTGATTGCGATTGCGGCGGCACTGGGGCTGGTATGGCTCGGGTGGCACTATAATTTTGTGCTGGTTACGTTGCACGTGTTGGTCTGTTTGTTGCTGATTTTCGTGATCATGCTCCAGAGCGGCAACGCGGCGGATTTGGCCGGGGCATTCGGCGGCGCGGGCAGTCAGACGGCATTTGGTCCGCGCGGCGCGGCGACGTTTCTGACGAAAGCGACGACGTGGTGCGCGATTGTATTTATGATGAGTTCGCTGGCGCTTTCGTTGAAACGTGCGCCGACAACGGCGCAAGGCAGCTCGATTCTCGAGCAAACGATGCCGACCGCGCCATCTCGGCCTGCAGCTCCGGCGCAGAAACCTGTGCCACAGGCTCCTGTGCCTAAGAAATAGGATTGATTTCCTGTAACGTTCTTCGTGTTTTTCAATGTGCGGTCGTGGCGGAACTGGCAGACGCATCAGCTTGAGGGGCTGACGGTAGCAATACCGTGGTGGTTCGAATCCACTCGACCGCACCAAAAATTTACTCGCTGGAATTTGGTGCCGGAAGACTGGGAAAATTTCGTTGATTCATATTGTATTTTTTTGTGCGCGCCATATATGATTGTGGCCGTTTGATTGAACCTTCATGGCCATTGGATATTGGGTGCAAGGATCGGCGGCCAGAAGTTTGTTCCGTAGGCTGCAATCTTTCCGGAGCGGAGGAAATGGGTTCACGAAAATCGTGTGCCGGCTCGTCAGTGCCGGCCGTTCTGTTATCAATCGTCATCCTCATTTTGGTCGGGTCGACGCTTTATTTCCACATTGCCAAGACATGGTGGTTTCCCGCCGCGATCACTCCTGTTGGCCATCAGATTGATCAACAGTTCTTCGTCACATTCATACTGACAGGGATTGTTTTCGTGCTGGCGCAACTCGCATTGGCGTGGATGGTCTTCCGATACCGCGATCGTGGGCAGAAGGCGCACTTTGTTCGCGGCAATCACATGTTGGAAGTGGTGTGGACCACGGCGACTCTGGTCATCTTTGTTGGTCTCGGCGTGATGGCTGCTCACGCGTGGGGCGAAGTGCATTTTGGCGGGCCTCAGCCGGGAGCCCTGCAGGTCGAGGTTACGGGCGTGCAGTTCGTATGGAATTTTCGGTATCCCGGACCGGACGGCAAATTTGGACGCATCAATCCGAAGGACATCGATGCGTCCGTCGGCAATCCATTAGGGTTGGATCCGAATGATCTGGCCGGCAAGGACGATATTGTCACTGGCGATCTTTATCTGCCGGTTGGACGGGAAATCGAGTTGATGCTGCGCTCGCAGGATGTCATCCACAGTTTTTTTGTGCGCGAACTGCGCGTGAAACAGGACACGGTTCCGGGCCTGGTGATTCCCGTTCATTTTACAGTAACGAAGATCGGCAACTACGAAATCACCTGCAACCAGCTCTGTGGTTTAGGGCACTACCACATGCACGCCATGCTGCATGTATTGTCCGCCGCCGATTTTCAGCAATGGGAGCAGAAGCAAGAGACGCAGAACGCTCAGGCTGGGCAGTGAGGGCAACAACGAACAAATGGCTTTGAGCAGTCATCATAACGGACCCGCAACATGGGAGAGTGTCAATGAGTTCGCACGCTAGTCCGGTCCACCATTCGGAAGCGCCCAAAGGCTGGATCCGGCATTATATTTTCAGCCTGGACCACAAGATCATCGGCACGCAGTACATCTTGCTCGGCCTATCCGCTGTTACGATTGGCGTAATCCTTTCGGTGATTATGCGGATTCATCTTGCTTGGCCGAATGTGCACATTTGGGGATTTGCCAACGGCGTGGTTTCACCCGAAGACTACCTGCGCGTCATCACCATGCACGGCACGCTGATGGTTTTCTTCGTTCTGACCACCGTGCCGCAAAGCGGTTTCGGCAATTATTTCCTTCCGATTCAAATTGGCGCGCCGGACATGGCCTTTCCCACACTCAACATGCTGTCGTTCTGGCTGACATTTGTGTCCATGCTGGTCCTGCTTTCTTCGGCCTTTGTACCGGGCGGATCGCCAATCAGCGGCTGGACGGCTTATGCCCCTCTGAGCGCCGTTGGCGAAATTGCGGGGCCGGGTCAGGGACTTGGCCAGACGCTCTGGGCCGTGAGCATCGCGCTGTTCTGCGGCGCTTCGCTGATGTCGGCCATCAACTTTCTGGGAACCACAATTGACCTGCGCGCTAAAGGACTTTCCTTGATGCGCATGCCGCTGACCGTGTGGGGTTGGTTTATAACGGCCTGCCTCGCACTGTTGGCCTTCGGAGTGCTTCTGGCCGCTTGCATTCTGCTGCTTCTGGACCGGCTGGCGATGACCAGCTTTTTCATCCCCGCAAATTTGGATGTCAGCGGAGTGCTTCTGAAACACGCAGGCGGTTCGCCACTCCTTTGGCAACATCTCTTCTGGTTCTTCGGTCATCCGGAGGTGTACATCGCGATTCTCCCGGCCATGGGAATCATTTCGCATGTGCTCTCGACGTTTTCGCGGAAACCAGTCTTTGGTTACAAGGCGATGGTCTACTCGCTGAGCGCGATCGGCTTCCTGAGCTTCATGGTGTGGGGCCATCACATGTTCATCAGCGGGATGAATCCGTACTCGGCGCTGACGTTTTCGATTCTGACGCTGGTGATCGGAGTGCCATCGGCAATCAAGACGTTCAATTGGCTTGGAACGCTCTGGGGAGCGCGAATCCACTTCACTGCGGCAATGCTGTTTGCCATCGGTTTCGTTTCACTGTTCGTGACCGGCGGCCTTTCCGGCATTTTCCTGGCGCAGCCGGCGTTGGATCTCTACCTGCACGACACCTACTACGTGATTGGTCACTTTCACTTGATCATGGGCGTGGCGGCGATTTTTGCGATGTTTGCCGCGACGTACTATTGGTTCCCCAAAATGTTCGGGCACATGATGAACGAGACGCTCGGGAAGATTCACTTCTGGATGACTTTTGTGGGCGTCTATTGCATCTTTATGCCGATGCATTACCTCGGGTATGCGGGCGATCCTCGACGCTACGCCAGCACCGACGCGGTTCATTATTTGGCGCGCCTCCAGCCCGTATATGTATTCATCAGTATCGCGGCGTTCGTAACGGCCGCGGCGCAGTTGTTCTTCTATTTCAATTTCTTCTGGAGCATCAAGCACGGCAAACCGGCGGAGCGAAACCCATGGCGCGCGACGACCCTTGAATGGCAGGTGAGCACGCCGGTGCCGCACGACAATTTTGCGGGCCATTATCCGACCGTCTATCGCGGGCCCTACGAATACAGCGTGCCGGGGGCGGCCGAGGATTTCATCCCGCAAGATGTCGCGCCCGAGCAAGTGGCGAAAGCCTAGCGTCAGGGATCTGCCATGCCGCATACGTCAGCCACGGAAGAACTCGAGATTATCGAAGCGGGAGGGGGAGGCAGACCTCCTTCGTTTGCTGGGGGAGGCGACGACAGCTCGCCGAACGGCCGCTCTGGAATACCGCAGCGTGTCTACGTAACGGGAATGGCGATTGGGATGGGCGCTATACTGATGTTTTTTATGGCGTTCGCGAGCGCGTTCATCGTGCGGAAGGGCGTCGGGAGTGATTGGCAGGCATTTCCGATGCCGAGGATTTTGTGGTTGAATACGCTGATTCTGCTGGCCAGCAGCGTGACAATTATCCGTGCCCGGCACTTTTTCGCGCGAGGCGACCGCGAAAGTTTCCGGCACTGGTGGACGGTAACCACGATTCTCGGGTTCCTGTTTCTCGCCGGGCAGTTGATTGCGTGGCGGCAGATGGTGATATCCGGCTTTTATCTGGCGACGAACGCGAGCGGCAGCTTTTTTTACGTGCTCACAGCGGCGCACGGGCTTCACTTGCTCGGCGGGATTGTCGCGCTCCTGTATGTGGGGCGCGGAAAATTGCGCCGGCTGACATTCGCGACAGCGACGGAAGTCACGTCGGTGTACTGGCACTTCATGGATGGGCTGTGGGTTTTTCTCTTCCTACTTCTCTTGCTAGGACGGTGATACTTGGCTGAATTGGACGTCGACGCTATGGCAGGACCGGCTTGGGGCGGCGGTGTCGCTCCCTTTGCAACCAACACCAAGAAACTCGGGATGTGGCTGTTTCTTCTTTCCGACTCGCTCACATTTTCGACTGCGATTCTAGCGTACGCGTACGTGCGCCTGTCGAGCGCGAACTGGCCGCGCCCCTTTGAAATTTATCCGGCAATCGCAAACGCGACGTTTTTGACGTTTATTCTTTTGTCGAGCAGCTTGACGATGGTGATGGCGGTAGCGGCCGCGCATCGCAACGAAATCAAGAAAGCGGTAATGTACATTCTCTTGACGGCCGTCGGAGGAATCGCTTTCGTCGGCCTGCACATGATGGAATGGTTCCGGCTCTTCGCGGAAGGCGTGACCCCGTGGTCGAATCAGTGGGGCGATCCTCTTTTTGGAGGCACGTTCTTCGGCTTGACAGGCTTGCACATGCTGCATGTTTCGATTGGCGTGATTTATTTGTGCATTATCGCGCTAGGCTTCGGCCGCAGAAAGTTTAATGCCGATCACGTCGAGGTCAGCGGTCTTTACTGGCACTTTGTCGACTTGGTATGGATGTTTATTTTCCCGATGGTCTATTTGATGTCCGTCAACTTAAAAGGCTGAGGAGCATATCGAGCGATGAGCGCCCATGGAACGCCCGCAATCGAAGCGCATCACGGTCCGACGAACAAATTGTTTATGTGGGTATGGTTGTGGCTCTGTGTTTTGACCGGCGTCGAAGTTCTGCTTGCTTATTTGAGACTCGACCCGCACCCCATGCTCGTGCTTCTAGTGGGTTTGTCGCTGATTAAGTCCGCCTTGATTGTCGCGTATTTCATGCATTTGCGATTTGAGAAGCTCGGTCTCTTTTTGGTTATCGTTCCTACCCTGGTTTTCTGTTTAGTCATGATCTTGATTTTTGTGTTTCCGGATAGCCTGAGGATTGTCCGTGTACACCCATGAGGCATTGGTTTTAAGTCGGAATTGGTGGAGAATAGAAGCAGTTGAGATCGAAGAGGGCCATGAAGATGCGGATTGTTCTTAAGATGCTCGTTGCGGGAGTTACTGCAACGTTCTGTGCGTCAGCCGCTTTTGCTCAGGGTTGCGCGCTTTGCTATAGCGACGCGGCAGCCACTGGGCCGACCGCGCAGGCTGCGTTGAGGCATGGCATCCTCACTTTGATAATTCCGCCCACGCTCATTTTCGTCGGTACGCTTTCAACTCTTTATCGACGCCGCAATCTCTATCGGGAATCACCCGAAGAAGGCGCCGGAACAATCCATCATGGCCTGAATGCCGTTTCGGAAGTTACGGTTCGCCTCAGTTAGCTCCGTCAAAGAGCAAACCCGAAATCCCCAGTGTCGATTGGCAAATCAGGAGACACGAATGCATGGAATCCGGAGACAATGTACGACTCACCGAAATTACGTTCCGTGTTTTTCGTGCAGGCCCGTACAAATTGTTACGGCGGACGTTGGGTCGATGGCGGTTGTGTCGAAATCGATGTGCTTGATCACGCCGTCCTTGCCAATCACAAACGTCGTGCGTCGGGCAAATTCCACCTTGTCCTTCCCCACTGGAAACGGTTGAATGATCCCATACTGCTTCAGAACTGTGCGATTCATATCGCTCAACAGGGGAAACGTAACACCAATTTGCTTCGCGAATGCTGCGTTAGCTGGTGGGCTGTCAATGCTGATGCCGAAAATTACCGAATCACTTGCTTCGATCTTGGCCAAATCAGACTGATAGGCCTGAAGTTCTTTCGTTCAACCACTTGTGAAAGCGAGAACGTAGAAGGCGAGGATCACGTTCTTTTTACCCCGAAAACTGTCGAGCGACACCGAAGTATGTTGATCGCTGGGCAAAGAAAAATCCGGAGCAACTTCGCCGACCTTCAGGTTCGTCGTAGTGATTGCCGCTTGCTGTTCCTGCGCTTGCGCCGCGAACGGTAAAACAGAAAGCGCCAGGAGCAGTGCGGCAGCCATCGTAGCGATTCGCTTCATGCACCTCTCCTTGAACAAAATTACCTTCGAACGAGACCATATGATATCAGAAGTGCCCGCCGGAAGGCGCAATCGGATTGTCGTGGCGCAAAATCCCGCGCGGGCCCGCCGAGCATCCCCGGATGCTGTGAAACGCGAGGCTCCTAACCTTCATCCATTGTCAGATATCTGAATGGGTCGCCGATGTTCTTGCGGAGTTCGCTCCAGAATTCGTCCGGTTTGGAAAGAAACGCGGATACAACCCGAGGATCGAATTGTGTTCCCGAGAACTTTTTGATTTCGTCGCGAGCCGCCGAAATCGGCAGAGCCTTGCGGTATGGCCTGTCGGAACACATGGCGTCGAGCGTGTCGGCCACGGCAAAGATTCTGGCTCCGAGTGGGATTTCTTCGCCTTTCAAACCGCGCGGGTAACCACTTCCGTTGTAGCATTCCTGGTGCGCCAGGACAATTTCGGCGGCGTCTTTTAGAAAGGGAATTTTGTTCAGTACCGTGTAGCCGATATCGCAGTGGCGCCGCATCAGTAGACGTTCTTCATCCGTGAGCGGGCCAGGCTTTCGCAGGACTTGGTCCGGAATGCCCATTTTTCCGATGTCGTGGAGGAAAGCGCCGCGGGCGATGTGCCGCAACTGGTCGGACTCGACCTTCATGATTTTCGCGATGAGGATCGTGATCGCGGTTACGCGCTGGCAATGTCCTTCTGTTTCGGCGTCTTTCGCGTCAAGCGCTCCGCCGAGCGCTTCGAGAGTGTAGTCGTACGATTGCTCGAGGTCGCGCAGGGTGAGAGAAAGCTGCTGGGTACGTTCGGCGACGAGGTGCTCGAGGTTTTGCTGGTAGGAACGGTTCTCGATCACAAGATGCCGATGCTCCAGAGCCCGCGAGACACTGTGATAAAGCTGATCCTTTTCGAACGGTTTCAGGATGTAATCGTAGGCTCCCGCACGAATTGCTTCCAAGGCGATAGAAATGTCATGCATCGCGGTGACCATGATGACCGGAATGTCCTCATCCTGTGAGCGGACCTGCCGTAACAGCCGCATACCGTCCATTTCCGGCATTACGATGTCGCTGAGGACCAGATCGTGCGAGTCATTCTTAATTTCCTCTAGGGCCTGAAAACCATCGGGCACGACCGTGCAGCGGTATCCCTGGGCTTCGAGGAGTGTGGAAACGACCTCTCGAATCGCTTCTTCATCGTCACAGACAAGAATCTTTTCCCCGGGCAATGAATTCTCCTAGCTGCTCCATTATAGGGCCCTGCATAAGAGGGATAAGGCAGTATTGTCTTCGCGAGGGGCGTAGGAGTTACGTTCCGCCAGCAATGCGCGCGAATCCGGCAGTTTTCAAGATGCGCCGATAAGCGCTAACTACTGAGTGCGCCGACGGGTCACCCGCCAACATCCGTGCTCATGCGCGAAGGAGGAGAATGTTCCGCGATCAGAGCCATGCGATTTTCCAACTCGCTGGTTAATCCAGCAATCATCTCTGTAAGTCCCGCAAGCCCTTCCGGAGAGAAACTGCCTATGGCAAGTTTCAACGTTACCATGCGATAGGAAAAGTGGAATTGTAGAGCGAGCCAAACCCACTCCCATTCCTGCCGTTTCCGGATTTCGGGGGAGAATGCGGCGATCAGGCGTGCCAGTCGCTCGAGACGCTCGAAGTCCTGCCGCAGCCCGTTCAGATATTGTTTGAGGATCCTGCGGCGCTCGGCACGCCACTTACTCTGAATGTGATGAGGCGCTCGCTCACGCATGAATTGAGTATCTTCCTGGCTCAGCAACTGGCTGATCTGCGGAAAATGCCGGCAGTTTACGGGAAGAACCTTTTCGATCTGGAGATCGCCGATCGTGGGAGGCGATGCAATGGTCCGCGGCCCGAACAGGAGCCACACAAGGCTGAGGAGAATTGCAAGCGCCACCAAAACAGCGACGAGCACGATCATTTCCATATCTCCAAAAGCCGGGCGTTTAATTCACGAAGGCGGCCGCTGACCTGAGGCGCCAAAAACTCGTAGTCGCCGCGTGCCAGCAAAACAGGTGCAGGTGCAGTAGCGGGAAAGGGCTTCCATAGAGCCACCAGCCAGAAGAGTATGGCGATGTTGAACGAAGCGCGACGCAAAGCTGCCCAAATCAACAGATGCTGCTGCGTGAGCCAGTCCCCTAGAAATGTGTTGTTGGCAACCTGTATCGCCGAATAGAACCCGAAACCGAGCGCAATCCATGCCAAGTGCTGCGGAATCTCAATCCCGTAATACCGGCAAAAAATAAGCCCAAAAAGCAAAACGCCGACGACGGTGAGTTCCAAACCTCGGTCGGCCATAAGTGTGGTGGCAGAAATTGGATGAACTGTACGGCGAGACATCGCCATCGCGCTCGCCAGTAGGATCAATCCCAGCCCGACGAGGCGCGGACGACAGAGTTTCCAGATTCCCGCGTATGGGCGCAGGAGTAATCGACAGATCTCGTATACCACCGCTGCGCGAGCGAGAACCAAGAGCGCCTGTGACGTCCAATAAACATCGAATGAAATGCGCGACCGGATTCCCACGAGGCGGTAGGTTAACCACAGGAGAGCTTCGTCGGCAACCACCAAACCGAGATAAAGTGTAAAGAACGGCAGGAGTCCGAGGAGCCTTCGGCGCAAAGCTAGATAGAACACCAAAACTTCCACGAAAGCAGTGGCTGCCCAATATACCGCGTCGAATAAGGAAAGACCCATACGCTCCAGAGTGTGTACTTTACCATTTAGGCGACGTTTACTACAAGGCACACTCCAGAGCGCATGGCGATCTTAAACTCGACGCCGATAGGGAAGGTGCTATGTCCGGGAACGGTGGCGTCGGAGCGCTGCCGCCCGCTCACAAGCCAATGGCCGAGTTGGAGACGGCACTGTCTGGCCAGGGCGGAATGGGGGCGCCACCATCCGCGCAGGCGCTCCGGCTCGACCCGGTGTTTACCGCCCGCGTGTTGACGCCAAAATCGGCCGGAGCTACTATCACCAGCAGCAACGCAAAAACAACAAGCAAAAGCGATTGCCCGTTTCATCGTGGAAAGCCTCCTGCGGGCGTTTGTGTCACGCGCGCAGCGCGGCAGGAGGGAGCGGGTTCGAAATGTTCTGACGGCAGAACCGGTTGAAACATGGAAGCGCTAGATGAATTCCATCAGAACCACCGCGTAATCGAGGATTTCGCATCGACTACACTTGCGGGAATTCCGGGAGACCTTTGCCGCTTGCTACACGTGGCGACGCTCCGGGATATGGGGACGGGCCGGTACCGGCACGCAGGTTTAGAGACGATCTATTCCGAACCGGCGGTTCATCAGGCACTTTGGGTGTGCCATCAGGAACTCTTCGAGAAGATTTTGGAGATGTCACTCGAACGGCAAGAGGTGGAGTTGCGGAAATGCCTGCAAGGCCTCGGCGGTCGCACCGGCGAGGTTGCCGGACGTTGGCAAGAGCACGAATTTTACCGTGTGCTTATTCCGTCGGGGGCTCCGTCTTATTTGCGCGAGCTCTTCTGCTCCAATATTGGCGTTCTGCTGGGCTTAATTGCCGCAGATAGCCCTAATCCGCGACCAAACGCATAGATACGCCAACCACTTGCCCCATGACTTCCGCTTCGTCGGGGAAACGATAGGCTTCCGGTACACGAGTTGAGAAAGGATGCGGCTGAAAGATGAGCCTGCCCTTTTCTATCAGGCACCAACAACAGTGGTAACCGCCTCGGATGTCGACCAAGTCGATAGGCCTTTCCGCTTCATTGCGCCATCCACCAGCCTCAATCCTCTGCCGTTGCGGGTCGACAAGCACCAGTGCACCAGGGCGGAGGATAGGTTCCATCCACTGGTGGTCTTGTCCAAGGTAGCCATAATGCTCATAGCTTGCCTGCTCAACTTCCCGGTACGTCAGCCCGAGACATCCGCGAGCTCGCCAGAGGCTGATTCCGCGAAACATCGCGGCGGAACTCCGAGATTTGGCAGTGGGTTGAGTTAAAATTATAGCAACGTTAACAGCTTGTTATGAAATCGGAACACTGCTTTATCGCATCGTTCAGTCGCGCATACAAGCGCGGGGCTGATGGATCCAAAAAAAAAGAAGCTGGAAACTATTTTCGTCCGTTTGCCATCCTATCGGAGCGAGGCAATATGCGAACCAAGAGCTGGTTTGCGTTGATGTGCGTGTTTGTTGTCGCTATTGAGGCGATGGTCGCGAGCGCTGCGCTCGCGGCTCGTTACAGCCCTGAAACAAATTCCCAAACCAATCAGGAATTCTTCGTTACGGCCGATCAAGTCCTGCAAGTGATGAGCAAGATTTTGGATCTGCCCGTGAAATCGTCCTTAAAGAAAAGCATTCGTACGAAGGCGGAGATTCGCCAGTACCTCACCGAGCAGCAAAAAAAGGATGAATCGCCACAGAAGCGTTACGCCGACCAGCGCACTCTCGAGGCTTTCGGCTTGATCCCGAAGGGATTTCCGCTCGACTCCTTTCTGCTGGACGTGCTGACCGACCAAGTCGCAGGGCTGTACGATCCCGAGAAAAAAGAATTTTTCATTGCGGACTGGATCGATCCGGTGGAGCAGAAGCCGGTGATGGCTCACGAACTGACGCATGCCCTGGATGACCAGTATTTTCACCTCGAAAAGTGGCAAAAGGCCGTGCGTGAGAATGACGATTCGTCGCTGGCGCGAGATGCGGTGGTCGAAGGTTCGGCGGTGGCGGCGATGATGGATTACAGCTTGGATGGCATGCATACCAGCGTTCGCGATGTGCCTGATATTGCTCCGTTCATCGAATCGGGCGTCGCAAGCGAGATGGACAAGGATCCGAATCTCGCGAAAGCGCCGCAGTTTATACGTGACGAGCTGCTCTTTCCCTATCTGGAGGGTGCCGAGTTCACACAACAGGTTTTGAAAGCGACTTCCGGTTGGCCGGATTTTAAGAAAGTCTTTGAGAATCCGCCGGTTTCGACGCAACAGATTCTGCACCCCACTCTGTATCTTCAAGATGTGAAGCCCATCACCATTGCACTGCCCGATTTGAAATCGGCAATTCCGCATGGCTGGAATAAACTCGACGAAAACGTAGTCGGCGAATTTGCGCTCGGCGAAGTTTTGAAACAGTTCATCGATGCGAGCAGAGCGGAGCATTTTGCACGCATGTGGCATGGGGACCGTTACGCGCTGTTTGAAAACAAGGGGACACAGCAGACGATACTGGTAGTTCTGCTTGCTCTCGACAACGAAAAGGACGCGGAATCTTTCTTCGGCGCTTATAGCGAAGCGTTCGAACAGAAATATGCCGTTAAGCAACCTGTTACGGAAGGGCTGGAGTTCGCAAGCTTCGGGAGCGCTTACCTGCGATGCGTTCACGAGGAATGCTTGAGCGTCGAGGGCGCTGATCGCAGCGTATTTGACCGCATTGATGCCCAACTCGGCTGGCCGGCAGAGCCGAGCGGCACGCTGGCGGACTCCCGAGGGGCGGGACCGCTTCACACGCCAGGCTCTGGCCTCGAAATAAAGCCAGAGCGCCACCCCTAATCGTAATCCCTGTTCCGCTTTGCCAGTCGAGCCAATCGCCGCCGCGCTTCGGTGAAGTTCCCCGGGGCAATCCGGCACCAAGAGTGCGGCCGAAAGGTTTGCGCGCACGGATACCGATCCGGGAGCGGGCGGGGGAAGATTTGCATCGCGCAACAAACGAAATTCATTTGCAACGCGCGAATTTCGGGCGCGTCTTTGCGCGACCGCATTACGCGGAGACTAAAGCAGGTTCCTCACCACCATTCGCGGTAACCGCGCCTGGGTTCGGGATGACAACCCAGTTCTGCGCTCTGGTGCGAGAGGGAAGAGGGAGTACAATGGAGGCAAGAATTTAAGAAAGGCGATGGAGTTCGCCTGAACCGCTCGAAAGAGCTGATGACTCCTGGCAGCCGCGAGGCTCCAGGAGTATTTTTGTTTTGGGGTTCGTGGCGCAGAAAAGGGAGCGAAGGTGCGAATATTATTACTCGCGGTATTTGGCGTTGCGGGAACGCTGGCGCGCTACGGTCTCGAAGGTGCGGTGCAGCACCGTTCCGGGTCGAGCTTCCCGTATGGAACGCTGAGCGTAAATCTTCTGGGATGTTTTCTTCTCGGATTGGTCGGTAAATTCGCGCTGAATCACGTTGTGATTTCGCCGGATTGGCGGATCGCTTTGACCGTCGGGTTGTTCGGCGCATTCACCACGTTTTCGACGTTCAGTTGGGAAACGGTTCGCATGCTCGAGGATGGCGAATGGGTGAAGGGTGTGGTTTACGTTGCCGCGAGCCTGCTGCTGGGCTTGATCGTGATGTTGGCTGGTATTCGCCTGGGCGATGCCATTTAGGAGAACCGATGACGCACGAACGATTCGAAGGCGAGCGCACTTTGATGCGAATACACATTGGAGAATCGGACCACTGGCACGGCAAGCCGCTCTATCAAGCCATTGTCGAGATGCTGCGCGCGGAGAAATTCTCAGGCGTGACCGTTCTGCGGGGCGTGGGCGGCTACGGTTCTTCGAGCATTTATCACACGGACAAGATTCTGCGGCTTTCGCAGGACCTTCCGATTGTGATCGAGGTGGTGGAGTATAGCGAACGGATCGAGCAGATCTTGCCGCGGCTGGATGAGATGGTTGGCGGGGGGTTGATTACTCTGGAAAAGGTTCGCGTAATCCTGTATCGCACCGGGAAATAGGCGCGAACGCCAACGTGCAAAGCGGTGGAATGAGCGAAAAACTAAAGCTCGGCGAAAATCACCGCCGTGTAGTTTCCGTGCTGCTCCGCGGATTGGAGCAGACGTGCGACGAAATTGAGGCGCGTCTTGAGGAAGCGCCGGGGGTCCTGCGTCAAGTGAGGAGCGACGTGTCTCCCGCGCAGGGCGCTGCTTTGCGGCAGATGACCGCGCGGGTGCGCGCAGAAATCCGGCGGCTGAACACAGAGATTGAGTTGGATGCTGCCATTCGCTCACCGCGGCGGGCGATTCTGGCGCTTCTCTCGGCAAGCATTGTCAACCTGGAGGAATCGGATTCAAGGCGGTTGCGAGGTTACGGGCCGCTCGAAAGCGAGGCGGCTGTCCGGCTCGACGAGGAATTCAGCCGCCTGGTTGTGTTGCTCGAGGAAATGACTACGATTGCGGAGGAGGCTTAGGGCCGTTTGGATGTGGTCTGGGACCATCCCTCGCGATAGAATATGGGCATGGCACACACCTTTCTGATTTTCGATTTTGGCATGGACGAGGAAGCCGCACAGCAGGCGCGCCATCGCATTGAGGGTTGGAAGCAGGGCTTCCGTCTCGGCAACAAGCTTCAATTTAAGTTCGAGAGAAAATCGCCGGAGAAGAATGAAGATTCCGAGGCGAAAGACGAGACGAAACACAAAGGCAAGAAGAAAGAGTCCGAAGAATCCGAACCCGTCCATTTATTGGTGCGGCTTGATTTTTCGAACCATGAGAAGCATCTCGCGCAAAGCTGGATTGACCGCATTCCGGGCGACGACGCGTTCAAATCCGCCAAAAGTGAAGTGATTCGTCACAACGACCCCGTCTTTGAGAAGACCTCGGAGCTTTTCGATTCCCTCAGTTAAAAACGGGGAATCGGGGCTTGATGGCGAATTCCGAACTGCGTCGGCAGCGATTCCGCAACGAAGAAATTGATATAGCCTAAATAGGGCTTCCCATTAGAATTACCCCTTCCTGTGCTCGCGGCAGCAAATTCGCATTCGCTTTTTTACGCTTGACAGTACCTGATTCTTGTATATTGTAGTGTATAAGAATAAGGAGGCTGCTTGCACCGCTCACAGTTCTCTGCCCGGGAACGGCAGCAGCGATCTCGCCTGGCGCAGGTGGTCCATGCGGCTCGCTTTCTGCGCGGTACCCTCACCATCCGAAATGTTCGTTGTGGCAAACCGAGCTGTCATTGCGCCCGGGGAGAATTGCATGCCTGTCTCTATTTGGTCCGACGTAAGGGAGGGAAATTGCGCCAGATGTTCGTGCCTCGCCAATGGGAGGACCGCGTGCGGCAAGCCGTCGAGAATCAGCAGGAGATGGAAAAGTTGTTCGAGGAACTCTCTGATTTAGAGTGGAAGCGCCTGCGGGAGAGAAAGGAGTAGCCGGTTCTCCGACGACTGATCGCCTACTCAGAAAAGATCTTCCGGTTCTCCCGGGAGGTTATCGCGCCGATCTCGGACAGGAGAACCCAACCGCGTATCTCTACGGCGGCCATAGTGAAGTCCGCAACGGTGTTGTTTTGGGCCCGGCTGGGCAGCATCAACGCCTGGGAACAACTGGGGGAGTCACGCTTTTGGCCTCGCTGGTTGGGAGAGCCAGCCTGCAGTGCAGACTCCCTGGGTCGTGTGCATGCTCTGCTGGATGCCGACGGCCTGCGCCAAGGAATTCACCTCCTCTATGAGCGTCTGAAACGCAACAAAGCTTTGCCGGATATTCATGGCCTCGGCGTAGCGGTTTTGGATGGCCACGAAAGCCACGCCAGCTACTTACGCCACTGCTCCGGCTGCCTCGAGCGAACCATCCACGGCGAGAAAGGCGATCGCGTTCAGTATTATCACCGGCAAGTCACGCTCATGTTGTTGCCTGATGGGCGGCCCAAACGGCAGGCCGTTCGCCTGCTCCTGGATCATGAACCACAACGAGGGGGAGAAGATGAAGTGGAGACGGCCCTGCGCTTATTGGCGCGCGTCATTCTGGCCTATCCGCGCGCCTTCGATTTGGTGCTGACCGATGCGGCGTATGCCGAGGCACCCTTTTTCAACTTTTTGCTCGCTCACGGCAAACACGCTCTGGTCGTTCTCAAGGACGAACGACGCAACCTCTATCAGGATGTGACCGGGTTATGGAATCAGGTCGTCCCCCAACCAGGTAGCTATCGATCCCGCCGATGCTTATGGTGGGATTTCCCAGACTTGACCTCCTGGCCCCAGGTGCATGTCCCGGTGCGCGTCGTTCGTTCCTTGGAGAACTATTCCATACGCCGGCCATCCGACAAGAAGGAGGAGCCGCAGAGGAGTGACTGGATCTGGGTGACCACGCTATCGGCGGCCCAAGCTCCTGTCGGGCGAATCGTCCAGTGGGGGCACCAACGATGGGATATCGAGAATTATGCCTTCAACGAACTGGTCAACGAATGGCGCTCTGATCACGTCTTCAAGCATAACTCCGAAGCGATCGAGTGCTTTCTGCTGGTGACCTTCCTCGCTTACGACATCTTTCATGCTTTTCTGGCGCTGAATATCAAACCAGCGGCGCGCCAGGGCAAGACGCAAGTCTTTTGGGCCAAACTCATCGCCGCCGAACTTTATAGCGAGACGATTCCCGCCAGCTTGTCGCCCTGAGTTTTTTCGCCATCCCTGGCCTGACTATCTCTGCTGGCCCTAAGGACCTCGATCAAGGTCTGCTTGCTGCGGTCCCTTCCCAATGGCGCTGCCGCCCCCTTTCCTCTCTCAAAAAAAGGTCATGCGAATCAGTCGCAATTTCATGCAACAACCAGAAACCGCCTAACCTATGCGAAATAGGCTTGAACCCCATCTCATCCCTTGCTCGTTGCGGAATCGCTGCTGCGTCGGCTCGGGATTTGGTGGGCGCAATTCCTTTCGCTATAATGGCCAAGCCGATTCGAGTCCCGCGAGGCGAAAAACAACCCATGGCTCTGCAGACCAAAACCAAGACCGCCAAGTTCGATGCGGCAAAATATCACGGTCTCGACCGCGAAGCATTGATTCGGCTGTACCGCGTGATGTTTTTGTCGCGACGACTGGACGATCGCGAGATTCAACTCAAGCGCCAGAACAAGATCTATTTCCAAATCAGCAGCGCGGGCCACGAAGCCGCCACCGCCGCCGCTGGGCTGGCGTTTAAGTCCGCCTACGATTGGTTTTATCTCTATTATCGTGACCGCGCGCTGTGCCTGATGCTCGGCGTCACGCCCTACGAAATGCTTCTCGAGGGCGTGGGCGCGAACGACGATCCCGCATCGGGCGGGCGGCAGATGCCCTCGCACTGGAGCCATCAGGACTACAATATTGTTTCCAAATCATCGCCAACTGGAACCCAATGGCTGCAAGCGGTGGGTGCGGCTGAGGCTTCGCTTTTTTACGAGCGTTTCCCCAAGGCACTGGCGCAGGCCAAGGCCGCGCCGCTCGGTAAGGCTGTGCGTCACCAGCACGATGAAGTGGTTTGCGTTTCTGGCGGCGAAGGGTCCACGAGCGAAGGCGAATTCTGGGAGGCGCTGAATACGGCGTCGAACAGAAAGTTGCCGGTTGTGTTTTTCGTGGAGAATAATGGCTACGCGATTTCGGTTCCTTGCGAGGTGCAGACGCCGGGCGGCGATGTGGCACACCTGGTGGCGAATCATCCGAACCTGCACATCGAGGATTACGACGGAACGGATCCGCTCGAAAGTTATGCGGCGTGCCAGCGGGCCGTCGCGCATTGCCGCGAGCGTCGCGGCCCGGCATTACTGCATGCGCATGTGACGCGGCCCTATTCGCATTCTCTTTCCGATGACGAAAAACTTTATAAATCCGCCGATGAGCGCGAAATGGAAGCGCACCGCGATCCGATTCCCAAGTTTGGACTATTTCTGGTGCGCGAGGGGATTTTAGACGAGAGGGAACTGGAAGCTTTGGAAGCCGGCGTTGAAAAAGAGATCCTTGAAGCCGTTGACAAAGCCCTCGTGGCGGCAATTCCATCCGCAGATTCGGTTTATGAATTTGTTTATTCCGCAGATGTTGATCCCACGAATGCCGATTTCGCGAAAGAACCGCAATTGTCGGGTTCTCCGCTCACGATGGTCGAAATGGTTTCTGCGACGCTGATGGATGAGATGGGACGCGACGAGCGCATTGTTGTTTTTGGCGAAGACGTCGCGGATTGCAGCCGCGAAGAAAATCTCGAAAAGGTCAAGGGCAAAGGCGGAGTTTTCAAAGCGACTTCTGGTTTGCAGCGTCGTTTCGGCGGAGACCGCGTGTTTAATTCGCCGCTGGCGGAGGCGAATATCGTGGGGCGGTCGATTGGCATGGGCACCCGCGGAATGAAGCCAGTCCCGGAAATTCAGTTTTTCGATTACATCTGGCCGGCGATGATGCAACTGCGCAACGAGTTTGCGACCATGCGCTGGCGCTCGGCGAATACGTTCAAATGTCCCGCGGTGATTCGGGTTGCGATCGGCGGCTATTTGACTGGCGGCGCGATTTACCACAGCCAGTGTGGAGAAGTAATTTTCACGCATATACCAGGCTTGCGCGTGGTAATGCCTTCGACGGCGCTCGATCTGTGTGGATTGCTGCGCACTTCGATTCGCTGCGATGATCCCGTGCTGTTCCTCGAGCACAAACACCTCTACCGGCAGCCCTACAATCGATCCGCCTATCCCGGTTCTGATTACACGGTTCCTTTTGGCAAGGCGCGCTTGGCTCGCGAAGGTACCGACGTGAGCATCATTACTTATGGGGCGGTGGTTCACCGGACCGAAGTAGCGGCGGCGGAATTGGCTCGGCAGGGAACCGAAGTGGAAATTCTGGACCTGCGGACGCTGAGCCCGTATGACTGGGAAGCGATCGCCGCGTCGGTGCGAAAAACCAACCGCGTGATTGTCGCGTATGAAGATTCGCGCTCGTGGGGATACGGCGCAGAAATCGCGGCGCGCATCGCCGACGAGCTTTTTGAAGAGCTGGATGCGCCAGTGCGGCGCGTTGCGGCGACGGATACATTCTGCGCTTACCAGCCGAAGCTCGAAGATGAGATTTTGCCGCAGACCGAGGACATTGTGCGCGCGGTCCGGGATTTGGTGTCGTTCTGAAACTTTGTCGACAGGCGTGCAACCTTTCAGGTGCGTTGATCGTAACTGTAGTTAAGAACGCGGTAGAGGCCCGTCGAGCAGACGGGAATTGGAGGTCATGATGAATTGCCCGAACTGTAAAAGAGACATCACGAACTATTCCAACTTTTGCTATTTCTGCGGTGCGCGTCAGGCCCACGCAACAGTGGCCACCGTGCCACCGCGCCGCCTGCAGCGCTCTGCTACGGATAGCAAGCTCGCGGGAGTTTGCGGCGGGCTTGCGGAATATTTCGCAATGGATTCGACGATCGTGCGGCTGCTGTGGGTGTTGGTGACCTTCTTCACGGGACTGGTTCCCGGCATGGTTGTGTATGTGGTTGCCTGGCTAATCATGCCGGAGGGATCGCTGCCGATTCCTGTGCAACCCGTGGCGCAGACACCGGAAGTACCCCACGCGTCGGCTTGATTGCGATTTCAGCCGGCTAGGCGTTATTTTTAAAGATGGCGCGGTCGAACGATATCGCGCCGGCTCCCACGGCAACCAGTGTGAATGCGGCTACGGCTACGGCCAACGGGAACTGGTAATTGCTGACGGCCATGGGACCGCCCTGCGGCAGATGCACCCTCACGATGGCGATGGCCATCTCGCCGGCCAGCAACAAGGCCGCGATTCGCGTGAATAGCCCGACAATCAATAGAACTCCGCCAAAAAACTCCACGATACCGGAGATGTAGGCGAAATAAGGCGGGAATCCCATGTGTGGGAACTGCTGCAGCGCTTGGTGTGTATGCGTGAAAAGCTTCGGGAACCCGTGGTAGATAAAAATGATTCCGAGGCCGAGCCGAAGGAACAATAAAGCCAGCGGTTTGAGTTTCTCGAGATGATGCATCGTCTTACTCCTCGCACAAGTTTTCCGCGACCACACCAGAGGCCGACATTCTAGCAGAACCGTGGCACGACTGAACACATGGCTTCACACCATTGATTAGACACAAGAACGGATGAGGTAGAATCGTCGCGCAAGCGTGATGGGCGGATTCGTTGTTTGACTGAATCGCTTTCGGCCAACCGCATTCTTGCAAACTTCAAGCCATGTGGACAGTGCAAGCGAGATGAGACCGAAGGTTTACCCAGCGAGCAGTGCGGATTGCAGACGTATTTGGCGGGGAGATGCTCGCTGATGCGCCGCGTTTTTTTGATCGTCCTCGTGCTCGGAATCATCGCGGCCGTGGTGGTGCGCGAGGTGCGTCTGCATCGCAAGACTCCGTTGGAATTGGCTTATGTGGGATTACAAGGCGCGACGATTTGGAACAGCACTGCGGAAGTTCGCGCCGCGGTGGCCAATCTTTCCTACGGCGAGCCAGTTCAGGTTTTTCAGCGGGATGGCGATCACGCACTGGTCCAAACGAAGACGAGCGCCCGCGGTTGGGTGTCGTCGGACCTGCTATTGAGCTCTGCACTGTGGCACGCCGCCGCGCTGCTCAATGAGGAAACGGAAGCGATGCCCATTCAGGTGCGAGGCGATACGCGCGCTCGCAGCAACCTTCACATTCGGCCCGGGCGGCAGTGGGAAGTGATATCGTCCGCGCCCGGCGGCACAGCCGTAGAAATGTTCGCGCGCCAAGCAACCGCGAATGTGGGACAACAATCGCGTCCCGGCTCTTTATCTGACTCGTCGAACCGGGAGGATTGGTGGTTGGTGCGTGCAAATGTAAAGAACGCGGCTGAGATCTCCGGCTGGGTGCTTGGCCGGCTGATTCGTTTGGATCTGCCTGAACCGCTTCCCGAATATCAAAGCTCTGAACACAGCAACATCGTCGCATGGTTTGAAATCAATCACGCTGTAGACTCGACGGGCGCCGTCAAGCCGGAATATCTGGTCATGGGCACGCGCGACGGAGAAGGCAGGCCGTGCGATTTCACGCTTATTCGCGTTTTCACGTGGAGTCCGAAGAGGCACCGGTACGAAACAGGCTTCATCGAGCGCGGACTTTGCGGTAGCCTGCCGGCGCAGGTCGCGCCTGCAACGACGCCGGGCGGCGAGGCGCGTTTTAACTTCAGCAACGTTGGCCTGAAAGGGCAAGAAAATCGCCAGTATGAAATGATGCTTACCACCGTGCGCCGGATTGATTCCGGCGCGGGCGGGTCGACAAAAGGAAGAAAGCGTTCCGGGAAGACCAAAGAATGAGCGGAACGAAAATGGGCGGGCGCCGGAGCAGGAGCCTCATCGGCGTGGGACTTGGAGCTTTTTGTGCGCTCGCGATCGCTTCGTGTGCCGCTCCGCAGCGCGCGGCGCAGAGTGTTCCTCCGCCCCCGCTCCAATATCTTGGTGCATGGGGTAACGCAGGCACGGAGCCGGGGCAATTACAGAATCCGCAGTCGTTCAATTCGGATCGGGTCGGCAATGTCTACATTGCGGACGACGGCAAACCAACGCAAATCGAGAAATTCGATTCCCTGGGACATCCATTGCTGGCTTTCGATGTGGCGGCAAATGAGAACAACTGGGATATAGCCATAGATTCCGGGCAGGCGATATTTACCGTGGATGTTCGGAGGGCGCAGATTCAGATTTTTTCTCCGGAAGGCGAGACATTCCGCACTCTCTCGTTCCGTTATAGAAGCTCACTGAATCACCCGGCAAGCATCGCTATCGATCCTACCGACGACGACATTTATGTTGCTGATTTTGAAACGGCGCACATCGCGAGAATGAATGCGCGCGGCCGCATTTTGCAAGTCTGGCAGAAACCGGAAGGCATGCCAGTACAGCATTGGACGCCTTGTCGCATCCGGGTTGGAAGCAAGGGAAATTTGTACATCGCCGATGCGGACAATCAACTTATCGAAAAGCTTTCGCTCGATGGCGGCTACCTTTCCTCTTGGGATTTTCCTTTCAGCAATCTGGCGCCGAAGAGCGACGTTCCAAAGGCCAATGGCTTGGCCGTGTCGCAGAATTTTGTGGTCGCCACCGACGAGACGAAGCGCTTGCTGGAAATCTGGACGTTGGATGGCACGCCGAAGTTGGCCGTGAATTTCTCCGAGCACCCGGAATGGGGAGAAAATGCAAGCCCGACCGATGTCGCGTTCACGTCAAAAGGTGAATTGCTGGTGCTGGATCGAGCGGCTGCGCATGTGCTGCGATTCCGAATTAATGTGAACTAATCCAATCGGCAGTTCGATTTCGAGTCGCAGAGAGTGCGGGGAAATCATTCATGGCGCTACTTCTGTCTGAATCCGACGTTCGGTCATTGCTTACGATGCCTTTGGCGATCCAGGCTGTCGAAGACGCATTCGCGCGACTGGCCGCGGGCAGCGCGCTGTCCCATTCCCGTCAACGTTTGCACCTGCCGGGGAATTGCTATCTGCATTACATGGCTGCCGTCGATGGGGACGGCGGCTATATGGGAATGAAAATTTACACAAGCTCGAGCGAGGGCTTGCGATTCATGATTCCTCTTTTCCGAGCCAAAACTGGCGAACTGCTGGCGCTGATGCAAGCGGACTGCCTGGGCCAGATGCGCACGGGTGCGGCGAGCGGGTTTGCGACGAAGTTATTGGCGCGTCCAGACGCGTGCAACTTGGGAATCATCGGCACGGGCCATCAAGCGCAGACGCAACTCGAGGCCGTCACAGCGGTGCGCAAAATCAAGCGCATCCGCGCGTTTGGAAGAGATCCGGAGCGTCGCCGGCGATTCGCGCGTGCAATGGAAGGAAAGCTCCGTGTTTCCGTGGAGTCGGTCGATTCCGTGGAAGAGGCTGTTCGCGACGCGGATATTCTGATTACCTCGACTACAGCTTCGCAGCCGGTGGTTGAAGGGAAATGGCTGCGCGCGGGAATGCACATCAATGCCATCGGAGCGAATTTTCCGCAGAAGGCGGAACTCGACGCTGATGCCGTGAGCCGTTGCGATGTGATTTTCGTCGATTCACGCGAGCAATCGAAACTCGAAGCGGGCGATCTGATTC